>NZ_JBFTOG010000032.1:0-67530 GCF_056397865.1 Arthrobacter sp. 05L417
GTCGTCTTCACCGGCACCAGCAACCAAAGCGGCGGCGGAACCTACACCGCGAAAATCGTCCCCCACCTCGGAACCTGGAACTGGACCGTCCAAAACCAATACCCCGTCCCCGGCACCAGCAACACCTGGACCGGCACACCCAAGACCGGCCAATTCACCTGCACCTAAGAACCCGGGGGTGAAGCAGTATGGCTCGCCCCGGTGTGAGCTGGCTTGGGTTAATCTTTGACTGAGCACGCATCGTGCTGCCGTGGGCGGCGGCGCAACTCAGGGGGATGGTTTGAAGGCTTACATTCGTATCGGCAGCTTCCATGTACGGACGATAGGATCGCTCTCTTTGCTGGCCGCGTCGGCAATGTTGCTGGCATCCTGTGCCTATTCGGAGCCCGCACCTTCCCCCAGTATTTCTCCGCCACCTCAAGCCGCGGTGGCTAGTGCATCCAGTTCCAGTGCGCCCTTGCCTGAGGTGGCCGGCAAGGTGAGTCTGAGTTCCTACAAGCTGCCGGTGAAGTACACGACGGTCGCCGGGGATACCTGGGCGTCTATTGCGAAAGCATTCGGGCTCAAGGAAGAAAGCCTCAAAGCATTTCAGGCGAAGGCCATAGACGCCGAGCCGGCACCAGGGACTGTCGTTGATCTGCGGGGAGTCGACCATGAGCGGCCGGGAGCCAGTGGCGAATACGAGAAGGACGCGTCGGGCCAACCGGATGTCTATATTGTGCAGGCCGGAGATAACCCCGGTGCCGTCGCAGCCCGTTTTGGGATACCAGTCAGGCAGTTGGTAACTGACAACAAGCTCCCTGGGATGTTTTCGCTGTCCCCCGAGGACACTGCCTCCTTCAAGCCCGGGATGAAACTCAAGTTGCAAAACCCGTCGTAGGAATTGCCCTTCGCCCAGGCTAAGGCCACGCAGCTCACTCAACGTCAAGCGGTTAGTTACACTTTCGGGGCTGCCGGACATTAACGGGGCATGAGCTTGCAAGCGCATTTGGGGGACGGCGTCTGCCGCTTCGTCCCAACCCCACCCCGAACAGGCAGCAAATGCCCTCAGGAAGCGATTTTGAGGGCATCAGCTGCCAGCTCGCGCCTAAGCTCAGGGAGCTGGCGTGGTGGGCGACGGGGTCAGGATCTGGGCTGGGGTCAATTTTGCCCACGGGGAGTCCGGGGCACCCTGGATTGCGGCTTCCGGACTATCTCCTTGAGTCCACCACTTGGCCTCGAATGCGGAGCCTTCGAAGAGAATGCGGTCGCCCTTGTGATAGATCGTCTCCGGCGCCCATGCCGGGAAGGTTCCCGCGGGCACCGTCGCCTTGGGGCTTGGCCTGTCTCCGGGCAGCACCGGACCCACGAGTTTCCATGGGGTGGCGCCGCCCTGCAGGACCGGGTTGTCCGGGACGTCGGCGCGGGTCCACCATTTTGCCTCGTAGACGCTGCCGTGCCAGACCACCCTGTCCGCCGCGGTGTATGCGGCATAGGTGCTCCATATCGGATAAGGGCTGGTCGCCGGGTCATCGATGGTGGGCGTCGCACTGACTGAGGCAGTGGCTGTAGGCGATGGAACCACAGCCGGAGTAGGCAACGCCACATCATTGGCAAGGGTGGAAGAGAACAGTTGGGAACCCTGGACCACCCCGCTGCAGCTGTCGGAGACCCTGCTCAAATCGGGGTAGTTGGGGCTGCACGTCCTGTCCCTGTTCATGGACCACATCGACAACCTGCCGAGGCCCTTGTCTTTGACGAAGCTGTTCATGGTGGCTGCGTCATCGAGGGTGAATATTTCGCCGGCGATATCGTTCTGGCCCACCATGACGGTCAGGCCAAGCTTGCGCCAGAGGGTTTCGCTGCCAAAGTCGGTTCCTGCGTTGCGGTAGAGGGCGGCGAGCTGTCCGTGGGCCGCATCCGCAGCTGATTCCGCGGCACGGGACATGCTCCAAGCTGCAGGCTTACTGGCGCCGAAATCCATCGTCATGATGTTCACGCCCTCCAGTTCCACGCCGCCCGCGAGAGTGTGCGCCACGATGACCTGGCCTTGGCTCGTGAGGCCGTCCGGGTCGGCCGCAAGGGTCAGCCAGACGGCGAGGGGCTTGCCGCTGGCTTTGCGCTCCTTCTGAAGGGCGGCAATGGCCTGCGCCCGTCGGTCGGCAGCGGATATGTCGCCCAAGGCGACGCCTTCGACGTCGAGATCTACCGTCGCGACGTCGTAGCGATCCACAATCTGCCGGTAGGCGTCTGTCAGGGCCTTCGTGTCTTTGCAGGAAACCGCGAGTTCGTTGTTGTTCATCCCGCCGAAGGAAACCGCTGTGGCCCCTCCAAGCTGACGGAGACGGGCGATCCTCCGGTCCAAGTCGAGGTCGGAAGCTGCCTGGTCCGGGCTATATGCCGCACCCCAGGACGGGGCGCAGCCCTGCTTCGGATCGGCGACGACGAAGGACAGCACCACGGCTTTCGCGCTGGGGACGGCTGGATCTTCGAACGCGAAGCGCGGCGTCGCTGTCACGTCCACATAGCCGGAAAACACCGAAGGCATGGATGCGGCGGCACTCACATCCTGGACGTTGCGGAGGCCGAGGTAGCCCGCGGTGACCGCCGCGACCACGATGACGCAAAGGATGCCCAAACGCAGGACGGACAGCCGGCGGCCGGGAAAGCGCTTCGACACAGAGATACCCCCAGAGCATTCGAATAGGACTTCGCGGATGTCCGGGAAAGACTTCACTCCGGTGGTAGCTTCGCAGCTTGGCGTAGCATTTCCACGAGTCTTGTCCCAACTACGCGTCGTTCGCCTATCATAGGGGCGCACTGTACTGCGGGCCGTCACATTACGCCTGCATTGTGCCGCGCGCCCGCTGGGGGCGCACGGACCGCGAATGGGGATTCATGTCGGATCAGATCGTGCTGCTACGCCCCGATGACCAAGGAACGGCTGACGGGCAGTCTTCAAAAGCCCGAAAGCGTCAGTGGGGAGCAGAGAAACGATCTGAACCGCTCTCGATCGTCCACCCTGCACCATCGCGGCGCAAAATAGTCCTCGGCCGGATCGGCGTCCTCACCACCGTGCTCGCCTGGCTCGGCTATGTGGTCACGACCGTCCTCAAACAGCTGGTGGACAACCCCGGCGCCGGATTCCGCTTCGGCGCCGAATCCCTCTCCTACTTGGTGGTGGTGTCCTTCCTGACGTTCTCGGCCCTGATGTACCTCACCGCCCGGCAAGGCGCCCTGACCCGCTTCCGGGCCCACCGACGCGTTCCCCGAGGAGAACTGGACCGGCACTTCTTTGACTACTCCGAGGGCATTACCGTGCTGATTCCTTCCTACGCGGAAGAACCGGAAGTAGTCCGCGGCACCATGTGGTCCGCGGTCCTGCAGGAATTCCCGGACCTGAGCGTCGTGCTGCTTCTCGATGATCCACCCTTCCCGGAAGACCCCGACGTGCTCCGGCGCCTCGAAGCCACCCGCGCGCTCGCCAGCCAGATCACGGACACCCTCAAGGAACCAGCGGCGAGGGTCAACGCCGCCTACGCGAGGTACCGCCGTCGTCGTCGTGATCAAGAACCTGAACCGGGGGCCGGCACTAACGCCGGCACCGAAGTTGAGCGGCTGATCGCCGAATACCAATACGCTGCGGAATGGCTCGAAGCTATGGCCGAGACCGAGTCCGTCGAGGACCACGTGGATGAGTTCTTCGTGGACCTGGTCCTCATGGGCCTGGCCCGGGAACTACGCCTCGTGATCCTGGCCCTGACGGCCGCCAACGCACAGCGGACCTCGCCCGGCCCGGAACGCATCGCTGAGCTGTACGCGCGGCTGACCTGGATCTTCAACGCCCGGGTGTCCACGTTCGAGCGGAAGCGGTTCGCGAGCCTCTCCCACGAGGCCAACAAGGCAATGAACCTGAACGCCTACCTTTCGCTCATGGGCGGGACCTGGCACCCGGAACAGACAGCCGACGGCACCGTCTTGCGGCCCGCAGGGGTCGACGACGGCGATGTGCTGTCGGTCCCGGACACCACTTACGTCCTGACGCTGGACGCGGACTCGATGCTGCTGCGCGACTACTGCCTCCGCCTGGTTCATCTCCTCGAATCCCCGGGCAATGAGCAGGTAGCCGTCACCCAGACCCCGTACTCCTCCTTCCGCGGTGCCCCGACCCGGATCGAACGCATCGCCGGGGCCACCACGGACATCCAGCACATCCAGCACCAAGGGATGACCCAATACGGCGCGACGTTCTGGGTGGGGGCGAACGCCGTGATCCGCAAACGCGCCCTGGAAGACATCGTCGAGATCTCGACGGTGGGCGGCTTCGAGGTCAGGACCTACATCCAGGACCGCACTGTCATCGAAGACACCGAGTCCAGCGTGGACCTTGGCAAGCACGGCTGGACCCTGGCCAATTACCCGGAGCGGCTCAGCTACAGCGCCACCCCGCCGGACTTTGGATCGCTCGTGGTGCAGCGACGGCGATGGGCCAACGGCGGACTGCTGATCCTGCCCAAACTCTGGGAACAGATCCGCAACCGCACCCGCCAAGCACGGCCACTGCTCTTCCGTGAAATCCTTCTGCGGGTCAACTACATGGCCTCCATCACCTGGGCGAGCTTCGGGCTGCTGTTCCTCCTCGCGTACCCCTACGACAGCCGTCTCCTCAGCCCCTTGGTCTTCCTCGCGGCCCTGCCCTACTTCCTGGCGATGGGCAGCGACCTGCGGGACTGCGGCCACCGGTTCAGCGACATCTTCCGGATCTACGGCTTCAACCTTGTGCTCCTGCCGGTCAATCTTGCCGGTGTCCTGAAGTCCCTCCAGCAAGCGCTCACGGGAGACAAGATCCCGTTCGTCCGCACCCCGAAGGTCAAGGACCGCACGGCGGCCCCGGCCCTCTACGTCCTCGCTCCGTACTTGATCGTCGCGTTCTCCTTGTTGACCGTCTGGCGCAACTGGCAACTCGGAAACTGGGGCAATGCGGCATTCGCTGCCTTCAACGCCGTCATGGCCGCCGGAGCGATCCGGGCCTACATCGGACTGGCCAACTCCGGAGTGGACATGTACCTTGGCGTGCTGAACTGGCTGTACGTCGAGCCCAAAAAGCCGAAAGCGCAGCCTCCGGCCATCATCCCCAAAACCCCGGAACAGGTCGACTGGGAGTCGCTGCTCTACCACGGTGACCGCCGCCTGAACCGCGACCTCCGCGGCAAGAACGACCGCCGGAAACGGGCCGGATCGGCGTAAGGCTACGCCGGCATCGGACGTCGGTGTTTAGCGTCCGGAACCGTTCGCTGCCGCGACGTGCACTGTGACGCCCAATTCCTGGATGTTATCCCGGGTGTCCTGTGCCAGTTCATCGTCGGTGACAACGGCGTCGAGTTGCTCGATCGGCGCGACCCGGAACTTCGCAAAGGTTCCGAACTTGGTGCTGTCCGCCAGCAGGAAGCAGCGCGACGCTGACTCGAGCGCGGCCAGTTTCATTTCCACTTTGTCCATGGACGGCGTCGTGACGCCGCGGGACAGGCTCCATGCGCCCGTGCTCATGAAGAACAGATCGATGTTGATGTGCTTGATGGCGTCGGCCGCCATGCGGCCTGAGCTTGAGGCGCTGGAAGCATCCACCACGCCGCCGGTATGGATGGTCTCAACGTTCGGGTATGCGAATAGGGACGTGACCACGTAAAAATCGTTGGTGACCACGGTGATGTTCTTCCGGGCGCCCAGATAGGGGACTACGGACTGGCAGGTTGTACCGGCGTCGAGGAACAGGACCATGTCGTCTTCGACGAACTGGGACGCAAGCTCGGCGATTGCTTTTTTCCGCGGCAGCTCCAGCTGCGCTCGGGATTCCCTCTCCCGGGGAGGTTCCTGGCTGGTCCCCTCCGCCAAACGCACGCCTCCTTGGACCGACAACACATGCCCGGCATCTTCGAGGGCTGTAATGTCGCGCCGGATGGTCATGTGGGAGACGTTCATGGATTCCGTGAGGCTGCGGATGCTCAGCACCCCCTCGCGGCGAAGCAAACGAAGAATCTCCTGATGGCGCTGCTCCGGGATCAGGGGAGGTGATGTTGACGAACTCAAAGTTGCTCCTTCGCGATGGACAACCCCATCTTAACAAGTTTTCACACAGTGTTCCGATTTGTGCTTGCCGGAGAGTCGGAAGACTTCGTTGTCGCCGCGGCCTTGCCTTAAACATCGACAGATGTGAATATTTACGAGTGTCTATGTCTTTGCAATTAACGCCCGTCCAAACGGTGGAGTGTTGTTCGCCGCTAGCCAGGGAACCGCTCTCGGAATCGGAAGCCGCGGGGATCGTGCCCCTGCTGAAGGCGCTGGGCGATCCGGTGCGGCTCCGGCTAATGTCGCTCGTTGCATCCCACGAGGGCGGCGAAGCCTGCGTATGCGATTTGAACGACGCCTTTGAGCTGTCACAGCCGACCATCAGCCACCACCTGAAGGTCCTGCACGAAGCGGGGCTGTTGGAGCGCGAAAAGCGCGGCGTGTGGGTCTACTACCGCGCACGCACCGATGCCTTGTCCGGCCTGGCGGCCTTGATCGGGGGACAGGGCCAGTGAGCGTGCTGACGCGGCGGTCCGTGGCGGAGTTCGCAGGCACCGCTTTCCTCGTGATGGCCGTGGTGGGGTCCGGCGTCATGGCCTCGCGACTGTCCCCGAACGACGTCGGACTGCAGCTCCTGCAGAACAGCGTCGCCACCGGCGCCGCTCTCGTGGCGTTGATCCTGGCGCTGCAGCCGGTCTCGGCATCCTTCAACCCAGTGGTCACTTTGGTGGAGCGCGCCCTGGGGATCCTGGATACGCCCACCGCCTTGGCGCTGATCGCTGCCCAGTTCGTCGGAGGCCTGGCAGGGACCGCGCTCGCCAACCTGATGTTCGGCCTCGACGCCGTGACACTCTCCACGCATGAACGCGCCGGGGGAGGGCTGTGGCTCGGCGAAGTCATCGCCACTATCGGGCTGCTCCTGGTCATCTTCGGCACCATCCGCTCCGGGCGGGCCGACCGCGTGGCGTTCGCCGTCGGCGGCTACATCACCGCCGCCTACTGGTTCACCAGCTCCACCAGCTTCGCAAACCCTGCCGTAACCGTGGCCCGGACCATCACAGACACCTTCGCCGGGATTGCCCCGGCCTCCGCCCCGGCGTTCATCCTCGCCCAGCTGCTGGGCGGCGCCGTCGGGTTCTTCCTGATCCGCGCGCTGTACCCAGCCATTGTGGCGTTGCCTGCGCCTTTACCCTTGGCTTTGCCGGCTTCTGCACCCGATCGAAAGGCCCTCTCATGAGCACTGAAACTGTCAAGAAACCCTCCGTTCTCTTCGTCTGTGTCCACAACGCCGGGCGTTCCCAGATGGCTGCCGCTTTCCTCACCGCCCTTGCTGATGGGCGGATTGAGGTCCGTTCCGCCGGGTCCCAGCCCGCTGACAAAGTCAACCCCGCCGCCGTCGAGGCCATGGCCGAGCTTGGCATCGACATGTCCGCCGAAATCCCAAAGATCCTCACCACCGAAGCCGTGAAGGAATCCGACGTCGTCATCACCATGGGCTGCGGCGACGAATGCCCGTACTTCCCCGGTAAACGCTACGAGGACTGGGTCCTCGAAGACCCGGCCGGCCAGGGCATCGAAGCCGTCCGTCCGATCCGGGACGAGATCAGGACCCGCATCGAGGGCCTGATCGAGTCCCTCACCCCTGCCGCAAAGTAGCGCAGCACCGTAGTAAGTCCATGGATGAAACAGAGGAGCCTGGATTCAATGAACGAGCTTCCCATTGCCGTGATCGGAGCCGGGCCCATCGGCCTGGCCGCAGCCGCGCACCTCTTGGAGCGTGGACTGGAACCGGTGATCTTCGAAGCGGGCCCGACCGCGGGCGCCGCGATCGAACACTGGCGGCACATCCGCCTGTTCTCACCTTGGCGTTTCAACCTCGACGCCGCGGCCGTGAGATTGTTGGAGGCGTCCGGCTGGGAGACGCCGCGCCTGACCGCACTGCCTTACGGCGGGGAACTCGTCGACAACTACCTGGCACCTTTGTCCGCCCTTCCTGCCATCCGCTCCCGGCTCCAGACCGGTGCGCGGGTTGGCGCGGTCACCCGCGTAGGGCTGGACAAGACGCACGTCTGTGAACGCGACTCCACACCATTCCTTGTGCGGGTTGAGCACGACGGCGGTGGGACCCGCCACTACCGGGTGTCAGGTGTGATCGATGCCTCCGGAACGTGGTCCACCCGCAACCCCTTGGGCACCTCAGGGCTGCCTGCCATCGGTGAACACGCTGCAGCTGCCTGGATCTCCTCACCTCTGCCGGACGTGACAGGTCGCGATCGCGAGTCCTTCGCCGGACGCCGTGTCCTGGTAGTCGGTGCCGGACACTCTGCCGCCAACACCCTCATAAACCTGACGGAGCTCACTAGGGACGAGCCCGGAACCCGAATCCTGTGGGCAGTCCGGGGCGCTTCCGCCGAAAAGGTCTATGGCGGCGAGGACGCCGATGGGCTACCTGCCCGCGGTCAGCTTGGCGGAAGGCTTCGGCGCCTTGTGGAGTCTGGAAAGATCGAATTGCACACCGGATTCGGCATCAGCTCGCTGAAATCCTTGGACTCCCACCTGACCGTCACCGCAGGCGACGGCCGCACGCTACAGGTTGACGTCGTCGTGCCCTGCACCGGCTTCCGCCCCGATCTGGACATGCTCCGCGAACTCCGACTCAACCTTGACCCCGCCGTCGAAGCACCTGTGGGGCTCGGCCCGCTGATCGATCCCGAATTCCATTCTTGTGGCACGGTGCCTCCGCACGGCGCGAGGCTTCTGGCGCACCCTGAGAAGGACTTCTACATCGTGGGCATGAAATCCTATGGCCGTGCCCCGACCTTCCTGCTGGCCACCGGTTACGAACAGGTCCGCTCCATCGCTGCCGCCCTCGCCGGAGACCAGGCAGCCGCTGACACCGTCCAGCTTGAACTGCCCGAAACAGGAGTCTGCTCCACCGATGCCGGCACCAGCTGCGACGTCCCCGCCACGAACACGAGGGCATCGTCCGAAGACGCCGGCTGCTGCGCCGCTCCCGAGCCGGTCCTCGTCGGGTTCCCCACCGGCCTGACCCACGGACGCTCCGGCGAACTCTGAGCACCCACCATGCGCTGCTGAGCGCATCCGAACAGCAGGAAGAATGACATTCATGACCGAAAACCGTAAGACCCCACATATCCTGTTCGTCTGCAGCAAGAACGGCGGCAAATCCCAACTCGCTGCGGCACTCATGCGAGACCTTGCCGGCGACGCCGTCGCTGTCTACTCGGCCGGCACAAATCCCGGAAGCTCTTTGAATCTAGAATCCGTGGAGTCCTTGAAGGAGCTCGGTATCGGGATCGCCGGCGAGCACCCCAAACCCATCACGGACGACGTGCTGGACGCCGCCGACGTCGTCGTTGTCTTGGGCACCGAAGCCAAACTCGAACGCCACGGCACGGCCCGCGTCCTGACGTGGGAAACCGACGAACCCTCCGCTCGTGGCATCGAAGGCATGGACCGCATGCGCCTGGTCCGCGACGACATCAATGCCCGCGTCCAAAAGCTCTACGCCGAACTCGTGGAAAACTAAGCCGTCGGCGTTTTGACTGTGACAGGTTGAGATGCCCCTGGTAGGGCGGTTATTTCTAGCCCCACTTCGCCCGGGTCGAGGGCCTCTCGATCCGTCCGGTGGCGGTCCGGCACGGGGGTAACCGGAGGATGGTGAGGCATGGGCCATAGGCTCGGAGACAAGCCTTCGCCTTATGCTGGCAGAATGGCACGTACCGCAAGAGAACGCATTGATGGCGATCCCGTTTCCTCGGGCGTTTACGGTGCCCTCCTCGATCAGATTTCTGCGCTTGACGGGTGTGAGTTGCAGGAGAACGCCTCGTCGTTCCATGTCGCTCACGGGCGCGCGTTTCTGGGGATCCATCCCCGCCGAGGCGGGATTCTGGTCAACATTGTTTTGGACAGGCAACTCGAATCTGATCGTGTGCACCGCGCCGAGCGGGTATCTGCTAACCGGTGGCATAACGAAGTCATCCTGAAGGACCCTTCAGAGATTGACGCCGAGATGCTGGCCTGGATCCGCGAAGGATATGCGCTCACCGCCTGAAACAGGATGAACGCAGGTTCGTTTCCGAGGGCATGAAGCTTTTTACGGGCCCTGCCGCACCGGACCAGATTTGACCGACCCACCGGGGCCGGAAAACACTTGACACGATCAGCGCTTCTTCCGCCGCCGATTGCGGGACACTGGAGCCATGGATCCGGCCCGGGAAGAATGCCTCGCAGGATACCGACGGGCCCTTCGGGAGCTGAACAGTTGGCTGGCGAGCGCGACGCCGTCGGATCTGCAACGCAAGAGTAACGGTACCCGCTGGACCAACGAGGAACTGCTCTTCCACATGGTCTTCGGGTACATGATCGTCAGGTCCCTCTTGCCTTTGGTCCGCGTCATGAGTCGCCTGCCCCGATCCTGGGGTAGGGGATTCGCCGCCGGTTTGAACGCAGCTACCGGCCCGTTCGACGTCGTGAACTATTGGGGATCGGTTGCAGCCGCCGTGGTCTATGACCGGCGCCGGATGGGCCGGAAACTCGAAAAGACGATCGCTGCGCTGGCCCGCCGACTCGAACGCGAAACCCCGGACTCCCTGGCCAGGTCGATGCCCCTCCCGACCCGGTGGGACCCCTTCTTCACAGCTGACATGACCCTCGCGGACACCTACGCGTATGCCACGCAGCATTTCGACTTCCACGCGAAGCAGCTGAGCCTCCGGTCACTGGAGTCTTAACAAGTTTTCACAGACTGTTCCGATTTGTGAATATTTGGGGTAATCTCTTAATCAATGTTAACCAAATTTGAAGTACTAGAGACCATCGTCCGCACCGGCGCCTTGCTGATTGCCCGCCTGGACAGTGCCGACGAGGCCTACCGCGTATCTGAAGCTGCCATCGAGGGCGGCATCCGTGCAGTGGAGGTCCCGTTGACTGTTCCCGGCGCCCTGGGAGTCATCGAGCGGCTTGCCGACAAATACGGGGACCAAGGCATCGTAATCGGTGCCGGTACCGTGCTCGACGCAGAGGCTGCCTTTGCCAGCATCTCTGCGGGCGCGCGGTTGCTGGTCAGCCCGCAGTTCAATCCGAAGATGATCGCCGCAGGAAACCGCTACCAAGCCGTCACTGCCAGCGGAGCGTTCACCCCCACGGAGGTCGTCAACACCCTGGAAGCCGGGGCGGACATCATCAAGCTGTTCCCCGCTGAACTGGGCGGGCCTTCATACGTCAAGACCATCCTTGCGCCCCTGCCGCAGGCGCCCATTATGCCTTCCGGCGGAGTTACCCCCGCGAATGTCGGCGCCTGGTTCGACGCGGGTGTGACCGCCGTCGGCGTGGGAAGTTTTGTGACAAAGGCGGCCCAGAACGACGGCGACTACGGACTCGTTGTCCGCGCTGCACAGACCTTCATCGCAGCGATCGACGAAGCCCGGCGCTAGCCGAAAACCCGGCGCAGCCGGAGTCCGGCACCGGCCGGCAAACAAATCCGGCAGGAGCCGGCGAAAGCACAACCCGACAAAGACCGTCGGTCAGAACACAAAGGAGTGAGCTGCATGAGCCAAGCATCAGCAGATATAGACGCCACGGACACCAATCCCCTGAGGCGCGTCAGAATCAGGTGGTACCTGGTAGCCCTGCTGGTCATCGGCGGGATCGTGAATTACCTGGACCGAAACAACCTCAGCATCGCCAACACCACGATCGCCAAGGAATTCGGCCTCAACGCGCTTCAGATGGGGTTGCTGCTTTCGGCGTTCTCGTGGCCGTACGCTATTGCCAACCTGCCGGCCGGCTACCTTGTGGACAAATATGGTCCCAAGCGCATGTTCGCCTGGGCGGCCGGACTCTGGTCCATCATCTCGATGCTCTCAGCCCTCGCCAACTCCTTCGGCTTCCTGTACGCCGCCCGTGTGGCCTTGGGTATCTCCGAATCCCCATTCTTCACTTCGGGTCTGAAGGTTGCCGATCGCTGGTTCAACAAGACCGAGCGCGCCCTGCCTGTCTCGATCGTCAACACCGGCTCGCAGATTGCCAACGCCATTGCCCCACCGCTGCTGACCTTCCTGTTGCTGACCATGAGCTGGCGTGGCATGTTCGTCGTCATCGGCGCACTCGGCGTAATCGTCGCCCTCGTGTGGCTCCGCGTCTACCGTGACCCCACCCTCAAGGAACAGTTCCTCATCAAGGGTGCCGAGTTCGAAGAGCAGGCCAAGCCCAGGGAAAAGCAAGCCGGCTGGGGCGAACTGCTCAAGCAGAAGAACACCTGGTTCATGGTTCTGGGCGCGTTCGGCATCTTCTACACGGTGTGGGTCTACCTCACCTGGCTCCCGAGCTACCTGCAGACCGCCCGTGGCTTCAGCCTCAGCCAGAGTGGATGGCTCGCAGCCCTTCCGTTTCTCTGCGGCATCATCGGTGTGCTGACCGGCGGCGTGATCTCCAGCAGGGCCATCCGCCGCGGCATTCCTACCGTCACCGCCCGCAAGCTCCCGATCGTTGGAGGCGCGCTCCTCGCCGCCGCAGCCGTCCTGCCCGTTGCCTACGTTGACAACTCCGCACTGGCTATCGTCCTGCTCTCCGTCGGTTACTTCGCCGCCCAGGTGCCGATCGGTGTCCTCTGGACGCTGGCCGCGGACATCGCAGAACCCACGCAGGTTGCATCCCTGGGCGCCATCCAGAACTTCGGCGGCTTCCTCGGTGCGGCACTCGCCCCGATCGTCACAGGGTTCATCCTCACCCAGACCGGCGGCAACTACACCCTGGTCTTCCTGATCGGCGGAGTCCTGCTGGTGGTGGGCGCACTCTCCTACGGTTTCTTCGTCAAGGACCGCCGGGCCACAGTTACGGCCTAGCCTCGGCGCTGTGGCGGGGACGGCAGCAATGCCTACCCGCCACAGCCCTTTGTTGAAAGAATTTGATCCAGAGTTCAATGCAGAACAGACAGTTGAAGATAACCATGCCGCAGGTATTTTTCGTGATCGGGCCGGCGGGCTCCGGCAAGTCGAGCGTCAGCAAGCTCCTCGCCGAACACTACGGTGCCGCTTACATCGACAAGGACACCGCCACCAAGCGATTCACGGAGCTGCTGCTGACACTCAACGGCTCCGATCCGAACGAGCGCGACAATAATGAGTTCTACCAGCGGTCCATCCTGCCGCTGGAATACGCGTCCATTTTGGACCTCACCCGTGACAACCTGGGCATCGGCCGCTCCGTGGTGCTGGACGCGCCTTTTGGCAAGTTCTTCGCCGATCCGGACTACCTCATCAACGCCCGGCGGGAGCACCATTGGCCCGAGGCCGAGCTGATCGTGGTGCATGTTCGAACAAATGGGGAGGCCGTGAGGGCGCGCCTTGTAGCCCGTGGATATGAGCGCGACGAGTGGAAGCTAAATAACTGGGAACAATTCTGGACCACGTCCCAGGCCAACGCCTGCGAGTGGAAAGGCGCCCGCCACGTCGACCTCGACAACAGCGGCGACGCGATCGACGTCGGGCTTCTCGACATTGCCTTCGGCGTCGGCGGTGTTCCGTCGTCTGGCCCGGCGGCTTGAGCGCAAGCCCAAAACTGCTGTCCAAACTGCGCGGCACGCCTGCTATGACGGGTTTGTGACGGTCTCCACCTAGAATTGCTGGTTGAAGCAATTCAAACGAGAGCCGCGGCGCACAACGCTGCGAATCCTAGGGGACAAGACCATGCCGGATTCTGTGGACAACGAAGCCAGCGCCGCTGCATCTAACGAAGGGCAGCCCGAACTTCGTCGACGCCGCGATCGCCGCCGCGAAGAGGGTGACCCCTGGACAGGAACCATGCCGATCATTACGCCGAACGATTCCGACGCGTCCGCATCCACTCCTGCCCCGCTCCAAAGCAGATCGTGGGCTGAAGCGGCAGCAGCCGCCGACGCGTCCGCCGGGACCGTAACCGACCCGGCCAGCGGCGACGCGAGCCGTGAGGAACCACGCCGCGAGATCCCGACGGCGGCAGCACCGGCGTCGGGCGCTGTCCCCCCGGCTGCCGCACGGGCCGGACGCGCCGCAGCCGCCAGCGCTCCGATTTCCGACTTCATTTCTTCGCCGGGTTCCTTCGTGCGGGAACAGAAGCCGCGTCCCATCGGTGGCTTCCGCGGCATGCTGTACAAGCTGAGCGGCGGCGCCTGGAACCTCGGCCCGAGCGCCAAGCAGCGCGAAGAGGACGAGTTGGCGCGGCGCATTTCCCGGCAGCTCCAAGGCAGCTACAACACGGCCATCCTGAGCCTCAAGGGCGGCATCGGCAAGACCTCCACCACGGTGGGCGTGGGCCTCACCTTGGCGGAATTCCGCGGCGACCCGCCCTGCGCCATCGACGCCAACCCCGATTCCGGCGACCTCGTGGAGCGCGCCCTGGGTGAGGGCATCTACCAGAAGGCCACGCCGCGCACCATCACGGACCTGCTCAAGAACGTCGACAACGTCGATTCGCTCACGGCGCTGGCCCGGTACATGCACCATGCCGGCCGACTGCACCTCATCGCCGGCGAACAGGACCCGGAAGTTTCGGACTCACTGACCGCCGAGGAATACCTGCGCATCAGGGAGCTGATCTCGGGCTACTACTCCGTAGCGCTGACGGACTGCGGCACCGGCGTCACGCACAATGCGATGAGCGGCATCCTGCAATCGGCCGACAACCTCATCATCGCCGCCGGCTATGCCGTGAGCGGTGCCAAGCGTGCCCGCAGCACCCTGCAGTGGCTTGCGAGCCATGGCTACGAGGACCTGGCCCGCAACGCGATCGTGGTCATCACGGACAAGGACGAGGTGTCGTCCCGCGTGGACAAGGACGCAATCGAGGAACACCTCTCCGGGATCTGCCGCCAGTTGATCGCCGTACCGCATGACAGGGGAGTGGCCGACGGCGACCTGGTTACCCTGGACGTCCTGCGCCCCGATACCCGCCGTGCATACAAAGAGATCGCGGCCGCGATCGTGGACGGGTACGTGTAGCGGCTCCCCTTTTCGGTCGCCCCGCCCAACTGACTCGCATTTGTTGTCGTTCAGAGGGGGCAAAACGACATTAAGTGCTAGTCAGTTGGGTGGGGCTACTTAGTTATTGCTTAGGGTGACGCCGCCGACACTCTATTTACTACTTGGTTTTCGCGGGAGTCAGCGGGTTCTTACTCGACTACTACGTGGATTGCAAATTGTCGCTGCCGCCGGGATTTCCCTAGAGTTGCACCTGGACGTCATTCGCTTTTGCGGGGCGTCCTCGCCATGACCGGGAACTGGGCCCGGGCATGGTGCGCCAATCCCGTGCCTTCATGACACCCTGCTGCGCCCGTTTCTGAACCCGAGGCCAGCACCCAGGAGCCTCATTTGATTCCCAAAAAACTTGCCTTCTTGTTCGCTGCCGTGCTTCTTCTCGGACTGACGGGCGCCAGTGGCACTCGACCTTCCACCAACACAGCGCCCGACGCCGACCCCGCGCCAATCGCGAACGCCGCACCCGCCGCTGAGGTGGCCCCGCTCGCCGCGCCAACTCCAGCACCGCCCGCCGCACCGCAGCCGGCCGCCGCACCCGCCCCCGCCGCCGTCGTGCCCGCCGCGCCGCAGCCTGCCGCCGCACCCGCGTCCGCCGTCGTCGTGCCCAAAGATGGCTCCGTGAAGGTGCTTGACACCACCGCGGCCATCACCGACCCCAACTGGTTCCGCCAGGCCTACGCCGAGGGCTTCCGTCTCTACGTCATGCACTCTACGGTTTGGGGCACGTGCACCCCGTGGCAACAGACCCAGGCCCAATTGAAGATGGCGCTCGACGCCGGCCTCAAGATCGCGGTCTACACACGTGACGCTTCGTGCTGGGAGAACGGGATCAAGGCCGCCGGCCCGTACTTGTCCCAACTGCAGTTTTTCGCCCTGGACATCGAACCCGGTGGATCCTTGGTCACGCGGGCCATGGTGGATGGCGTGCGGAGCCTGGGCGTGCGGCCCGTGATCTACAGTGGCAGCGGCATGTGGCCCGGACTGATGGGCAACAGCACCGCATTCTCGGACGTGCCCCTGTGGGATACCGACACGAGCAACCTCAACTACGCCGGCTGGACCGCGGACTACCTGGCACCGGCCCCTGTGCAGTACGGCGGCTGGAACACGGCTGGCACTATGCGCGTGGGGATCCAGCAGAAGTTCGAACACACCCTGAACGGCATCAACGTCGACCTGAACTCGTTCGACGCCGGCTTCCTGAAGTAGGCGCTGCGCTTCTTGCCCTGCGCTGCGCTGAATTCCTGACGCAACGGGAATTCCGGGGGCGTCAGGAATTCCGGGGGCGTCAGGCACGGGACGCGTCGGGATTGTTTCCTTGGAGTTGTCCACATGGGGGAATTCGGTGCTGTCGTGGGCCTCGATCCACGTGGCAGGTTCGTAGGCATGACCCAGTTGCCCCGCCTGATCCTCAGCCGAGATCACCTTTTTCACGGAACGACTCTCAAGGAACTCGCTCGGAGTGCCAAGGCGGGCGCCTTGCATCGCGTCCGCCAAGGAGTGTACGTTGACGGCGCTGCGTGGGACGCACTGAAACCGTGGGAACAATATCGTGTCCGGGTCAACGCTGCGGCCGAAACCTCCAGCTCACGAACCATTTTCGCCAGACACTCGGCGGCGTCTGTATGGGGTATCCCCACTATCGGACTGCATCATCCGGTGCAGGCCGTGACCCTGAGGAACGACGGCGGCCGCTCCCGGGCCGGAATATCCCGCCACTACGCGGACCCCGCCAGCCTCAAGGTGTATCGCCGAGAGGGACTTCTGGTGACTGACAGGGTGCGCACGGTGCTGGATCTGGCCGCTTTCACCCCGTTCGTCGAATCCATCGCTCCATTGGATCACGTCCTCAAATCCGACCGGAAAAGGGGGTTGCCCGCCATCACGAAAGAGGCACTTCTGGCGGGAGTGGATGGAATTTACACGGCGGCGGCCACCCGGAGAATCCAAGCGGCGATCGATTTCGCAGATCCCCTGTCCGGATCTGCGGGGGAATCCTACAGCCGCGCTTTGATGCATGTCGCCGGATTCGAGGCCCCGGTTCTTCAACGTGAATTCCGCGACGAAGCGGGCCTGGTGGGCTATTCGGACTTCTATTGGAAGGGCGTGCGGCTGGCCGGGGAGTTCGACGGCATCGATAAGTACCTGAAACCGGAATTCCTCAAGGGACGCACCCCCGCTCAAGCCGTCGTCGAGGAGAAGCTGCGCGAGGACCGGATCCGTGCCACGGGGTGCGGCGTCGTCCGTTGGGTGTGGCAAGAACTCATGGCTCCCGGCGTGTTCGAACGGAAGCTGGCAGCGGCAGGGGTGCCCCGGCGTCGTCCGCGTGGATCCCGATGAGGCGCGGAGTGCCTGGCGCTGCGCTGAGTGCCTGGCGCTGCCGGAATTCCCTGTGCGACAGGTATTTGGCGCGTCGCAAAGGAGGTGGCGTCCTAGGATGAAAGGGATGACGACAACCAGCACCGTTCAACCCTTCAATCTCCGCAGCATCGCGTTGCCCGCTTTTGGGCCCGCCTTGCTGTTCTGTATCGGCGAAGGCGCGGTGCTTCCGGTGGTGGCGCTGTCCGCCCGCGACCTTGGCGCTTCCGTGGCCGTGTCCGCGTTGGTGGTCACCCTGATCGGGCTGGGATCCTGGTTCTTCAACCTGCCCGCGTCACTCATCACCATCAAGTTCGGTGAACGATGGGCCATCGTAGCCGCAGGCGCCGCCGGAGCATTGGCCTTGTTGGCCGCCGGATTCGCGCCGCTCCTTGCGCACAACGGCATCTGGCTGCTCGCCGCGGCGATGACCGTCGTCGGGATGTGCACGAGCGTCTTCAACCTCGCGCGCCAGAAGTACCTCACGGAAGCCGTCCCGGTCATCTACCGGGCACGCGCGCTCTCGACGTTGGGCGGCGTCACCCGGATCGGCGTGTTCATCGGTCCGTTCGTCGGCGCGGCCGTGATGCAGTTCGCCGGCATCAGCGGCGCGTATTGGGTTGGCGTGGTGGGCATGGCTGCCGCCGCGGTGCTGTCCCTCACGATCCCGGATCTTGTGTTGCCGGACGACGTCGACGGCGGCCGCAAGGGCCCCGAGCCCACCCTCCGTGGCGTCGCGGTTTCCCACGCGGGCGTGTTCCTGACGGTCGGGACCGGGATCCTGCTGCTGAGCGCGCTCCGGGCCTCCCGCCAGGTGGTCATTCCCTTGTGGGCGGACCACCTGGGAATGGACGCAACACATGCGTCGCTGATCTACGGCTTGTCCGGCGCGATCGACATGCTCGTGTTCTATCCGGCCGGCAAGCTCATGGACCGCAAGGGGCGCATGTGGGTCGCAGTGCCGTCCACCCTCATCATGGGCACGGCGTTGTTCCTGATACCGTCGTCCGCCGAGTTCGTGGGCCTGCTGCTGGCCTCGCTCCTGATCGGCTTCGGCAACGGCATCAGCTCGGGACTCATCATGACGCTCGGGGCCGACTTTTCCCCGGAGAAGGGCCGCGGGCAATTCCTCGGCTTGTGGAGGTTCATCTCCGACGCGGGTGCCACAGGCGGGCCCGTGCTGCTCTCGGCCCTGACTGCGGCCGTGTCGCTCGCGGCGGGCGTCTGGGCCACAGGCGTTCTGGGCGTGGCCGCGGCGGCGGTGTTCGCCGTCGTCCTCCCGAAACTCAAGCACCGCAGGAACTACTAGTCCCCACCGAAGGCGTTGGCCCAGCCCCCAGGCTTTGCAGGTCACCAGCGGCGGTGTGGGCCCAACTGGCTCGCAATAGATGTCGTTTTGAAGGCTCAGAACGACATTAACTGCGAGTCAGTTGGGTAGGCAGCTCCCAGACTCCGGTCAGGTGCCTCCGGTATGGTGGATTGGATGTTCTCAGTCATCTCGCCTCCGCATCGTGCCCCCACTGCGAATCCGACCTCTGGGAAACCCGACACACACGGCGCCCAGCCGCTTGGTTCCGGGGCGGGGAATCGCCTGCCGAAGAGCGAAGCAAAGCAGTCCCGGCCGGATCTCGCGACACTCACCGCACTTCGTTTTGTTGCCGCGCTGTGGGTGGTGTTTTTCCATCTTCAAGCGATGCAGCACACCTTCCTCGCCCCCGTCTACGAGCTGTTCCGTCCCGTCATTGCCAACGGCGACCTTGGCGTGGACGTGTTCTTTGTGCTCAGCGGCTTCATCATCACCTACACCTACCTGGACCGGCTCGGCCCACGGTTCCGCTGGCGAGCCGCAGCGGACTTTGTCTGGGCCCGGTTCGCCCGGATGTGGCCTGCGTTCGCCCTGGTGGTGGGCGTCCTGGGCCTATGGTTCGTGTACGGGACCGCGCAGGAATCCGTGCGCGAGTGGTCACTCCAGACCCAGGCTCCGGACCTGTCGCCGTGGGGGCTGGCCAAGCAGCTATTGATGATGCATCTCTGGTTCCAACCGGGTACCGACGGCGCCAGTTGGTTCGGCCCGGGCTGGACAGTCAGTGCCGAGTGGCTGGCCTACTTGGCGTTTCCGCTACTGGCCCTGGTCCTGTTCCGGCTGCGCGGGCTGCATCCGTTGGCGGCGCTGGCAGCTTCTGTCCTGGTCCTCCTGCCGACGGCCGTCTGGGGTCCGGACCTGCCAGTCGCCACGGACGGGCATCAGCCGTACGAATGGCTGTTGCGGATCGTATGCTGCTTCATTGCCGGCGCATTCGCTTGCATCGCCGCCCGGAACGTAGACCGCATGAAGTTCAACCTCGCACTGGCCGGTCCCGGCGCCCTGCTGACCGGAACCGCCGTCGTCATCTTCCTGGCCATGGCCGGAAAACCGGGCCCCGGACGCCTGGCTGTGCTTGCCTTCCCGCTGCTCATCGCCCTGCTTAGCCTGACCCGGGGATGGCTCCGCTCGGCGTTGTCCGCGCGGTGGCTGCAGTACGGCGGGCGGAGCTCCTACAGCCTGTACTTGGTCCACATGTTCTTCATCTACCTCTTCTACTGGCTCATCCGGGACTGGCCGCACGGTGCCGGACCGCTGGTGGAGAACCTGCTCGCGGCGACGTGCCTGCTCGGGATTGCCTTGGCCACCCACCTGCTGTTCAAGTACGTCGAGGAACCGGCCCGGCTCCGGCTGCGCGCACTCGTGCCGAGGGCGGGTGCCGCGCGGGTGTGACCGGATCTGGGCGACGCCCGCCCGTTTGCGCAGCGAGAGCCCGTTAGTCGAGGGGATTGAGGAACGCGGCCGTGTCCGCTGCCACCTGGTCCGGACACTCCCACAAGACCAGGTGCCCGACCCCCGGATAAATCTTCAACACGGCGCCTGGTATTCGAGCCGCCAGGGCCTCCTGGTGCCTTCGAGGCAGCACGGCGTCATGCGCGCCCCACAAGATCAGGGTGGGCGCGAGAATGGTTCCGGACTCGGTGGGCGGAGTTGCCGTGCGCAAACCATCGAGGATGCGCTTCCACGCATGGGCGGGCATCCTGACTCCGTCGCGTACCCGGTCCTCGATAAACCAGGCAGGAATTGCGTGCAGCAACGGGAACCAAGCCAGGGAATTCCTTACCCAGTCCTCGTCGATGGGGTCCTGGAGAGTTACGACTTGGTCAGCGAAAGCAGGCCGACCCCGCAGGCTTAGGGGAGCGCCCACCAGCACAAGCGCCGCGACGCGATCAGGGTACCCGACGGCCAATTGCTGGGCCACGTAGCCGCCGCTGGAGGAACCAAGGACGAACGCTCTGTGCACGCCGAGCGCATCCAGGATGGCTGCGGCGTCCTCGGCTTGTTCTATCAGCGAATACCCGTGCTCGGGCTTCTCGGCGTCGCCCTGCCCACGGAGGTCGGGCGCATAGACCCTGAAGTCCGTCACCAGAGGTAAGAGGCGGTCAAAACTACGGCGTGATTCACCCCAGGCGTGCAATAGCAACAGCGGCTTCGCATCGGCGTCGCCGTGGACAAGACACGGAATCCGGATGCCCGTGGTGAGCCTGAGATCCAGGACTTCGGGGCCCATAGCATCAGGGTACGCCGGAATCGTTGACACCTGGGAAGCATTGGCGTTCGATGATCGCAGGGGGAGCTGCCTCGGCGCGTGGAGGGACAGTTCATGCGCGTAATCCGGAATGCGAAAGCAATATCCATCGTGGCAGGCAGCGCCCTGGTGCTTGAGGGCTGTGCCGGGATGTGGCTGGCCGCCACAGCGCCGCCTGGACCGGAGAACGGCAGGATTGTTCTGCTTTCCTTCTTGTATGCCGTCGGTGCCCTGATCTTGGGTGTCGTCATGCTGACCTGGCGCTACTGGTCCAAACCGATGGTCCTGGTGCGGGCGCAGGTGGCCGACGCCTTTCCCTTGATCTTGCCCATCGCTGTGCTCGTGCCCGGGCTTCTTTCCGTGCCAGAGATCGCAGATCCCGCCCGTCCATACCTGTGGTTGGGTGGCCTGCTATTGGCGTCCACTGTCATTTCGATAGCGACTCCGGAGAACGCGACGCTCCGGGAGATTCCTCCGCTCCGCCCGGGGCACTTCCTCGATTGGCTCAGATGGCAGAATTTCGGTGCCGGCTCGCTCGGGGCTTCGTTCTTGTTCACCGCGGCGTTCTTTTTCGATTCACACCAACATGGTGACTTCACACCGTTGATCATCGTGCTGGCACTCGCCCAAGCGACCGTGAGCGTTTGGCGCATCATCGAGCATCGGCAATTTTCCAAGATCGGGGTGCGCCTTTCCGGCCTGCAGATCAATTGGCTACGCGTCATCCATGTCAGCCGAGGACACGAGGCGGCTGTCAAGGAACTCCGCACGATGTACCCCAAAATCGGCCCGACGCTTGCCGACACCACCATCGAAAACCTCTATCGGGCGGACGCGCCCAGCGGGTCGAGCCTCTAGATCCCACCACCTTTGGCCGGCTCAGCAGTCCGGGATCCCCGAATATACGGGAATCCCGGACTGGGAAGCTGTTCAAAAGTGGTCGAAATGTTGAACCCGGGGCCGTGAACCCCGGGCCCGTGAGCCCCGGGTTCCCCTTACGTCAGACCCTCGGGAACTTGGCGTTGAGGCGGAACAGGAACGCAGCGGTCGCGTCGCGGTGCACGGGTTGAAGGGGCTGGAATATCGCTCCTCCCGGTACCGCCCAGCCGGTGGTGATGCCGTTGGCAGCGAGCCAGCTGATCTCCTTATAGAACGGGTAGCTGGCGGGAACGTCGAGGAA
Organism: Arthrobacter sp. 05L417; assembly: GCF_056397865.1. Classification (NCBI taxonomy): domain Bacteria; kingdom Bacillati; phylum Actinomycetota; class Actinomycetes; order Micrococcales; family Micrococcaceae; genus Arthrobacter; species Arthrobacter sp. 05L417. The sequence continues at coordinate 22,230 of NZ_JBFTOG010000032.1, forward strand.
CGTCACGGTCGGGGTTACCGCCGGGCTGCCGCTCAAGCGGTAGAGGAACGCGGCCATCGCATCCCGGTTCACCGAATCCAGCGGGTGGAAGGATCTCGTGTTGTTCGGCCCTGGGTACCCTGTGGTGATGCCGGTGGAGGCCAGCCAGGTGATTTCCTTGTAGAACTGGTCCGTGGTGGGAACGTCAGTGAACGGGGACGCAGCAGGTGCGGTAAACGCCGGGCTGCCCTTGTACCGGTAGATGAACGCTGCCATCGCTTCCCGGCTGATCGACTGCAGCGGTTCAAACAGCGTGGTCCCGTTGGGCTGCGGGAACCCGGTAGTGATTCCGTTGGCGGCGAGCCAGGTGATCTCGTTGTAGAACGGATATGTTGGCGGGATGTCGGCGAACGAGGCGCCGTTGTCGTACATCTCGTAGTCGTCGGTGGTGATGGTGCCGTTGGTTTGGATGTTCAGGCCCCAACTGATGCCTGAAGCGCCGGCCGGCAGGGGTGGCGTAGTCCAGGTGATCTGGGTCCAGTTCGCCGCGGCGAGGACCAGGGGACTTGCGGTCCAGTACGCCCAGAACCCGTTACCGACACGGTAATAGACTTCGAATTGGGTCGCCGCGGTGGATTTATACCAGGCTTTCAGCTGATACGTATGTCCTGGTGTTCCTGACGGCGAGCATCCGCCGAGGTCCAGGGCGGGCAGGAGTTTCGCGTCCCCGGACACCCAGCCTGTGACGGTGAGCTGTTCAGCGTTCGTACCGGTGTGCCCGGGTGTGACGATGGAGAAGGCCGGGGTGTTTGTGCCGTACCCGCCGGCTGCCCAGCACTGCGGGATGGTGTTGACCAGGGTTTCCAGGCTGGCGTTTTGGATCATGTTTACCCCGGGCCCTGGCGGCGGAGGTAGAGCGGGGCCCGCGACCGCAGGCTGCTGGGTGCCGCCGACCACCTGGTCCACGGTCTGCACGGCGACGGTACCGGCGGCCTTTTGCTGTGCCAGCCAAGTGGCGAACTGGGTGAACAGGGTCGGGGTGATGGTCAGCGTCGGGTCCGTGCCGACGGCGATGTGGTGGAAGGTCAGTTGGACCCACCCGCCGGTGGTTGTCTGGGCGTGGGTCACCTGGTTCTGCAGATTCGCCAGGGTCCACGTGCTGTCTACCTCATCCGGCGCCTTCGTGTCGTAGGCGTTGACCGGGGGAATGGTGTCTGCCGCGGGAAGCGTCGCCGATGCGGGGTCCTTGCTGGCGGCGTCGCCCAGGCCGCGGGCACTGTTGTAGCCGCACCCTTTCACCAAGGCCTCGGTGGCCGGGTCTTCGGAAGCGAAGGGGTAGGCGAAACTCGTGACTTTGAAGCCCATGTTCATCAGGGCCACGCGGCCGTCGCAGATCTGCCGGCTCGACTCGGCGGGGATCAGGGACACAAGATCCGGGTGGGTCACGGTGTGTCCGCCGATCTCATTGCCGTCGGCGGCAATTTGCTGCAGGTTAGCGGTGGTCAAGTAGGTGGGCTGGTCGATCCACCCGGTGGTGATGAAAAACGTGCCAACCAAGCCCAGGCTCTTCATTGTGGCTTCAGCCGTCAACTGGTCCGCGTTACCGTCATCGAACGTCAGCGACACTACCGTGTTCGGGGCAGCATGAGCCGGAGCGGCGAATCCCACCCCGGCCAGCAGGCCGGCAATCATCAGCGCCGTGCTGCCGAAGGCGGTCCAGCGTTTGCGAAAGTGCTTACCGATCCGTATCCCGTTCGCATTGGGCCGTGCGCGGCCCTCGCGTGGCGATTCCGTCGCCCCTCGCTGCTCATTCGTGGTACTCATGGTCAACTCCTCCCCAGGCTAGGTAATGCACTAGCAGCCGGGTGATCCCTCGTTGGTGGGCCAAGAAGGTGCCGCTCGAAAGGGGAGTCCGATCTGGGTTTCCAGCGGTGACACTCGGTGCCGGCTTTTTATTCACACTCGCGTATTTGCGAGGCTACGACCCCAAGCGGCCGTTGAAACGAGTGGTCAGTACTTGTTCTTCCGACGCTTCCTTAGGTGCAGCTTCTGATGTGCCTAGGTAGCTTCCCGATCGTCCACTCGGAACGGTTCCCGGGCACTTCCGAGGGGTAGTCGCGCAAGCACCCCGCGTGTACAGTCGACTTCGCCAGCCCCTTCCGGTCAGGCGCGCCCGGCCGGCTCCGTGGAGGAAGGAGTGCCCGTGACGCTGCCTGCAGTCGACAAACGTAAACAGCCGGAACACGGGCACAGAAGCCCGGCCCGTGCTTTCACGTCGAAGTCTGCTGCCGGCCTCGCCATCGGCCTCGCGATCGTTGCTTTGTTCGCGGTCGTGCGGGTCCTGGCGCCGTCCACGCCGGAGACTCTTGGGCTTCCCAACGCCGCCCGAGACTTTGCCACGCTGTCCATCAGCGTCGTCGTCGAGTCCTTGCCCTTCGTTTTCCTAGGGATTGTCCTCTCGATCGCCGTCCAGGTCTGGCTGCCGGAGGGCATGCTGCTTCGTCGCCTGCCGCGGAGCCCGGTGCTGCGGAGGCTGGTCCTGTCGCTTCTGGGAATGCTCCTGCCGGTCTGCGAATGCGGGAATGTTCCACTGGCTCGGGGCCTGGTGGTCAAGGGCCTTACGGTTGCGGAATCGATGACTTTCCTGTTCGCGGCGCCCATCCTGAACCCCGTCACCATCGTCACGACGGCGCAGGCTTTTGGCTGGAACAACGGCATCCTGGTCTCCCGTGTCCTGGGCGGCTTCTTCATCGCGAATCTTGTCGGCTGGATCTACAGCCGGCATCCGCGGCCCGGGGAGCTGCTGACCGCCCGGTTCCAGGAAACGTGCAACGTGGCAGACCACGACGGCGGTGCTGCCGGCAAGGTGGGGCGCAGCGTGCAGATGTTCTCGCAGGAGACGCGCGCCATGATGCCTGCCTTGTTTATTGGTGCAGGCATGGCGGGGCTGATCCAGGTTGCCGTTTCCCGCGAAGTGCTGGTCGCCCTGGGCGGCAATCCGGTCTGGTCTGTCCTGGCATTGATGCTGCTGGCCTTCGTTGTCGCGATCTGCTCAAACGTGGATGCCTTCTTTATCCTGTCGTTCGGCGCGACCTTCATGCCGGGAGGCATCGTTGCCTTCCTCGTTTTCGGGCCCATGATCGACGTGAAAATGCTCGCCCTGATGCGCACCACGTTCACCGCGAAAACCCTCCTTCAGCTCAGCCTGCTGGTGGCGCTTTGCGCGGCGGTCCTCGGATTGGCGGTCAACTATGGTCATTAGGCGGCTCGTGGGCCGGTGGCAGGGCGTGGTCCTCAGCCTGATCGGCCTCATCGCGACGATCTGGCTGGGCCTGACAGGGCAGCTTGCCTTGTATATCCATCCACGGTATTTCGTGTTCACCGTCATCATGGCCGTGATCGCCGGCGTGCTTGCCCTTGCGGCCTTCGCCCTGGCCCCCACCGCCAAAGACGAGCACGGCCACGAGCACGACGGCGACGCCCACAACGACGGCGACGGCCACGAGCACGACGGCGACGCCCACGCCCGCAATGACGGGCACGGTTCGCGATGGGGCTGGCTGTGGCCGCTCGGAAGCGTGCTGACCATCGTCGCCGCCGTCGTCGCCTTGCTCATCCTGCCGCCGTCGACCCTTACCACCGCAACCGTTGCACAGCGGGACCTCAACGGCTCAGCGTCCGCCCTCACGCTCAAAGCACCCGCGCTGCCAGGCAAGGGAGACTACTCCGCCTTTACGGTGAGGGACTGGGCATCGTTGCTTCGATCCGGCGCGGGGCAGGACTTTTTTGCCGACAAGACTGCCACGGTGACCGGGTTCATCAGTGCGGACAAGACAGATCCAAACGTTTTCTTCGTGACCCGTTTTGTGGTGACCTGCTGCGCTGTCGACGCCCAGCCGATTGGCGTTCCCGTCTATCACCCCGGGTGGCAAAACGAATTCAAAACCGACAGCTGGGTTACGCTCACCAGCAGCTTCCGCGCCAACCCCAACCCGGCCAGTCGCGAGGCAATCGTCCTGATACCGCACACCATCAACCCCACCGCACAGCCGGCGCAGCCCTATGTCTACTAAGCGCCGCCCCGTCTCGGCCAAACGGGCTGCAGCGATTGCCGCCGCGGCCGAGCTCCTGGCCGGACGGCGTTTCGCCCGCCGCCTCTACGGCACCATCGCGATCCTCGCCCTCCTTGCCGGCGGATTGACGGTAGCGAACCTTTCGAAGCTGCCGCACCCCAACTCCACCTCGGCCCTGGCCCGCTCTGCCACACCTGCGGCCTTCGGCCTGTACAGCCTGCGGAGGGACACCGGCAAAGACAACAAAGGGCTGAAGAAGCCGGACACCATCCTCGGCACGAGCCTGTCCGGCAACGATCAGGGCACGGTCATTGTCAGCGCCCCCCGCATCCAGGAGTATGCCGCCCTTCCGTCCGCGCTCGCCGTCGTCACCCTCAACGATGACAACACCAGCTCCCTCGAGATCGTCCCGCTCACCGGCGGCCCGCCAACGCTCGTTCCGTTGCCAAGCCTGGGGACAGTCGCAAACCTCCATGCGGCAGGATCCAAGCACCTCATAGGCTTCACTTTCACCGCTTCTTCGGGCACTGAGCAGTACTGGAAAGCACTCTTCGTGTACGACGTCGACAATCCGTCTTCGGCTCCGCGGGCCGTCCAGGGAATCAACGGTCCGGTCTCGGCCGCGGACTGGCGCTTTGTCCCGGGTGCGGCCACCTTGGTGGCGCAGACCGACGACCAGTCCATGTTCCTCATTGACGCGCTGGAAACGGGCAAAGTATCGCCCCTGGGCGCGCATGCCGGGATCCTCGGATTCGTTCCTGGCACCAACGAACTCGCCGTCGCCGACGCAGGGCTAAAAAAGGGCATAGACCCGCCACGCTATTCGACCATCAACCTCACCACCGGGACATCCACGCCGCTCACGCTCGCGGGCGCTTTCGTTCCCGATGCCGTGAACGGGGTCACCACCACCGCGAGCCAGCCCATGGTCCTCGATGCCTCCGGCCAGTACGCGCAGGTAGTGAGAAAGTACGACGCCGGACAGGAAGCCTCCGTCGTCAACCTCACCGACAAGAACGGCTCGCGCCAGCTCTACCGGCCTGCCGCCGCATGGTCGCGCATCCTGGACACCTGCATTTCCCCGGCCAGCGACTACCTCGCCATCGAAACAGCGGCACCCCAATACACGGGCGACCAATACCCCGTCCGCCCCGAGCCGACCCCCATCCGGACCGACCTCGTCGATTTGAAATCAGGCACCGTCCTGAAAAGCGTTCCTGGATTTCTCCCCAGCTGGTGCGGTTGATTAGGAAACCACGGCGGCGGCCAGCGCTCGGCGCTAAGGCGACTGCCGCCGTCGGGCACTCAAGTCGAAAAGCCAGGTGGCAGCGACCGTCGCCAGGTAACCGGTGATGACAATCAGGGAGACACCGGCCCAGAAATAGTTGGTGGTGCTGCTTTCGTGACCGAAACCGGGCGCAAGTTTGATCAGCGAATACACCGAAACCGCCGCAGCGGCCACGCCCGCCAGCGCCGACAGCAAAAGCCACAAACGCGACGACGCCCAGTGCCCACCACGGCCGTCCTGGACGTTCCAGCGCTTCCCCGTGCGCAGCACCAACCAGCCGGCCGGTAGCATGACCGCTCCCACCACGAGGAACGCGGCGACGACGTCGGCGGGCCGGTGCCACTGGTTGATCAGCGTGGAAACCCCTGCCGCCACCGCGAAAGAGCCACCGAGGAACCCCGCCAAAGGCCGCCAACGCGGAGACACCACCAGGAAGACCGCGGCAGCCGCAGACGCCGCCAGCGTGGTGTGTCCGGAGGGGAGCGAGTTCAGTTCGATGGTTTGGACGCCGCGGAACGGCCTGTTCGGAAACCAGTCCTTGAGGAGCTGGGTGGCCAGGTTCGCCGCGACACAAGCGGCCAGCGCGATCCCGGCGGACTTCCAGCGGCGGCGCATTATCGTGACGAAAAGAACGACGACGGCGGCGATCGCCACCGAGATGACCGGCAACCAATCGAGGAACTGGGTTGTTGCCCGCTCGGTGGGACCGTTGATGGTCGCGGCTTCCACCAGGGCGGATTCGTCGATGTACTGTCCCGTTGTGGTGCGTACGAAAAAATAGTACGTGGCAACGAATGCGGCCATGCATGCCAGGGTTGCGAGCACAAAAAGGAAGCCCATCCCGGCGCCCGCCCGGCGCCCGGTGACGGTCCCACGTGTGGCCGGCAGCCGGCCCGTCTTAGGAAAACTCATTGCTTTCAGGGTGTCATATCTGGCTGGGAGGATCACTTTTGCTCTGCGAGGAGTTCCTCATAGAGCGCCAAGTGTTCGGCAACCATCCTCTCGGCGCTGAAGTAGTTTTCCGCGGCGCGGCGGCACTCGCCGCGATCCAGCGAGGCGGCGGCAACCACGGCCTTCGCCAGCTCCGGGGGACTGGAACGGAGGTAGCCCGTGACGCCCTCGGAAACGATCTCCGGGGCGGATCCCCGGAATGTTGCCACCACCGGTGTCCCCGCGGCGAGGGACTCGATCATGGCCATCCCGAAAGGTTCATCCCACTGGAGCGGATTCAGCAGGGCCACCGACCCGCCCAGGAGGGCGAACTTGTCCGCAGCGTTCAGCTCGCCGAGGTATTCGACGTCGGGCCCAAGCAGCGGTGCGATGATCGCGCCGTAGTACTCATGCTCTTCCGCGCTGTACATCTTGGCGGCAATCCGCAGCGGTACCTGGGCCAGGCGGGCCGTCTCTATCGCTTCGGGCAGGCCCTTGCCGGGATGCATCCGGCCGAGGAAGCTGGCATAGCCGCCGTCGCCGGCTCCGAGGGGGACGGACTGCGTGTCTATCCCGTGGTGGATGACCCTCCGTATCTTGATGCCGGGGGCAGTGTCCGCTTGATGGTGCGAGATGGCAATGATCGCTGTGTCTATGGCCATGGCCTGGTAGATGTCATGGTTTTCTTCTGAAAACGGAAGGTGCGCCGTTGCGACGATGGGCGTTCCTTTCGGCCGATGCCGGTACAGCGGCCCAGCCAGGGTGTTGTCGTGGATGAGGTCGACGTCTTTCATGGCCGCAAATGCGTACACACTGTGGCGGAGTTCGTCCGTCCCGTTCCCTATCCTCGAGCCGTCGGCAAGCGGTGGGCCGGGGACTTTGGCCACTGGACATGTGCTTCCGGACGCAGCCGCAAGAAGCACATCGTGGCCCGCGGCAACCAGGCCGCGAGCCAGGATATCGATGATCGACTCGGTGCCGCCGTATGCGGGCGGCGGGACCGGAAGCCAAGGCGGGGCAACGAGGCCGATGCGCACCTAGTGCCCCCGCTGCGGTCCGGCGGTGACGGGATGGACATCCAAGAGATCGGAAAGCGGCTTGCGGGCTTCGAGGTGAAGCGCGACATTCTCGGGCAGGTCCGTGACCCGTGTTTGTCCATTGGTTACCTCAACGGAGATCCGGGAGCCGGCCAGCGGGATGTTCCGCATTTTGATCTCGCCGAAGCCTTCAGGGACTACGGGTGCCAGCCAGAGGCCGCCGTGGGTGAGGCATGGATCGAAACGGAGAAGGACTCGGAGCAGATGCACCGGTGTGGCAGCGGCCCACGCTTGCGGCGAACATGACGAAGGGTATGGGACGGGCGTCCCATAGGTCTTCCTGTCCAGTCCGCAGAACAACTCCGGGAGCCGCCCACCGAACGCTTCGGCCGCATCGAGGAGGCCCGTCACAAGGCGTTGCGACTCCTCAATGAAGCCGTAGCGCATCAATCCGCCGGCAATGAGGGCATTGTCATGTGGCCACACCGAACCGTTGTGGTAGCTCGCCGGATTGTAGGCCGCCATGTCCGAAGCCAAGGTCCGGACACCCCAGCCCGTGAACATGGTGTCCGACATGAGCCGCTCCGCGACCAACGGAGCCTTGTCGTCGTCGACGATTCCACTCCACAGGCAATGGCCCATATTGGACGCGCAGGCGTCTACCGGCCGCTTGTCGCGGTCCAGGGCGATCGCGAAATAGCCGCGTTCGGGAAGCCAGAATTGCTCGTTGAATTTTCGCTTGAGTTCGGCCGCCCGCGTGCCCCACACTGCTGCCAGCTTCAGGTCGCCGTCCTCCTGGGCCATCAAGGCCCTGCTGAGATAGGCGGTGTACACATAGCCCTGGACTTCGCACAAAGCGATCGGCGGCTCTGCCAGGGTGCCGTCGGCGAATTTGATGCCGTCCCCGGAATCCTTCCAGCCTTGATTGAGGAGACCATGGTCCGTGGCCCGCGAATACTCAACGAAGCCGTCGCCGTCGGCGTCTCCGTAGTCGCGGATCCAGTCCAGGGCCCGGTCCACCGCGGGCAGAAGAGACTCCGAGACCTCGGAATGGAATCCCCAACGGGTGAGCTCCCCGGCGAGGGTGACGAACAACGGCGTGGCGTCCACCGAGCCGTAGTAGGCACTGCCGCCGCCAAGCGCGAGGCCCGTGGTGGCACCGAGACGCACCTCATGCAGGATCCGGCCCGGCTCCTCCTCGCTGAGCGGGTTGACGGTTCGGCCTTGATGGTCAGCCAGGGTTTTCAGCGTTCCGAGCGCCAGCGATGGGTCCAGTGGAAGGGTCATGAACGAGGTCAGGAGCGAGTCCCGGCCGAAAAGGGCCATGAACCAAGGTGAACCTGCAGCCACCACTGTCCGCCCAGGATGGTCAGGGTCGAAGATCCTGAGGGAGCCGAGGTCCGCCCTGCTCTGGGCCAACGCTTTTTCGAAGGCCTTGTTGGAAAGTTCCGTTGTGGGAACCTTGCCGTGCCACTCCTGCAGCCTCTCTTCGGGGATATCGGCGGGGCGTTGGTTCCCCCAAACCTGGGCATCCGCCTCGGGACCAACCCCGTCGATGCGGGGGGTAGCTGTCACGCCTGTGGACCAATGGCCTTGGGGTTCCAAGGTGATGTCATAGCTGATGACATCTCCGTCAACCGCGCCATTCGGGGCGTCAACGGCGACCAGGACGTGCCGCCCTTGCCTGTGGGACTCCAGGACCAACGAGCCGTTGCTATCCCGAGTCAAATGCACGCTCTCGTGGCGTGCCCGGCCCTCCTTGACCTCGAAAATGTCGGCAAAGTCCGTGCTGACCGTGAGGGAAACCGTGGCGTGGGTGGGCTTGTTGGAGAAATTCCTGACCGTGATATCTTCGCGGACTCCGCCGAACAAGCTCCGCCTGCGTTCAATCAACAGATGGCTGTCTGCCAAGCCGTCGGTGCGTGCCGCGCGGCCGACAAAATCAGCGCGGAACGGCTCCGGGATAGGAGAACCCAGGGCTTCGATGGGGTGGCCGTTCACCGCGAGCACCCAGCTCGAAACGAAACGCGTGTCACGGAAGAACATCCCGTGCGGTCGCAGTTGGTCCATGTCGCCGTTGGCCGCAGAGACGCAAAACGATGTTCCTGCCAACAATGTCACGGCACCTGCGCCGGCCGAACCTGCGAGGTTCTCGGCATTCCAACCTGTCATTAATGGGCTCCAAAGCTAAGGGACGGGGGAATGGGGCAGCTTGCTTCAGCGTATTCGCCGCGTCTTCGGAAGTGAACCCTCCTGCAGATATGGGGGCTTTTCTCCCGACGCTCGCTCGGGTATGGCGGGTTTTGGGCGGACGCTCGCTCGGGTGTGGGGGGTTTTGGGTGGACGCTCGCTCGGGTGTGGGGGTGGGCCCAGGGGTTTGGGGGCGATACGTGAGCGAGGGTTTGCCGTTTGGGGGCGATACGTGAGCGAGGGTTTGCCGTTTGGGCCACATACGTGAGCGAGCGTCGGACCAAAAGGCCATAAAGGTGAGCGGGCATCGGGAAGGGTGAGCGGGCGTCGGGGAGGGGTGAGGGGCGCGTAACACGAATGTGACGCTTGACACGTGTTAGGTGATGGATTTACGCTACCTAACACGTGTTAGGAAGGAATAGACATGCCAGGAAGCAATGGGAAGCTGCGTGAGATCTCACGCAGGACAGCCCTTGGTGCCTTGGGTGCGGGAATTGTCGGAGCAACAGTGGCGTCGTGGCCGCGGTTGACCGGCATGGACATCCCGGGCCGCGGCGACAACAGTCTCAGCATCGCCATCTTGGGAACCGCAGCGGACGCAGCCGCCCGCCAGCGGGTCATTGATGCGTTCGCGAAGGTGCACCCGGAAATCAAGGTGAAGGTCCAGGCCATCCAGGCCGCGGACTGGAAGGACTTCTTCACCAAGATCCTCACCATGGTGGCAGCCGGAACGCCACCGGATGTGGTCTACGTGGCCACCGAAGGTGCCCAGCTCTTCGCCGAGAAGCTGGCGCACCCCTTGGACGAGTACCTTCGCCGCGACGCCGCGGACATGAAGGAGTACTTCGCAGACGTCCACCCGAGCCTCGTGGAAGCGTTTATGTACAAGGGCAGCCTGTTCCAGCTTCCCATCGACTGGAACGCCGCCAACATGTACTACAACACCTCGGCATTGCAGCAAGCCGGACTTGAACGTCCTGCAGACAACTGGACCCAGGTGGACTTCCGGAACAACCTGGCAGCGATGCGGAAAGCGAGGCCGCAGGACTTCACCCCGTACTACTGGACCAACAGGCTCTTCGGCGGTGTGGTGCCCTGGCTCTATGCCAACGACACCAGCTTCCTCAAGGAATCCAAGTCCACGGGCGGCGAATGGCTCTGGGACAGCTTCTATGCCCAGGATCCTTCCCGCGGATTGCGTTCGGGCGGCTACCAGTGGCTTGAACCCAATGCCGACGACCCCCGGGTTTACGAATCCTTCGACTACCTCCGCGGCCTCGTCAAGGATGGTCTCGGTGTCCGTCCCGAAGAAGGCGGCGGAAATTCACTCGTCGGCCTGTTCGCCTCCAACAGGATCGGCATGACACCGGCCGGCGGATATTGGGTGGAAGGCCTCCACGAAGCCGGAATGAAGGAGGACGACTTCGACGTCCAGTTCTTCCCGCGCTGGCGCACCCAGCGGCACCAGTTCGGCACCGCCGGCTACGCCATCATGAAGACCGCCAAGGACAAGGATGCTGCCTGGGAGTGGCTCAAGTTCGCTTCCAGCCTGGAGGCAATGCGCCTGGTCTTCCCGACGCCGAACACCACCCCGGCGCGCCGCTCCATGGTCAACGAGCAGCTGTACGCAGGACGCGGGCCGAAACACTGGAAAGTCTTCTACGACACCCTCGACAAATTCCCCACCACAGGTCCCATCCCGGCACCACCCCAGCAGGCCGCCGTCGAGACCGCATTGATGAAAAACGTATCCCTGGCCGTCAGCGGTGACGAGAACCAGCTCAAGCAAGCCCTCGCCTCCATGCAGCGCGACCTTGAGATTGCCTTGAGGAGGCAGGCATGAGCACGGCAACAACGGGCATGTCCACCAAACGCCGAAACGGCGCGGGGTCCAAACGCCGGAACGGCGGCGGAACGGGGAGCGAATCATTCGGAAGGCAGCGTCAGCGCTGGCTGCCCTGGGCGTTCCTGGCTCCCACCATCCTTGGCATGGGGCTGTTCACGCTCGTGCCGATCGTCGCTTCCGTGGTCCTCGCGTTCTTCCGCTGGGACATCATTTCCGCGCCAAGCTTCGTCGGGTTCGACAACTTCGCCGAAGTGGTCCAGGACCCCACGGTGCGTGTCTCGTTCCTGAACACCATCATGTTCGTAGTGGTCGCCGTGGCATTGCAGCTCGGCCTCGCCTTGGCGCTGGCCATCATGGTGCAGGAGAAGCTCCCGGCCTGGCTTCGCGTCTTCTTCCGCAGCGCCTTCTTCTTCCCGCTGATCCTGTCCGCCGCGTCGGTGTCCATCTTCATGCGTTACCTGTTCAATGAACAATTCGGCGTGGTCAACTGGCTTTTGTCCTTCGTCGGCATCCCCGCCGTCCCGTGGCTGACGACGCCGGCCGGTTCTGCCGCCGTCGTGATCCTCGTGTACGTGTGGCAGAACTTCGGGTTCTCGTTCCTGCTGTTCATCGGCGGGCTGGCGTCGATCCCCACCGAAACGTATGAGGCCGCGTCCATCGACGGCGCCACGGGCTGGCGCAAACACCTCCACGTGACGCTGCCCCTCTTGAGCCCCACCACGCTAGTGGCATCCGTCATGGCGATCATCAACGCCCTGCAAGTGTTCGACCAGCCCTACGTCCTCACCCGCGGCGGCCCAGGCGACTCCACGCGCACCGCGGTGATGGTGATCTTCGAGTCCGCGTTCCAGCGCCTCGAGTTCGGCCAGGCCTCGGCGATCGGCGTCATCCTCACGCTGATCATCATGGCCATCACCGCCGCCCAGTTCCGGCTCAGCAAACGATTCGTCTTCTACCAGTAAGGCCCGCCATGACTACAACCTCAACCCAGCGCGCCGACGTCGATCGCTTGGCTCCCCAGCGGCCCGCGCCCCGCAAGAAGCGGAACTGGAGCATGGCCGGACGAATCGTGCTGCTCCTGATCGCGTCCGTCTTCATCCTCGGCCCGGTGCTGTGGACCCTGTCCACCTCGCTGCGGCCACCGGCGGAATCGTTCCAGCTGCCGCCGTCGTTCCTTCCGCTCAACCCCGATTTCTCGTCGTACGACCAGGTCTTCAAGCAGCTCAACATCATGCTTCTGGTCCTCAACAGCGCCCTCGTCACGGGACTGATCGCCGTCGGGCAGATGTTCACGGCGGCGCTGGCCGGCTACGCGTTCGCGAACCTCAAGTTCCGGGGCCGCGGGGCGCTGTTCTCGATTGTGCTGGCCACCATGATGGTCCCGGCGCAGGTGACGATCGTTCCGGTCTTCATGCTGATCCGCGGTATCGGTTTGTCCGACACGCTCCTCGCGCTGATCCTTCCGGCGATCCCGACGGCGTTCGGCACCTTCCTGATGCGCCAGTACTTCCTGGGGCTGCCAAATGATTTGGGCGAGGCCGCCGCGATCGACGGCGCCTCGCCGTGGCGCACGTTCCGTTCCGTGTATGCGCCGCTGGCGATGCCGGGCATGGCGATCGTCGGCATCCTGGCATTCAACTACCACTGGAACGAGTTCTTCCGCCCGCTCATCCTGACCATCTCCGAGCAGAACTTCACCCTCCCGCTGGGCCTGGTGTCGCTACAGGGCAACCTGGGCACGGGCAGCATCTCCGTGGTGTTGGCAGGCGTGATCCTCTCCATGATTCCCGCCCTGGTGGTGTTCATGTTCGGCCAGCGCGCCTTGCGTGACGGACTCACCGCCGGCACCGGCAAATAGCCTCTACTTCCTGAAAGGACTTCGATGACGGACCTCATATCCACCGCCCCTGCACTCGCCGCGGCGGCCACCCACCCGGACCCGGCTTTCCCACGCTTCCACCCCCGGCCGGCGCAAGGCTGGATCAACGACCCCAACGGCATCAGCTACATCAACGGCCGCTACCACGTGTTCTTCCAGTTCAACCCGGAATCGGCCCGGCACCACCGGATCCAGTGGGGCCACGTCAGCTCCCCGGACCTGGTCCACTGGGATGAGCACCCGGTCGCGCTGCGCCCGCAGGACGGCGGGCCGGACGAGTTCGGCTGCTGGACCGGTGTGGTGACCGACGACGGCGGTGTCCCCACCGCTGCGTACTCGGGCGTGCGGGGCGACGGTGGGCACTCGCAAGTGGTGATTTCCCGGGGCTCAACGGACCTGGTGAGCTGGGAACAGGATGGCCATATCGCCGCTTCCATGCCCGACGACGGCTTGGTCACGGCCGTGCGCGACCCCTTCATCTTCCACTTCAACGGCAAGCGCTACGCCATGCAGGGCGCCGGGCTGGCCAATGGACATGCTGCCCTGCTGCTGTACACGGTGGAGGAGATGTCCGACTGGAAGTACCAAGGTATTTGGCTGACCACCGAGAACCCTGTGGCAGCTGCGCATACTCCGGCCGAGATCTGGGAGTGCCCGCAACTGGTTCAGGTTCCTTCCGACAGCGTGCCTTCCGACGAGGTTCCTTCCGACGGGACTGACACCTGGGTCATGATGTTTTCCCTTTGGCTCTCCGGTGACGACCATGAGCACGCCAACGGAGTGGGCCACCTGATCGGCTCGCTTGTTGAGGACCCGTCGACCGGGCTGCCGGTGTTCGTCCCGCGTTCCGGGGGCAGGTCCGACCTTGGCCGGGACTTCTACGCTCCGCAGATCGTTCAGCTGGATACTGCGCCGTCGTCAGGGGCGCGGTCGACGTCTGTGGCGACGCCGTCGTCTGGTGCGACGCCGGAGCCGCGCGCCCTGTTGTGGGGATGGGCCAACGAAGGCCCGGGCCGTGATGGCCGGCGAGGCCGTTCGCAAGACGAGATCGACGCCGCAGGCTGGGCAGGCGTGTTAACCCACCCGCGCTTCCTCTCGGTTGAGGATGGTGCATTGGTGGTTGCTCCTGCGCCTGAGGTGGACGCGTACCGGGGTCCTGTCCTCGCGGCCGGGGCTTCCGGGGCCGTTGACTTGCCGCCGTTTGCCGAGGCAGTTGTGACGGCTGGGACTGTTGCTGGAGCCGGTGAGGTTCGGCTGGTCCTGGCCTCCGGCGCGGAACGGCAAGTTGTGTTTGCAGGGCCGTTGTCCGAGGGCGAGGAACTCCGCATCTTCGTGGATGCTTCCTTGGTGGAGGTGTATCGGACAGGTTCCGTCGCCACGACACTCCGCGCCTACCCTGCGGCCGGGGAAGCATGGATCCTTGAGCTTCCCGAAGGTGCGGCCGCAGACGTCTGGGAACTGAAGCTGCCGGAATAGGCGGCAGGCCGCCGTCGTAGTTTCCCCACATTTGACCACTTTTGGCCGGTGCTGCAGTCCGGGATCCCCGTATTTCCGCGGGTTCCCGGACGACGGCCCGGCCAAAAGTAGTCGGATCTAGAGAGTGGGTACAGGCCCGGTGGACTCACGGACCACCAAACGGCAGGGAACCATGGTTTCCAGATGGCCGCTGCCGCCCGCTGTCGGACGCTGTGCCGGGTCCTCAATCTGCCCCAGCAACATGCTCATCGCGGCCGCGCCCATTTCCCGCAGCGGAAGCGCCATGGTGGTGAGCGCGGGGACCATGGTGGCCGCGATGCGGGACTCGTCGTCGTAACCCATGATCGAGAGGTCGCGCGGTACGGAAAGGCCCAGCCGAGCCGCAGCCAGGGCGACGCCGATGGCGAGCCGATCGTTGGCGCACACAATCGCCGTCGGCCGCTCGGTGGCGGAGAGCAGCCCCATAGCGCCATGGAAACCGTCGTTGATGTCCCAACCGGCCATGAATACGCGGTCTTCGCGAACGGGGATGGCGGCCTTGGCCATTGCCTCCCGATGCCCCGCGATGCGCAGGGGCACAGCCGGGGAGGTGGCGGCGCCCGCGAGGAATGCGATATCGCGATGGCCCAGCTGCAAGAGGTGCTCGGTGGCTTCCCGGCCGCCCGAAACCTCGTCCGGGATCACGTGGTGCAGCCGTGGGGCGGGGCTGCTGTCGTAGCAATTGGCGAGCACGGAGGGGATCCGCAACATGCCCTGGGGCACGTCGAGCGGCTTCAAGCCGACCGTGACATACATCAGCCCGTCCACTTGCCGGTCCAACAGGGTCTCGACGGCGCTCTCGTCACGGGAGGCGTCGCGCTCGGTGTCCATCACCACGGTGACAAATCCGTGGGCGCGGGCGACGTCGTCGGCGCCACCGATGATGTTGCCGTCGAACGGGCTCACCACCACCTCGTCCGACACGATGCCGATCACGCGCGTTCGTTGGTTTCGCAGGCTCAGCGCGATGGGGTTGGGGGAGTAGTTGAGGTCGGCTGCGGCCCGCCGGATACGGTCCTGGCTTTCCTTGGCCACGTTGCCGTCGCCACGGCCGTTGAGCACCAGCGACACCGCACTCCGCGAGACGCCCGCCCGTTTGGCGACGTCGAGTGCTGTGGCCTTGCGCTGCATGCGGGCTCCTCCGGCTGTGGTTCCGTTTCTTGCTGCATTCTACCTAACGCGTGTGAGGGCCGGTTCCGGTCCCCGTTCCCCGCGTTCCCCAGCCTCCAGCCCGACGCTCGCTCACCTATGGGGCCAAAAGCCCGGACCCTCGCTCACATCATGTGAGCGAGCGTCGCTGGAAAACACCCCAAAGGTGAGCGAGCGTCGGTGGGGCCCTGTGCGTGTCAGCCGAACGCTCGCTCAGATATACGCCCTTCGACCTGAACGCTCGCTCAGATATACGCCCTTCGACCTGAACGCAAAGAGGTATCGTTGGGCGTGCCGGGCAGAACCGGTGTTCTGATCTATGGGGGTGGGTCCGATTTTTTCTTCGCGCCGAATGGCTACGATCGTGCTGGCGGCGGCAATGGCGTTGAGTCTCAACGCCTGCGTGTTCGATGTGACTGCCGCCAGACCGTTGGCCCATGGAGGGACGCCCTCCGCCCCTGCGACCAAGCCATCCGCAACACCCACCGCAAGCAGTGGTATCCAAACGCGGGTCCGTTCGTCGCAGGAGCTGCAGGCGTTGCTCGGCAGCCTCCGTGCTCCCGACGGCGTGATGTCAACACCCATTGGTGAGGCAGCGATTCAGGACTTGCAGGATTCGATGGCAGTCGGGCCCGCCGACATGACCACCGATCCCGCTGGATGCCGGGACCTCCTGAAAGCAGGAGAACTGGTCGACTACAGAATCCCGACGGCGGCCGCGGTGCTGGGGCCCCAGGAGAACATGTCCGTCATCATGGCTTCGTCCGACGATTCCGGCTATTTCTGGCAGGGCATGTACAGCATCGGTCGGGCTCTTGGATATTGCCCCGAGGTGACTATCAGTTCGGGGAACCAACAGGTGCACTCGTCCCTGAAACGGTTGAGT
Organism: Arthrobacter sp. 05L417; assembly: GCF_056397865.1. Classification (NCBI taxonomy): domain Bacteria; kingdom Bacillati; phylum Actinomycetota; class Actinomycetes; order Micrococcales; family Micrococcaceae; genus Arthrobacter; species Arthrobacter sp. 05L417. The sequence goes on from NZ_JBFTOG010000032.1 coordinate 39,002, forward strand.
ATGGACCTTCACGGGTCGAAGTCGTTCACCTACGTCACCAGCATCACGGGCTCCGGAGCGCCGATCCATGTGCTGCGCATGGTCACCATGAGCGGAAGCCTGTTCGTCACGGGGGTCCACCCGCTGCCGGACGCGCAGCCCACCGATGCTGTCATCCAGGAGCTCAGCAGCTATGTCAACGCGATCGTTGACCATGCCGGCGATCAATTGCCGGGCGCTCCCGGCGCAAAGCAGCCCACCGGGCCGGCCACGGCGCCAGCTGACCCGACCCCGTCGCCGGGCACCCCGGCCTAACCGCGCCCCACGCTACAGTGAAACCATGCCTCCATTCCCCACCCTCGACGAGCTCCTTGCCACCGCGAAAGTGGTCAGCCTGCCGATGCGGGTCAAGTTCCGGGGCATCACCGAGCGCGAGACCCTCCTGTTCCGAGGACCGGCCGGGTGGGGCGAGTTTTGTCCGTTCCCTGAGTACGGCGACGCCGAGGCTTCCCGCTGGCTCGCCGCCGCCGTCGAAGCCGCATGGCAGGGTTTTCCGCCGCAGCTAAGGGACACTATTCCCGTCAACGCGACCGTCCCCGCCGTGCCTGCCGCCCGGGTGCCCGAGGTCCTGGAACGCTTCGGCCGCGTGGACGCCGTCAAGGTCAAGGTCGCCGAGCGCGGTCAGGAACTGGCCGACGACGTCGCGCGCGTCGCCGCAGTCAGGGACGCCCTGCCGGATGCCGCGATCCGTGTGGATGCGAACGCGGGCTGGGACGTGCCGCAGGCGGTCGAGGCACTCGGGCGGCTCTCCGCCGTCGGGCTCGAATACGCCGAGCAGCCCGTGCCGCACATCGAGGGCCTCGCGGAAGTCCGCCGGCTGCTCGCGCAGCAGGGAACGCCCGTGCTCATCGCCGCCGACGAATCCGTGCGCAAGGAGGAAGACCCCCTCAAAGTGGCCCGGGCTGGCGCGGCTGACCTGATCGTGGTCAAGGTCGCGCCGCTTGGGGGAGTGCGGCGCGCGCTGGACATCGTGGCGCAAGCCGGGCTTCCCGCCGTCGTGAGCTCGGCGCTGGACACCTCGGTGGGGATCCGCGCGGGGCTCGCGCTCGCCGCCGCGCTGCCGGAGCTGCCGTTCGCGTGCGGGCTGGGGACGGTGCGGCTGTTCGCCTCGGACATCACGAAGGATCCGTTAGTGCCCGACGACGGCGCCATCCGCGTCCGCGATGCCGTCGCCGATGAGGGGCTGCTGGAGCGGTATGCGGCTCCCGCCGAGCGTCGCGATTGGTGGCTGGACCGGCTCCGCAGGGTGCACGCACTCCTTGATGCATAGATTGCTGGGAAAAGTCTGGGAATTCACCGGAACTTTACCGGAGCGTCCTCTCGGATTCCGTTAGCGCTGTAAGGGTGGGGAAATCACTCAATCCCCGGAGGTATTCCCATGTCTGAATCAACCAAGCGCAAGTTTGACTTGCTCCCCATGCTCGGCCATACGAAGGGCAAGCGCAGTCCCGTCACGTGCGCCCTGAAGTGCGACAACGCCTGCTCGGGCGAGGTGTGCAACACGAGCTCCAACGCCTACTTCCGCGACATCGCTTCCGCAGCCGTGTCCCGCCGCGCCGCCCTGGGCTTCGGCGCCGTGGGTGCGCTCGCCGTCGTACTCGGTGGAAGCCTGTCTGGCAACCTTCCCGAAGCCGGCGGTGTTGGCCTGTCCGAGGCCGCAAAGACGGGCTTCGACAAGGCCAAGCTCAAGTTCGCGCCGATCAAGCCGGTCGACTACACCGTTGATGCCTTCACGGTGCCGGATGGTTTCGCGTGGCAGCCGATCATCCGTTGGGGCGATCCGCTCTTTGCCGACTCGCCGGCCTTCGAGCTGAACAGCCAGACCGCAGCGGCGCAGGCCCGCCAGTTCGGCTACAACAACGACTACACGGACATCCTGCCCATCCCGGATTCCAAGGACCGCCGTGCCGTGCTCTTCACCAACCACGAGTACACCAACGAGAACATCATGTTCCCGGCAGATTTGGCGGCCGCGGAGGCGCGTGCGATCGGGCGGGCCGCGCACGGGCTCACGGTTGTTGAACTCGAGCGCAAGAACAAGAACAAGCCGTGGAACTACGTCAAGGGTGCGCCGCTCAACCGCCGCTTCCTGACCGACACCACCTATGAGCTCACCGGCCCCGCCGCTGGCACGGACTTGGTCAAGACCATCGACGACCCCTCAGGCCGGAAGATCAAGGGCACCTTGGGAAACTGCTCGGGCGGGACCACCCCGTGGGGAACCATCCTCTCCGGCGAGGAAAACTTCAACGGCTACTTCGTGGCTCCCGGCACCTCGGCGGGCGACAAGCGCTACGGCCTCTCGAACAAGCCCACGGCCCGCAAATGGGAACTGGATGAGCCGCGTTTCAACACCAACAACGCCGGTTACGCCAACGAAACCAACCGCTTCGGCTGGATCGTGGAAGTCGATCCGTTCGACCCCTCCTCCACACCTAAGAAGCACTCCGCGATGGGCCGCTTCAAGCACGAGGGCGCCAACGTGATTGTTGCCGCCTCCGGCCGTGTGGTGGCCTATATGGGCGACGACGAGCGCTTCGACTACCTCTACAAGTTCGTCTCCAAGGGCAAGTACATGCCCGGCGACTCGGCCGCGGCCCGCCGGAACAACATGAACCTTCTCTCCGAAGGCGACCTCTACGTGGCCAAGTTCACGGGTGACTCACCGGCGTCGGAGATCACCGGCAACGGTGCGCTTCCCTCCGACGGCGCGTTCGACGGTTCCGGCGAGTGGCTTCCTTTGGTGGTCGACGGCGCCTCCGCAGTTCCGGGCATGTCCGTCCCCGAGGTCTTGGTCTACACCCGCATCGCCGCGGACAAGGTTGGCCCCACGAAGATGGACCGCTGCGAAGACGTCGAGCCGAACCTGGCAACCAGCAAGGTCTACGTGGTCTGCACCAACAACTCGGACCGCGGCAAGCCCGGCAAGGAAGGCGCCACCGAGGTCAACCCGCGCACCCTCAACCGGGACGGCCACATCGTGGAAATCACAGAAACCGGCGACCAGGCGTCCACGCGCTTCAACTGGACGCTCCTGATGGTTTGTGGAGACCCGGCCAAGAACTCCTCCACCTACTTCTCCGGCTTCCCGGCCGACAAGGTCTCGCCCATTTCCTGCCCAGACAACGTGGCCTTCGACTCCGCAGGCAACATGTGGATCGCCACGGATGGCGCGCCGTCGTCGATCGGGTATGCGGACGGCCTCTTCAAGGTCACGCTGGACGGCAGCGACCGCGGCAAGGTTGAGCAGTTCCTCGCCGTGCCGCGCGACGCCGAGACGTGCGGACCGATCGTGCACGACGACGAGCGGACAGTATTCGTTGCCGTGCAGCACCCGGGCGAGGAAGGGACGTTCGACGCCCCGCACTCCTTCTTCCCGGATTACGTGGGCGCCGGAGCCACCCCGGCCGCCGGCCAGGTCCGCGCCCCGCGACCGTCGATCGTGCAGGTGTTCCGCAAGGACGGCTAAGGCTGCTCCCTGCCTCCCCGCCGCCCTGCCTGACGCTCGCTCACGTATGTGGGTCTTTCGGGGAACGCTCGCTCACCTATGCCTGCATGGGTGAGCGAGCGTTTGGGATTTTGGCCCCATAGGTGAGCGAGCGTTTGGAGGGAGGCGCCGCTAATAGACTGGTGCGGTGACTTCGCAAGGCTCCCTGAGCTCCCTCGCCGCTGCCCGGATCGCTGTTAAGGCGCTGCTCGACGGCGGTGTGCGGCACGTGGTGGTCTCTCCCGGTTCGCGCTCGGCACCCATGGCGTACGCGCTGGCCGAGGCCGAAGCGGCCGGGAACGTCCGGCTCCTGGTCCGGATCGACGAACGCTCTGCCGGTTTCACGGCCCTCGGCTTGGCGTTGTCGACGGGCGCCCCGGCGGCTGTCCTGACCACCTCGGGCACCGCCGTCGGGAATCTTTTGCCTGCGGTCATGGAGGCCAACCACGCCGCCGTGCCGCTCGTAGTCCTTTCGGCCGACCGCCCGGCCGAACTACACGGGACCGGCGCGAACCAAACCACCATCCAACTGGACCTCTTCGGCGAACACGTTCGCTTCGCCGTCGACATCGCCGCTGGCAGCAACCCGAAGCGGGCCGTCGAGACCGCCATTTATGCGGCAACCGGCGCCCTCGAGGACACGCCTCCCGGGCCGGTGCAGCTCAACCTCGCGTTCCGGGAGCCGCTGGTTCCCGAACCCGGTGAGGCTCTGCCCGCCACCAAGGGCCACGGCGTTTTCCACTACGACTCGGGCCCCCAACCACTGAGCATGCCCCCCGCTTCTGCCGGACTGACGCAACGGCGGACGGTGGTTTTGGCGGGGCACGACGCCGGTCCGGTCGCCGAGGCGTTCGCCCGCGCCCACGGGCTTCCGCTGCTGGCCGAGCCCTCCTCCAACGCGCGTTTCGGTCCCAACGCCGTCGGGCCGTATCGCCTCATGCTGGACAACTTCGGGCCTGGGTCTGCGCTGCCGATCGAGCGGGTGGTGGTTTTCGGACGGCCGACTCTTTCACGGCCCGTCGCCGCCCTGCTGGCCCGCAACGACCTCCCCGCCGCCATGTACGAGCCCGTTCCGGTGGCCTGGTACGAGCACGGCCGGCGTCGCGAGGAGCGCTTTGATTCCCTGGTTGAACTGGCCGGTTTCGCTGGCAGAGGATCCGATGAGTGGCTCGACGCCTGGCTGCTGGCCGGTGCCGCGGCCCAACACGCGCTCGACGGCGTCCTCGAGGCAGAACGCGCAGCCAACGGACCCGCAGTGGGAGCCGCCGTCTGGAAACATGCGCGAGGGCAGCTGGTCCTGGGCTCCTCCAACGGCATCCGCGACGTAGACCTCGCCGGACAGCCAGGCCCCGAGCCCCTCGTCACAGTATTCGCGAACCGCGGCCTCGCCGGCATTGACGGCACCATCTCAACGGCCACAGGAATCGCCCTCGGCGCGGGCCGCGAAACCACCCTCCTCCTGGGCGACGTCACCTTCCTGCACGACGCCGGCGGCCTGTTCCTCGGAGCCGGCGAACCCGGACCGGACTTGCGCATCGTGGTCCTCAACGACGCCGGCGGTGGCATCTTCGGCCTCCTTGAGCACGGCAAGGTGGAGGACGACGGCGGCTACGGCACCGCCGTCGAGCGCCTCTTCGGCACCCCGCACAGCGTGGACATTTCAGCGCTGGCCGCGGCATACGGCGTCGGGCACACTTTGGTGCGTACGACGGCGGAGCTCGCCACCGTGCTTGCCTCGCCTTTGAAGGGGCGCAGCATTGTCGAGGTACGCACGGACCGTTCCGACTTGCGTCCGCTGCACGCGCGCATCAAGGTTGCAGTGGCCGCGGCAGTGTCCCAGGTGCTGCTCGGGGCGTAGGTGTTGGCTGGCGACGCGCAAACTGGCCGGCGACGCGCAATCTGGCTGGCGACGCGCAAATGCCCTGACGCGGCTGGATTTCCAGCCGCGTCAGGGCATTTCCGCGTCGCAGGCAGCGCAGGAACTACAGCACCCGGCTGAGGAATTCCTTCGTGCGGGCGTGCTGCGGGTTGGCGATGATTTCGCGGGGGTCACCGGATTCCACAACCACACCTCCGTCCATGAAGGTCAGGCGGTCGCCGACTTCGCGGGCAAAGCCGATCTCGTGGGTCACCACGATCATGGTCATGCCGGACTTGGCCAGGTCCTTCATCACGTTGAGCACATCGCCTACGAGTTCGGGGTCAAGTGCGGAAGTCGGCTCGTCGAAGAGCATCAGCTCCGGTTCCATGGCCAGGGCCCGGGCGATCGCGACACGTTGCTGCTGGCCGCCGGAAAGCTGAGCCGGGTAGTGGTTGGCGCGGTCGGCCAGGCCCACCCGGTCCAACAATTCGAGGGCGGCCTTCTTGGCGTCGCTCTTGGATTTGCCCTTGACCTGCACGGGCGCTTCCATGACGTTGTACAGGGCGGTCTTGTGCGGGAACAGGTTGAAGCGTTGGAATACCATGCCGATTTCCCGGCGTTGCGCGGCGATTTCCTTGACCTTCAGGTCGTGGAGGCGGCCTTTGACTTCGCGGTAGCCGATCAGTTGGTCGCCCACGGAAATGCGGCCGGCGCTAATGGTTTCCAGCAGGTTCACGCAGCGGAGCATCGTGGACTTGCCCGAACCTGACGGCCCGATGACAACGGACACCTCGCCTTGGTTGACCGTCAGGTCGATGCCGCGAAGCACATGGTGGGGGCCGAAGTACTTGTGGAGGCCTTCGATCCGCACCAGCGGTTTCTGGGTGGTGATCGTCATTTTGCCTCATCCTCCGGGAAGTCCATCTTCAAGGACGGCTCTGCTTCTGCACTCGGTGCCACGGCTGCGGCAGCCTTGGCGGCTGCGGGGTTGATGACCGCCGGCGCGAGGTTGGTGTCCACGCCCTTGCCGTAGTACGCCTCGATGTAATGCTGGCCGACCATGAGAAGACTGGTAATGACCAGGTACCAGATGGCTGCGACGATCAGTAGCGGCACGGGAAGGTAGATCCTGTTGGCCAAGGCGTTGGTCGCGAAGGTCAGGTCCAAGGTGAACGGGACTGCCAAAACCAGGGAGGTGGTCTTCAGCATGCCGATGGTTTCATTGCCGGTGGGCGGGACGATGATGCGCATGGCCTGCGGCAGGATGATCCGCCACATGATCTTGCCCTTGCCCATGCCCAGGGCTTCGGCGGCTTCCGTCTGGCCCTTGTCCACGGACTTCAGGCCGGCGCGGAAGATCTCGGCCAAGTAGGCCGATTCGTTGAGGCCCAGGCCTAGGATCGCCGCAACAAGAGCCGTAATGACTGTGCTCGTGTCCACGCTGAACAATTCCGGGCCGAATGGCACTCCGGCGCTGATCTTTGGATAGAGGACGGCGATCAGGCCCCAGAAGACCAACTGGGTGTAGACCGGGGTGCCGCGGAAGAACCACACCCAGACCCAGCTTGTGTAGCGAAGAACCGGGTTGTCCGACTGGCGCATCACGGCAAGCAGGATGGCCAGGACAATCGCAATGGCCATCGAAGCGACAGTCAGGAGCAACGTCCAGCCAACACCCTGGACCACCTTTACGTCCAGGATGTAGGTGCCCACAACGTCCCAACGGAAGTTGTGGTTAGTGATCACGCTCTGCACCATCAGCGCTAGTACGCCAACGATGACGATGGCGCTGATCCAGCGGCCGGGGTGCCTGACCGGCACCGCATCGTTCAGCACGGGCGCTGCGTGGCCTGGTTGATGATGATCCATCTGTGCACCTGATTTGTTATCGGTGGCGGGAATACTCAAGACTTGACCGCCGGGTTGACCTCGGACTTGGTGATGGCGCCTTCGGCGTTGCCCCAGCCGGTGAGGATCTTCTTGTAGGAACCGTCAGACATGAGCTTGGTCAGCGTCTTCTGGATGACATCGGCGAGGGCAGTGTCCGACTTGGCAACGGCGATGCCCTGGGGAGCGGCGTCGTAAACGTCGCCGAGCCTCTCAAGCTGGCCGTTGGTCTGGGTCAGGGCGTAACCGATGATGGGGGAGTCGGCTGCCATGGCGTCGATGCTGCCATTGACGAGCCGGGTGGTGACGTCGGTCTGGTTCTTCAGAGTCACGATGTTGATCGGCTGCTTGCCGTCAGCTGCGCACTTCTTGTTGCGGCCGGAGAGGTCCGGGTCTTCCTGGACGGTGCCGGTCTGCACGCCGATGGACTTGCCGCAGACGTCATCCAGGGAGAACTTCTTCGGGTTGCCCTTCTGCACGGCCCAAGCGGTACCGGCGTTGAAGTAGCTGACCATATTAACGGCGCCGAGACGCTCGGGGTTGATGGTGAACGACGAGATGCCCAGATCGTACTTGGGGCCGAGGGCGGGAAGGATGCCCGTGAATTCGGCGGTCTGCACCTGGACCTTCAGGCCAAGGGTTGCACCGATCGCCTTGGCGATGTCGACGTCGTAACCGACCGGGGTCTGGCCGTCGGTTCCGAGGAATTCCGCAGGAGCGTACGTCGTGTCCGAGCCGACGGTCAGCGTGCCCTTGGACTTGATGGCCGCGGGGACCATTGCAGCGAGGGTGTCGTCCTTGGTGATGGTGCTGGGGTCAAAGCTTGCATTGGCACTGCCAGAAGGCGAGGCGGCACTCGACGGGCCCGCCTCTGAGGCGTTGGTGCAGGCAGTCAGTGCCAAGGCGCCGATTGCGATGATGGTTGCAGCCTTGAGCGTCGAACTGACCGGAAGCGAACGGAATTTCTGCATTTTCTTACCTTTTGTTGCAGTGGATGCGAAACTAATCGGTTCATAGTGTAGCGCCGAACATGAGATGTGCGTCACAGAAAACTAAGTTTTACTATTGGATAACCTACCAAGTAAAAAATCAAGACCCCCAACGTGGCTATTGTCTCGCACCCCAGACAGTTGGGAGGGTAGGTTTCGATCGGAATCTGTGGGTTTGGGGCTTAGTTGCTGATCCCCAGCGACTCGAGCATCGGCCGGAATTTTGCCCAGGTCTCGGCCAGTTCGGCGTCGGGAACGGAGCCTTCCACGATCCCGCAGCCCGCGTAGAGGCGCACCGTCGTAGGACTCTCGATGATCGCGCCGCGCAGTGCGATGCCCCACTCACCGTTCCCCGCGGCGTCGAGCCACCCGACCGGTCCGGCGTATGGCCCCCGATCCATGTGCTCAAGCTCCCGGATCAGTTCCCCGGCAACCAAAGTAGGTGTGCCACACACAGCGGCCGTGGGGTGGAGGGCGTTGATCAGGGCCAAACACGTGGGGACATGTCCCTCTATATCGGCGAGCTCGGCCTTCACGTCCGATGCCAGGTGCCACACATTGGGCAGTTCGAGGATGAACGGTTCGCTGTGGGCGTTCATGGCCTCGGAGAAGGGCGCGAGCTGGGTGGTCAGCGATTGGATGGCGATCTCGTGCTCGTGCCGTTGTTTCTCCGAGCCGGCCAGCACGCGTTCGGCGTATTCCAAGGGGGAGCCGTCCACGCCCTCGGCGTCGCGACGGTCCAGCGTCCCGGCCAGGACCCGCGCCTGTGCTGTGCGGCCCTCCACCTGGATGAGCATTTCCGGCGTCGCGCCCACCAAGCCGTCGACGCCGTAGGTCCAGCATTCGCGGTAACGGCTGGCCAGCTGCTGCAGCACTTTGGCGGCGTTGACGCCGTCGGGCAGCGTCGCTACGACGTCGCGCGCCAGGACCAGCTTCTCGAGCTTTCCGGTCCGGATTTCCGCGACGCCGTCGGCCACGGCCTGCTTCCACGCGGTTTCGCTCAGCGAGCCGCTCTCCAGCGTGACCTTCCCGTCCCCCAACTGGCTCGCAGTTGTTGTCGTTATGGGCCCTCTAAACGACAACAACTGCGAGTTAGTTGGGTGCCCGACGCCGGAGCCTCCTGCCGCCGTAAGCTCACCGGCTGCTGACTCGCGTTCCCCTGACTCGCCGCTAAGCCAGCCCGCGAGGGCGGCGAGGGCGCCGGCCTCGGTGAGTTCGACGTCGTCGAGCGTCAACTGGGTGAGCCAGGACTGCCCATCCCGGATCCCGACAACGATTTCCGGAAGGATCAAGCGGGATTCAAAATCGGACGTCTTGGAGAAGGCAAAGGAGCCAAATGCAACAGGGCCGGTGCCGGGGATCTCCAAGGGATCCGTGACGTCGGCCTCGATGACGAGGTGGCGCCACCAAATGTCGGCCTCGAGAAAGCGATCGGGCCCGGAAGCGGTGAAGCGCGCGAGTTCGCCGAAGCCCACCAGTCCGTTCTCTCGGCGGGACCAGCACAGGACGTCGTCCCGGACCAGAAACGACGGCAGCCCCCCGGAGGATGAATCAACATCGAGGGGGACTGTCAAGGTGCGGAGCGTACTCGTCATGATGGAACTACATTACTCCCGCGGGCAACGGTAGCCGCGCTGGCCGGAACGGGAACCCGGAGCGCGAACCCGGGCCGGACCGGAGCGCCCCGAAAGTTCTTCCCAAATTTGTCTGAGACAATTGCAGGGTGAACCGAGCATCCTTGGAAAAGCGTCCGGACGAAGTTGCGACGATGTTTGACGATGTCGCCCCCAAATACGACGTCGTCAACGATGTCCTGTCTATGGGGCAGACCCGGCGTTGGCGCCGCGTCGTCGTGGATGCGATGGATGTTCGGGTAGGCCAAAAAGTCCTGGATCTGGCTGCCGGTACCGGCACGTCCAGCGAACCGTACGCAGACGCCGGAGTGGACGTCGTGGCCTGCGACTTCTCGCTGGGGATGCTGAAGGTCGGCAAACGCCGCCGCCCGGACATCAACTTCGTTGCCGGGGACGCCACCAAGCTGCCGTTCGCGGACAACTCCTTCGACGCGTGCACCATTTCCTTCGGCCTCCGCAACGTCAACGAACCACACAAGGCCCTCGCGGAGATGTTCCGCGTCACCAAGCCGGGCGGACGCCTGGTCATCGCGGAATTCTCGGCCCCCGTGGTCCCCCTCTGGCGGACCATGTACACCGAGTACCTCATGCGCGCACTGCCCGCCATCGCCACCAAGGTCTCCTCCAACCCGGACGCCTACGTGTACCTCGCCGAGTCCATCCGCGCCTGGCCGGACCAGGACCACCTTGCCGCGTGGCTGCAGGAAGCCGGCTGGACCGACGTCAACTACCGCAACTTGAGCGGCGGCATCGTGGCGGTGCACCGCGCACAGAAGCCCGGTGCCGAACACCGGGAAAGCGTTCCCGTGGCCAAGCTGCGTCGGCAGATCAAGCCGCGCCGCCAAGCCGGCGATCAGTCCCGCTAACCGGCCTATTAACAAGGACGCTGTGAACGTACTGATAGTCGGCGCAGGGCCAGCCGGGTCCACCGCCGCGTACTACCTTGCCCAGGCGGGCATTTCCGTGACAGTGCTGGAAAAGACCGCCTTCCCGCGTGAGAAGGTCTGCGGCGACGGCCTCACTCCCCGCGCGGTCCGCGAAATCCAGAAGCTTGGCCTCCCGCACGCCGAAGACGAGGGGTGGCGCCGAAACAAGGGGCTCAGGCTCATCGCCGGAGGCCGCACCATTGAATTGCCGTGGCCCGAGGTCGCCGATTTCCCCACATACGGACTTATCCGCACACGCCTAGGATTCGACGAGGAGCTGGCCCGGCACGCCCAGTCGGCAGGCGCCGTCGTGCTTGAACGCCACAGCGTCACCGAGGCCCTGCGCGACGACGCCGGGCGGGTGATCGGCGCGCGCGCCGCGCTGCTCGACGAGTCCGGACGCAAGACGGGCGAAACGCGTGACTTTCATGCCGACGTCGTACTCGCGGCGGACGGCAACTCGACCCGCACGGCCGTTTCCCTCGGCATGCACAAACGCGATGACCGCCCGCTCGGCGTCGCCGTCCGAACCTACTTCACGTCGCCCCGGCACGACGACGATTGGATGGAAGGCTGGCTGGAGCTCCATTCGCCGGCTTCCCACGCCTCGCAAGCTCGGCGCGGTACCCGCGCCGGCTCTCTTGGCAAGTCCGGCAAGCCGCTGCCCGGTTACGGATGGGTATTCGGCGTCGGGGACGGCACGTCGAACGTGGGCCTCGGAATCCTGAACTCCTCCAAGGAATTCGGCAAGCTCGACTACAAGCAGGTCCTGCGCGAATGGACCGCCGGCATGCCGTCCGAGTGGGGCTTCACGCCCGAAAACCAGGTGGGGGAGATCCGCGGTGCTGCCCTGCCGATGGGCTTCAACCGCACCCCGCACTACGCGCCCGGCCTCATGCTCCTGGGCGACGCCGGCGGCATGGTTTCACCGTTCAACGGCGAGGGCATTTCCTATGCCATGGAGTCGGCCCGCTTTGCGGCCGAGTTCATTATCGACGCATCATCGCGTTCGCGTTCAGCCGGATGGACAGCCGACGACGGCGACGCTCACCTTTCGCGCTACGCGGACTACGTGCGGGACCAGTGGGGTTCGCACTTCACCCTCGGCCGGATGTTTGCCACGCTGATCGGCAAGCCCGTCGTCATGAAACTCGCGCTACGGACCGGCATGCCCGTTCCGGTGCTCATGCGCTTTGTGGTGAGGATGCTCGCCAACCTCACGGATGCGTCCGCCAAGGGTTTCGAAGACCGCGTGATCCGCGTCCTCGAGATGCTGGTCCCGGCTACATCCAACACCACGTCCCCCGCCGCTTCCACCCGTGCCGGCACCGAATCAACGCTTTCCACCGCGAAAAGTTAGGGTTAACCCGTGACTCACTCTGCCGAACACAGTTGGACGCACGCCGGGCACGGCCTGCCGGACACTGTCGAACCCGCTCCCACCACCACCGCGATCGCCACCGGCCTGCAGCTTCCCGCCGGTTTCGCAGCTATCGCCAAGGACGTGGAGCTGGGTCCTGCCATCACCACGAACCTTGCCCGAGTGGAAAAGAAGCTCCGCGAAGCTATTGCCAACTCGGACCCCCTGGCTGACGCAACGTCGCGTCACCTGGTGGAAGCCGGCGGCAAGCGCATCCGCCCGCTGCTGACCCTCCTGTGTGCCCACCTCGGCGACGCATCCCGTCCCGAAGTGGTCCAGGCCGCCGTCGTGGTTGAACTGACCCACCTCGCAACCCTCTATCACGACGACGTTATGGACTCCGCGCCCTACCGCCGCGGTGCCCCCACCGCACACGAAGTCTGGGGCAACTCGGTGGCCATCCTCACCGGTGACCTGATCTTCGCCCGCGCCTCGATCCTGGTGTCCGAACTCGGTTCGCGTGCCCTGGGAATCCAGGCCCGCACCTTCGAACGCCTGTGCCTCGGCCAGCTGCACGAAACCGTGGGCCCGCGCGAAGGCGAAGACGCGGTGGAGCACTACCTGTCCGTCATCGCCGACAAGACCGGTTCCCTGGTTGCGGCCTCGGGCCAGCTCGGTGCCATCTTCGCCGGCGCCGACGAAGCCTTCGAAGACGTGCTCGTGGAGTATGGCGAGAAGGTGGGCGTGGCGTTCCAATTGGCCGACGACGTCATCGACGTCACTGGTGTCAAGGTCAAGTCCGGCAAGTCCCCGGGGACAGACCTCCGCGAAGGCGTTCCCACGCTGCCCGTCCTCCTGCTCCGCAGGGCCGCCGACAACGGTGACCAGTCCGCCGTCGAACTCTTGAAACTGGTGGACGGCGACCTGTCGTCCGATGAGGCGTTGGCCCTGGCAGTCGCCGGGCTGCGCGAGCATCCCGTCACCGCCGAATCCTGGGTCATTGCGCGCCAGTGGTCCGCGGAAGCCATCGAGGCCTTGAAGCCGTTGCCCGAAGGCGTGGTCAAGGAGTCGCTGACGAACTTCGCCCACGCCGTGGTGGAGCGCGCCAGCTAAGTTTGGCGGCCCCGCAGACCCAACTGATCCCCACCGCCACCCGCAGACCCAACTGACTCGCAGTTGTTGTCGTTTTGACCCGTCATAACGACAACAACTGCGAGCTAGTTGGGTGGGGCGCGCGAAGGCCGGGCTTAAATGCAATGGCCCCGGTTCCTTGCAACGCTACGAGTCACGCGCTGCAACGAACCGGGACCATAATCTCCGTTCGCATCAGACCCACCGGAGGAATTTAGTGAATCCGGTTACAGCATATGACAACTTTGTCACGGGTGCAACTTTCCCGGTCAAAGGGTTTTCCGGAGTTTTCGGGGAATTCTGCGCGCCGTCCTGACCTTCTTTGAATTCAAAATGGCCCCGACACGCCTGAGAAGGGGTGTGTCCGGCAGTTTATGGACCCAAAGAAGGTCAGGAAGGGCCAGCAAAGTTGTCCACATAGGGGAACCCGGAGCTACTGTCGCCTGAGCGATGCTGCTGGAGTGGCCACATGGATATAGTGCAATTCCTCCAGAGGCGGGGCGGTGCGGCCCGGACTGCGCAACTGCTTCGAGCGGGCTTTCCCAAGTCGGCGTTGGCCCAAGGGCTCCGCAACGGAACGCTCAACCTGTTGCGCCGCGGGATCTACACGATTGAGGGCGCGGATCCAGGCATCGTTGCTGCGTTAGCGGCGAATGGCGTCTTGACCTGCGTTTCGGCTGTTCGTTTCTACAATTTGTGGCAGCTGCAGGAGCCAGGAGGCGTCCAAGGACTGGGGAGTTCCCGGAGACCCGAGGCCATCCATCTCAGCTGCGGTAGCGGCCTAGTCCGGGACGGTGTGGTGGACCATGCCCGATGTAGGCACCCGGGGCATCCGTACCTTCCTGTGGCCGGCCTGGCTGATGTCCTTATCCACGCCCTGAGATGCCGACCCGAACTGGAATCCTTGGTAATTGTCCAGTCCGCAGTTAGCCGCGGGTTGATCACCACAGACTTCCTTAAGACGAAACTGCAAGGCAACCGCAACGGAGCAGCGAGGGCTGCGCTGGATCTTGTGCTGCCCAGGGCTGATTCCTTGCTGGAAGTGCTCGCACACACGCACTTTGTCCGGGCGGGCCTCCGGGTCCGGATGCATGTGGAACTGGCGGGGGTGGGGGAGGTGGACTGCTTGATCAACGAGTGCCTTGTAGTGGAACTCGACGGCCATACGCATCTGGAGCCGCGGCAGGTCAAGAAGGACCGGTACCGGGACAACGCCAGTGTGAAGGGTGGGCTCTTGTCGTTGCACTACTTCTACAAGGACGTGGTCCACCGTCCTGAAGAGATGGTCAACGAGGTCTTGACCGTGTTGCGGCACCGGGAAGTCGGCCGCTTCGCCCCCGCAAGATACGCGCCCGGGTGGGTGCCGCCGTCGTAATCCAGCAGCAGACTCCACCAAAGCGCGCGCCGTCCGACCCTCTTTGGCACGAAAAAAGCCGCGACACACCCTGATCCAGGCGTGTCGCGGCTCTTCGAAATTCAAACAGGGTCAGGAAGGCGCGGCGCCCACTAAAGCCCCCCCAAAAAACCCTAGTCTTCGTCGCTGAAAGCCCAGTCGAACATGTCGAACACGAACTCGGAGAACGTGCCTTCTTCGGATTTCCACTGGCCGCGGGCGTTGTTGCGGCGCCACACGATGGGATCGGGGACGCCGAGGTCGCCTACGCGGAAGCCCCAGGTGAACTGCTCTTCCTCGTCCTCCAGGAACATGAGGAAACCTTCGTCGTCCACTTCGAGCTCTTCGGGGTCCCAGAAGTAGTGGTACGCCTCCATGAGATCCTCGCAGCCACCGATCGCGAGGTAGAACTCCCGCAGGACCATGGGAATGGTGAACGAGTGGGCGGATAGGGCCTCGTCCAGCTCAGCCGCGGACAGCCCGTCTTCTTCCTGCCATTCGTCCTCGAGATACTTCGGTACAAGCGCGCGGAACTTCTCGAGGAACATGTCAGTCATGCTCCCATCCTAGCTAATCGCGGCCACGTGAATCGGCGCCCGAGGACACCCCGGCGCGGTGCCATCCCCGGACCGCGAGGGGCACCCGCCAACCGCGCCGCCAAGCCACCACCCGGAAGGCGAAAACCCAGGCGGCAATGACCCCGGCTGTAACCCCGTTGAAGGCGCCGATGTTCCAGAGCAAGGCCGTCAGGGCGGCTCCCGTTAGGGCCGGCAGGGCGTAGAGGTCCCGGGCGTTGAAGAGGGTGGGAATTTCGTTGGCCGTGATGTCGCGGAGCAAGCCGCCACCCACAGCCGTGGTGACTCCCAACAAGATTGCAGCCACCGGATTCATCCCGGCGGCCAGTGCCTTGAGCGTCCCGGTGATGCAGAACAAGGCCAGCCCGCCGGCGTCGAACAGTGTCAAGAGGGACGTGAAGCGCTGGATGCTCGAAAACAGGAAGTACACCAGCACCGCGGCCAACAAGGGTGGTAGCAGGTACACCGGGTTGGTGAACGCCGCGGGCGGGCCGGCGTTGATGACGATGTCTCGGATGACACCGCCGCCCAGACCGACCAGCGAAGCCAAGAGGAGCGAGCCGATGATGTCGAACTGCTTCTTGGCCGCGAGCAAGGATCCGGACACGGCGAAAAAGAAGACGCCGGCCAGATCCAGCCATACCAGCGCAAGGTCAAAAGTGAACAAATGCAGCTCCGTTCTTCGTTCACAGACGGGCGATCATGCTCGCCCAACGTTACGCTTGCACGCATGAACAGCCCCGTCTTGATCGCGTGCGCCCACGGAACCCGGAACGTCGAAGGGCAAGCCGCTATCCGCCAGGTCTTGGCCGAAATCGAGGCTTTGCGCCCCGGCCTGACCGTCGTCGAGGCCTACGTCGACGTCCAGGAGCCCGAGTTGGGCGGCGTGGTGGCCGGCCTCCCGGAAGGCACGCCCGCCGTCGTCGTTCCCTTGCTGCTCAGCACCGGCTACCACGTCAAGGTGGACATCCCCAAGGCGATCAAGTCCCGACCCGAGGTGTCCGCGGCGCCGCCGCTGGGGCCGGATCCGCGGCTCGCGGAGCTGCTCGCCGCACGGTTGCGCGACTCGGGCCTGGGCGACGACGACGGCGTGCTGCTCGCCGCCGCGGGCTCGTCGCTGCCGGACGGTTCCGTCGATTCGGAAGAGCAGGCGCGCCAGCTCGCCGAGCTGCTGCCCAACAAGGTGCGCGTCGCCTATGGCGCGAGTGCCGAGCCGAACGTGCCCGACGGCGTCGCGGCCTTACGCGCCGAACTCACCGACGACGGCGGCCGGGTGGTGGTGTCGTCGTATCTGCTGGCCACGGGCTACTTCCACGACCAACTGTCCAAGGCCGGAGCCGACATCGTGACGGCGCCGCTGCTGCCCTCTCCGGTCCTCGCGGAGATCGCCTTGGAACGCTACGACGCGGTGGTTGCTGCGCGCTCCTGAACTGTTCTTTTGGATGCATAGCCGAGCCGGTCCCACAAGGCCCGACGGCGGTTCGTGACGAAATGTTTCCCTAGGTGACTTTCCGTTTCCCGGACCTTTGTTACGCCTCTCAGGCCAGCCCTACAGTCGATGCATGACTGATACAGCTCTAGCCGGAGCGTCTGCGGACGAGGCTGCACCCAAGCGCCCGGCCCGCACCGCCCGTCCTGCCGCGAAACCCCATGGCCAGTGGAAGGTCGACGGCACTGCGCCGCTTAACGCCAACGAGACCTGGAAGCAGGAAGACAACGGGCTCAACGTCCGCGAGCGTATCGAGTCTGTCTACTCCAAGCACGGCTTCGACTCGATCGACGGCACGGACTTGCACGGCCGTTTCCGCTGGTGGGGCCTCTACACCCAGCGCAAGCCCGGGATCGACGGCGGCAAGACCGCCACGCTTGAGCCGCACGAGCTTGAGGACAAGTACTTCATGCTCCGTGTGAGGATCGACGGCGGTGCGCTCACCACCGAGCAGTTGCGCGTCATCGGCCAGATCTCCGTGGACTTCGCCCGTGGCAGCGCCGACCTGACCGACCGCCAGAACATCCAGCTGCACTGGATCCGCGTGGAGGACGTGCCGGAGATCTGGCGCCGCCTCGAATCCGTTGGCCTGTCCACCACCGAGGCTTGCGGCGACGTCCCGCGTGTCATCCTGGGCTCCCCGGTTGCCGGCATCGCCAAGGACGAGATCATCGATCCCACGCCGCTGATCCACGAACTCGCGGAACGCTTCATCGGCGACCCCGAGCTCGCCAACCTGCCGCGCAAATACAAGACCGCCATCACCGGCCACCCCTCGCAGGACGTGGTCCACGAGATCAACGACTTCGGCCTGGTCGGCATGGTCCACCCGGAACTCGGCGTCGGCTATGACCTCTGGGTGGGCGGCGCGCTTTCCACCAACCCCATGCTTGCCAAGCGGCTCGGCGCATTCGTGAAGCCCGAGGAAGCCGCCGAAGTGTGGCTCGGCGTCACCAGCATCTTCCGCGATTACGGTTACCGCCGGATGCGCACCAAGGCACGCCTGAAGTTCCTCATGGCCGATTGGGGTCCCGAGAAGTTCCGCCAGATCCTTGAAGACGAATACCTCGGCTTCAAGCTTTCCGACGGCCCCGCAGCGCCCAAGCCCTCGACGCCCGGCGACCACGTCGGCATCCACGAGCAGAAGGACGGCAAGTTCTTCATCGGAGCCACGCCCTTGGCCGGTCGTCTCTCCGGCAGCCAGCTCGTGAAGCTCGCGGACACCCTCGAAGCCCGCGGCTCCTTCCGCCTGCGCACCACGCCGCACCAGAAGATCGTTGTGCTGGACGTCGCCAAGGAGCAGGTGGAACCGCTCGTCGCCGAACTGGACACCCTCGGCCTCTCCGCCCGCCCGTCCGTGTTCCGCCGCGGCACCATCGCCTGCACCGGCATCGAATTCTGCAAGCTCGCCATCGTGGAAACCAAGGTCACGGCAGCCACCGCGGTCGCCGAACTGGAACGCCGCCTGGCCGACCTCGCGGACAGCGGCCAGTTGCCCCAGGCGCTGTCCCTGCACATCAACGGCTGCCCCAACTCCTGCGCCCGCATTCAGACCGCGGACATCGGGCTCAAGGGCATGATGCTGCCAACGCCCGACGGCGACCCCACCCCGGGCTTCCAGGTTCACCTGGGCGGCGGGCTGGCTTCGTCCAACCGCGAAGAAGCAGGCCTCGGACGCACCGTGCGCGGCCTCAAGGTTTACGTCGAGGACCTGCCCGACTACGTAGAGCGGGTAGTCCGGAAGTTCGTGGCCGACCGTGCCGAAGGCCAGACCTTCGCCGAATGGGCACACTCCGCAGATGAAGGAGATCTCCAGTGACCACCAGCACCCAGCTCCGCTCCCACGACGAACTCAAAGCACTCGCCGAAGCCGGTGCCGCCGAGCTCGGTTGGAACGCGCCCGCCCGCGACGTTATCGCCTGGGTTACCCGCAACTTCGAACTGCCCGCCGTTGCCGTGGCCTGCTCCATGGCTGACGCCGTGCTGCCGGCCCTCGTGGCTGACCAGCTCCCCGGCGTCGACGTCCTCTTCCTGGAGACCGGCTACCACTTCCCGGAAACCTACGCCACACGCGATGAGGTCGCCGCGAACCTGCGCGTGAACATCGTGGACGTGCTCCCAGAGAACACTGTGGAGCAGCAGGACCGCCTTCTCGGCAAGGACTTGTTCGCCCGCGACGCCGCCCAATGCTGCGCGCTCCGCAAGGTCCAGCCGCTGCGCCGGACCCTGGCTGGCTACGAAGTATGGTTCACCGGTGTCCGCCGCGACGAGGCCCCCACCCGGACCAACACGCCGCTGATCACCTGGGACGAGGCCAACGGCCTGGTCAAGGTCAACCCGATGGCCGACTGGAGCTTTGACCAGTTGGTCCAGTACTCCGAAGACAACATCCTTCCCGTCAACCCCCTCCTGAGCCAGGGCTACCCGTCCATCGGATGCCAGCCCTGCACCCGCAAAGTGGCCCCGGGAGCGGACCCCCGCTCCGGCCGCTGGGCAGGAACCGACAAGACAGAATGCGGACTTCACGTATGAGTACCCAAATCACCAACGAGGACCTGGAGTTGTCTGTGCTGGAAACCGACGCTGCTGAGACGCCGACTGCCGCCCAGGCTCTGCGGTCGGCCCGCCTCTCGTCTTTGGACACGTTGGAATCCGAGGCCATCCACATCATCCGCGAGGTTGTTGCCGAGTTCGAGAAGCCTGCGCTGCTGTTCTCCGGTGGCAAGGATTCCGTGGTCATGCTGCACCTGGCCACCAAGGCGTTTTGGCCTGGCAAGGTTCCGTTCCCCGTGCTGCACGTGGACACCGGCCACAACTTCCCCGAGGTCATTGACTTCCGTGACCGCACGGTGGAGCGCCTGGGTCTTAAGCTCGTGGTTGGCTCCGTTCAGGAGTTCATCGACCGCGGCGAGCTCGCCGAGCGTGCCGATGGCACCCGCAACCCGCTGCAGACCGTGCCGCTCCTGGATGCCATCCAGCGCAACAAGTTCGACGCCGTCTTCGGAGGCGGCCGTCGCGACGAGGACAAGGCCCGTGCCAAGGAGCGCATCCTGAGCCTGCGGGACGAATTCGGCCAGTGGGATCCCCGCAACCAGCGCCCCGAATTGTGGAACCTGTACAACGGCCGCCACACGGTGGGCCAGCACGTCCGTGCGTTCCCGATCAGCAACTGGACCGAGCTGGACGTGTGGCGCTACATCGAGCGCGAAGGCATTGAACTGCCCGGCTTGTACTACGCCCACGAGCGCGAGGTCTACGAACGCGACGGCATGTGGCGTGCGGTGGGTGAGGTTTCCATGCCGAAGCCCCACGAGGAAGTCGTCACCAAGCTCGTCCGCTACCGCACCGTGGGCGACATGTCCTGCACCGGCGCGGTCGTTTCCGACGCCCGCACGGTTGCCGACGTGGTTGTCGAAGTTGCCGCATCCACACTCACCGAACGTGGCGCCACCCGCGCAGATGACCGCATCTCCGAGGCAGCCATGGAAGACCGCAAGAAGGACGGCTACTTCTAATGAGCACCGAAACCGCACTCCTCGAGACTGGCCTGCGCGAATCCACGTTGTTCCGCTTTGCCACCGCTGGATCCGTCGACGACGGCAAGTCCACCCTGGTGGGCCGCCTGCTGCACGATTCCAAGGCGATCCTTGCCGACCAGCTCGACGCCGTCGCCCGCACCTCGGCGGACCGTGGCTTCGGCGGAGCAGGCGCCACCGGTAGCCAGGCGATCGACCTCGCCCTCCTGACCGACGGCCTTCGTGCCGAGCGGGAACAGGGCATCACCATCGATGTCGCCTACCGCTACTTCGCCACCGACCGCCGCAGCTTCATCCTCGCGGACTGCCCCGGCCACGTGCAGTACACCAAGAACACGGTGACGGGCGCGTCCACTGCGGACGCCGTCGTCGTACTCATTGACGCCCGCAAGGGAGTCCTGGAGCAGACCCGTCGCCACCTGTCGGTGCTGCAGTTGCTCCGCGTGGCGCACGTGATCGTCGCTGTGAACAAGATCGACCTCGTGGACTTCAGCGAGTCGGTCTTCCGCGAAATCGAGACGGACGTGCAGAAGGTCGCCCGCGAGCTTGGCTTGGGCAGCGATGGCATTGCCGACGTCGCGGTCATCCCGGTGTCAGCACTCGACGGCGACAACGTGGTGGACCGCTCGGACCGTACCCCGTGGTACAGCGGCCCGGCCCTGCTCGAGGTCCTGGAAACCCTTCCGGCCGCCGATGAGCTTGAGAGCCACCTGGAGAGCTTCCGCTTCCCGGTCCAGCTGGTCATCCGGCCGCAGGGCGCGCTGGCTCCCGACGCCGTCGCCGCAGGGCTCGACGTCGGGGCGTACCGCGACTACCGTGCCTACGCCGGCCAGATCACGGAAGGAACCGTGAAGCTCGGCGACAAGGTCACCGTCCTGAGCCCGGGCCACGAGCCACGGATCACCACCGTGACGGGGATCGACTTCGCCGGCAGCGAGTTGGCTGAGGCCACTGCTCCGCAATCCGTGGCGATCCGCCTGGCCGATGAAATCGACATCGCCCGCGGTGACACCATTGCCGCGGCAGGGACGGTGCGCGAAAGCTCTGCCGACCTGTACGCAGCGCTGTGCTGGCTCTCACCCAAGCCGTTGCGTGAAGGTGCCAAGGTGCTCGTGAAGCACGGGACCCGGACTGTGCAGGCTTTGGTGCGCAATGTGACGGGCAAGCTGGACCTGGCCACGTTCAACGTCGAGGCCGCCTCCAGCCTTGAGCTGAACGACATCGGCAACGCCCAGCTTCGACTGGCCGCGCCGCTGCCCTTGGAGAACTACCTGCACCACCGCCGCACGGGCGCGTTCCTGGTGATCGATCCCGTGGACGGCAACACCTTGGCCGCCGGTTTGGTGAAGGACCACCCGGGCGACCATGAGGACGAACGTTACGTCATCTGACCCTCCTGTGACTGGAACCGCAGCTTGTTTCCCAAACCCCCGCCTTCAAGGCCCGGGATGGGAAACAAGCTGCGGTTTTTTGCATTGGAACCAGCCGAATTGTGACGCCGCATGAACGTGCGTGACCCCGGGTTTCCGGATCATTGAACGGCAAATATGACAGTCCCTATGGTGAATCCATGACCTCATCGGATTGGTCCTTGGCTGCCCTTTCGGGGCGATGTCGCGGGGCCTGATACACGCCCTGCCCGTTCCGCAACACATCCCAAGGATTCCCAACATGTCAAACACCCCAGAACCCACGCCGCCCGGCTCGAACCCGGGAACCACGCGCATCGTCGCGGGCGAGAGCAGCAAGCCCAAGCGCCGCCGCACGCTCGAGATCGGCATCGCCGTCGGGCTGGTCCTGCTGATCGGTGCCGGCGCCGCCGTCGCATCGGTCGTCGCGAAGAACAACGAAACCCAGGCCGCGGCCTCGACGTCGCCTGCCGCGGAGCTCCGGCTCGGCTACTTCGGCAACGTCACCCATGCCCCGGCGCTGGTGGGCGTGAGCAAGGGCATCATCGCGGGCAAGCTGGGCGGCACCAAGCTGAGCACCCAGATTTTCAACGCCGGACCGGCCGCGGTCGAGGCCCTGAACGCCGGCGCCATCGATGCCGCCTACCTTGGCCCGAACCCGGCCATCAACTCCTTCGTCCAGAGCAAGGGCGCGTCCGTCAGCATCATCGCCGGCGCTGCCTCGGGCGGAGCGCAGCTGGTGGTCAAGCCCGGCATTAACAGCGCCGCGGACCTCAAGGGCAAGACCCTGGCCTCGCCGCAGCTCGGCGGCACCCAGGACGTGGCGCTGCGGGCGTGGCTGGGCAAGCAGGGCCTGAAGACCAACCCGAACGGCGGGGGCGACGTCGCGATCAACCCGACGGACAACGCCCAGACCCTCAAGCTCTTCCAGGACGGAAAGCTCGACGGCGCGTGGCTGCCCGAGCCCTGGGCCTCGCGCCTGGTGCTCCAGGCCGGCGGCAAGGTGCTCGTGGACGAGAAGGACCTCTGGGACGGGTCCATTACAGGAAAGCCGGGCGCGTTCCCCACCACGATCCTGATCGTGAGCAAGAAGTTCGCCGCCGACCACCCGCAGACCGTGACCGCCCTGCTCCAGGGCCACGAAGCCTCCGTCAACTGGCTCAACACCGCCTCGGCCGCGGACAAGGCCGCCGCGATCAACGCCGCGCTGAAGGCGACCGCGGGCAGCACCCTGCCGGCCGACGTGATCGACCGGTCCCTGAAGAACATCACCTTCACCGTGGACCCGCTCGCGGGAACCTACAAGAAGCTCCTCCAGGACGGGGTCGACGCGGGCATCACCAAACCGGCCGACATCAACGGCATCTTCGACCTCCGCGCCCTCAACAGCGTGACCGGGCAGAAGACCTTGGCCGCAGGACTGGGCCAAGACTAAGCCGCCAAGACCCAACTGGCTCGCAATAGTTGTCGTTTTGAGGCCTCATAACGACAACAACTGCGAGTTAGTTGGGCGCACATTCACCAACGAAGCAACAAACGAAGGACGGGACCATGCCAGTCGTACTGGAACACCTGGGTAAACGCTTCGGCGACGGCGCCCCGGTGCTGGACGACGTCAACGCCACCATCCAGCAAGGCGAGTTCGTCGCCCTGCTCGGTGCGTCCGGCTGCGGCAAATCCACGCTGCTGAACATCCTCGCGGGGCTGGACCAGCCGACGTCGGGCGCCCTGGAGGTGCCCAGCGACGGCGCCGCCTTCATGTTCCAGGATTCGGCGCTGTTCCCGTGGCTCACTGCCCGCGGCAACATCGAACTCGCGCTGAAGCTCGCGGACAAGTCCGGCAGCCAGAGCAAAGCGTCCCGTGCTGCCCGTGCGGGCGAGTTGTTGGACCTCGTCCACTTGGGTGGCGCGGGGGACAAGCGCCCGCACGAGCTCTCCGGCGGCATGCGGCAACGCGTTGCCCTGGCCCGCGCCTTGGCCCAGGACCGGCAGCTGTTGCTCATGGACGAACCGTTCGCTGCCCTCGACGCCATCACCCGCGACCTTCTGCACGACGAGCTCGAGCGGATCTGGAAGGAAACCGGCCGCACCATCGTGTTCGTGACGCACAACGTGCGCGAAGCAGTCAGGCTCGGCCAGCGGGTCCTGCTGCTGTCCTCCCGTCCGGGACGGGTCGTGGCCGAGTGGGATGTCACCGAGGAACACCGGACCGACGCCGGCCGTGCCGGGGAACTGACTGGAACCATTACCCGCCGCCTGCGCGAGGAGATCCGCCGCCATGCCAATTGAACAAGAGACCCGGCTTGCAGGGGAAAGCACCGAAGGGGAGACTGCCGAGCAAGCTCCACAGTCCCGCCACATCACCTCGCCGTCACTGAAGGGAAACCCGGACGAGCTCCGGGACCTCGAAGCCGGCCTGGATAAGTTGCAGTCGGATGCCCACCGCAAGGCGCGCATCGACTGGGCCCGGGTCATCCTCCCGATTGCGGCACTCCTGGTCCTCATCCTCGCGTGGCAGTTCTATGTCTCCCTCGGTTTCAAGCGCCGCGACCAGGTTCCCGGACCGCTTGACGTCCTGAGCCAGTTCGGTGCCCTCTGGGCCGAAGGCAAAGCCCAGGAAGCCATCTGGACCTCACTTCAGCGAGGAGTGATCGGCTTCCTCATCAGCGTCGCCGTGGCCACACCGGTGGGCCTGCTCCTCGCTCAGGTGCAGCCGCTGCGCCGTGCCTTCGGACCGCTCATTTCCGGGCTCCAGGTGCTGCCGTCGGTGGCCTGGGTTCCGGCTGCGATCATCTGGTTCGGGCTCTCGGACGGCACCGTGTACTTCGTCGTCCTGATGGGTGCCATCCCGTCCATCATCAACGGCCTGATCTCCGGCGTGGACCAGATCCCGCCGCAATACCGGAGCGTCGGCAAGGTCCTCGGGGCCTCGCGACTACAGATGGCCCTGCAGATCGTCCTGCCGGCGGCCCTCCCCGGGTACCTCGGCGGACTCAAGCAGGGCTGGGCTTTCTCCTGGCGTTCGCTCATGGCCGCCGAAATCATCGCGGTGGGCGGCACCATCGGCTTCGGACTCGGCTCGCTCCTGGACCAGGGCCGCACCTTGTCCGACATGGCCACTGTCATGTCCGCGATCCTCGCGATCCTGTTCGTCGGCATCCTGATCGAGCTCCTGGTCTTCGCCCCGATTGAGCGCCGCCTCCTACTGCGCCGCGGCCTGCTGGCGGGGAGCACGCGCTAAACGCACCTAAACGTAACGCAAGGGCCCGACGGCGACCGCCGTCGGGCCCTTCTC
Organism: Arthrobacter sp. 05L417; assembly: GCF_056397865.1. Lineage (NCBI taxonomy): Bacteria > Bacillati > Actinomycetota > Actinomycetes > Micrococcales > Micrococcaceae > Arthrobacter > Arthrobacter sp. 05L417. The sequence goes on from NZ_JBFTOG010000032.1 coordinate 64,013, forward strand.
CTTTCGTCAGATCACAGCCGGGCAGGCGCTACCGGGCGGCGTCGATGGCGGGACGTTCAGCCACCACCGGGAACGGGCCCGTGTAGCCGGAGCGCTCCAGCGCAGCGCGGTAAATGCCTTTGCGCGCCGCGAACCAGCCGCCCACCAAAGCAGGAACAAGCACCACCAGGGATGCAAGTACCCAGCGCCCGGTGTCTGAGAAGCCCATGGTGACCAAGACGAAGAGCAGGAATGCGAGCGTCAGGTACGAGGTGAAGGGTGCGCCGAAGAGCCTGAAGGTCGGCCGTTCGAGCTTTCCTTCCTTCGCCCATTTCTGCAGTTTCATCTGGCAAAGCACAATGGTGGCCCAACCGCCGATGATGCCAAGGGCGGACACTTCCAGCACGATTTCGAAAGCTTCGGACGGGAACGCCGCGTTAAGTCCGACTCCGAGCAGGGTGATGACCGCGGTGAGAAGGATCCCGCCATACGGAACGCCATGGCTGCTCATTTTGGCCGTGAAGCCCGGGGCAGAGCCGTTGACGGCCATTGAACGCAAGATGCGACCCGTCGAGTAGAGGCCCGCGTTGAGGCTCGATAGCGCGGCGGTAAGGACCACGAAGTTCATGATCGAAGCGGACGTCGCGCCGGCATCCGGAGATCCAATGTGTGAGAAGAACGTCACGAAGGGCGATTCTCCGGCCTTGTAGGCGGTGAAAGGCAGGAGGAGCGAAAGCAAGAGCACCGATCCCACGTAGAAGATGCCGATGCGGAAGACCACCGTGTTTACGGCCTTGGGCATGACCTCCTTGGGCTTCTCCGTCTCGCCCGCGGCCGTACCCACGAGTTCGATCGCGGCATAGGCGAACACCACGCCGCTCACGGCCAGCAAGGGGGCAACGGCGCCCATGGGGAACATCCCGCCGCTATCCGCCATGACGCTGAAGCCCGTGGGGCCGATGTCCGTGTGGCCTCCGAACACGAGGAAGCACACGCCGATGATGAGGAACAGGACCAGCGCCGAAACTTTGATCAGCGCGAACCAGAATTCCATTTCGCCGAAAAGCTTGACGGACACGAGGTTCAGCGACAGGACCACGACGAGCGCCACAAGGGCGATCGCCCATTGCGGCACGGATTGCAGCGGCGTCCAGTAGGGCGCCCAGAACTTGACGTAAAGCGCGACGGCGGTGACATCCACCACCGAGGTCATGGCCCAGTTGAGGAAATACAACCAGCCCGCGGCGAAGGCCATCTTTTCGCCGTAGAACTCGCGGGCATAGGAAATGAAGGATCCCGACGATGGCCGGTGAAGGACGAGCTCACCGAGCGCACGGAGAATGAGGAAGGCGAAAAAGCCACAGACCGCATAAACGAGGATCAGCGCCGGACCTGATCCATGGAGGCGGCCACCGGCTCCCATGAACAGTCCGGTTCCGATTGCGCCCCCGATGGCGATCATCTGGATTTGCCGCGGCTTGAGGGTTTTGTGGTACCCCGCGTCTTCGTTGGAAAAATCCTGGGTCGCAAGTGCAAGGTCGCCCGTGCGTTCCCGTTCGTTTTCAAAGTCTTCGGCTGGATAGTGATCCGGCCGAGGTATTCCGTTGGACATTATGGTCCCCCCGATTGATGGCTAATGCCGGGTCCGTTTGTTTGAAATGGTGCTTGGTGCCCGGCGCCCAACCCACGCTAGGTGCGGTGAGTTTCCCCGTTATTTCACGGCGGTTAAGTTACAAACGGCCAGATGCAGCGCTGTCCCCGCCTGCCGCAAAGCCTGTCGGGCAGCCGGGTGTCTGGCTGTCCGACAGGCTTTTCAAGGCCCGGAAATCACTGAGTTTGCGCGGATTATTGCCGCGCAATTCCTGCGAGGAATGCTTTGAATCGCGCTAAACCCCAGCTTCACTGCCCTTTTCAGGCTCCGTTAAGTTGCTTTCTGGACTATGAATGATGTTTCACGACACGAAATGTATCCGCAATAAACAACCGCTTGACTCGGTAGCACCTATTGAGAGGGTGAGGGGAATGTCAGACCTGTTTGAAGATTACGGCCCTGCGGTCGAGCGCACCGGCGCGTACGACGAGATGTTCGCACCGGGCATGTTGGCTCGCGGCTCGTACAGTCACATCGCCGAGTCGCTGGGCCAGTTGACCCTTGCCGATGTAAGTGCGCGTGCGGAGTCGATGGCGCGGACGTTCCTGGACCGGGGTGTGACCTTCGATTATGCGGGGGAGGAGAGACCCTTTCCGCTGGATATCGTGCCGCGGGTGATTCCGGCTGATGAGTGGGATGTGCTGGAGCGGGGGGTGGCGCAGCGGGTGCGGGCGCTGGAGGCGTTCCTGGACGATGTCTACGGGCGGATGGCGGTGGTGGCGGACGGCGTGGTGCCGCGGGCATTGGTGACCACGAGCGCGCATTTCCACCGTGCCGTGCACGGTTTCGAACCGGCCGGTGGCGTGCGGGTGCACGTGTCCGGTATCGATGTGGTCCGTGATGCGGCGGGCACCTTCCGGGTGCTGGAGGACAACGTCCGTGTGCCTTCCGGGGTGTCCTACGTGCTGGAGAACCGGCGGGCGATGGCGAAGGGTTTGCCGGAGGCGTTCGGGCAGCAGCACATCCGTCCGGTCGAGGAATACCCGCGCCGTCTGCTCTCGGCGTTGCGGAAGACGGCGCCGTCGGGGGTCGATGATCCCACCGTGGTGGTCTTGACGCCGGGGGTGTTCAACAGCGCCTACTTCGAGCACACGCTGCTGGCCGGGTTGATGGGCGTTGAGCTGGTCGAGGGCAGGGACCTGATCTGCCGGGGGAACCGGGTGTACATGCGCACCACGGCCGGTGAACAGCGGGTGGACGTGATTTACAAGCGGATCGACGACGAATTCCTGGATCCGTTGCAGTTCCGCTCCGATTCCATGCTGGGGTGTCCGGGACTCGTGAACGCGGCCCGGGCGGGCGGAGTGACCATCGCGAACGCCGTTGGAAACGGGGTGGCCGATGACAAGCTGGTCTATTCCTACGTGCCGGACCTGATCAGGTACTACCTGCATGAGGAGCCGGTGATCGCCAACGTGGAGACGTTCCGGCTGGAGGAGAAGGAGGCCCGGGAGCAGGTCCTGGACCGGCTCGGGGAACTGGTGGTCAAGCCGGTGGACGGGTCCGGGGGCAAGGGCCTGGTGATCGGTCCTGATGCCTCGGCCGAGGAGCTGGAGGCGTTGCGGAAGCGGGTGTTGGCGGATCCGCGGGGCTGGATCGCGCAGCCGGTGCTGCAGCTTTCCACCGTGCCCACGCTCTCCGGGGAGAAGTTCGGGCCCCGGCACGTGGACTTGCGTCCGTTCGCGGTCAACGACGGCGATGACGTGTGGGTGCTGCCGGGCGGGCTGACCCGGGTGGCCTTGAAGGAGGGCTCGCTGATCGTGAACTCCTCCCAGGGCGGCGGGTCCAAGGACACCTGGGTGCTCTCGGACTCCCCGCGGCTGCCCGCCGTCGAGCTGCCGCGGTCCGCGATCACGGTCCGGGAACAGGTCTCGGTCTGGCCCGTCGA
>NZ_JBFTOG010000033.1:0-66746 GCF_056397865.1 Arthrobacter sp. 05L417
ATCTGGGACTTCAAGGACCGGATCTACCACGTGGACTGCAAGGACACCAAGCTGCGCCCCACCGGCCGCAACACCGTCATGGGCTCCCACCTGCCCTGGGGCGACCCCCGCCGCGGCTGGGACTTCGTCTCCGCCGGACGCGGCGACGTCCCCTGGGAATCCTCCTTCCGGGCCCTCACCGCCATCGGCTACACCGGCCCGATCTCCGTCGAATGGGAAGACGCCGGCATGGACCGCCTCCACGGCGCCCCCGAAGCCCTCGCCAACCTCAAAAAATACGACTACCCGCCCTCCCAAACCAGCTTCGACGCCGCATTCAGCCAGGACTAAGGACGTTCAAGGGGCGACTGCCTGCCCGTGTGCATTGCCGGTCTTCTTGAATGAGCCGTGGAGACTCATGATTCAAACCACAACTACTTGCACCCCACCGGCGCTTAGTCGTTCAACCACCTGCTCAGGCACTGCCGCGTCAGTCACCAAGATGTCGATTGACTCCAACGGACAAACTGCGGCCATGGCCGAGCGGGAGAACTTGCTGCTGTCAGCAACCAGAATCGTCCTTCTGGAGGCATCAATGATGGCTCGCTTGACGGCAGCGTCCTGGAGATCGTGCGCCATCACACCATCTTCCGGCGATGCCCCGCACGGCGAAATGATGGCTGTGTCGAACCGAACAGAGCGGAGTGATGCCTCCGCCAGGGGCCCCACTATCGATCCCTCATCATGGCGAACGGACCCGCCGGGGATAATGAGATTTATCGTGGAGTTTCCGAACAAGGCGCCGATCGCCTGGACTGAAAACGGCATCACGGTGAGCCTGGTGCCGACGAGGACACGGGCTATCTCAACGCAGGTCGTGCCGCTATCGAGGGCCACGGCCTCACCGCTTCGGACCAGCTTGGCAACCGCTGCCGCCAGAAGTTGTTTGGTTTCCGCGACTTCTATTTCCCTCATGGCGTACGGAAGTCCCTCTCCGAGCATCATCATGCTCACCGCACCGCCGCGTGTCCGCCGTAAGACACCGGCCTGGGCAAGGTGTTCCAGGTCGCGGCGAATGGTCACTTCAGAAATGCCAAACTCCTCGGACAGCCCGGCCACGTCGACCTTCCCATCCCTGTTCAGTCGCTCCAAAATGCGCTCGTGCCGTTTGGTTCCATTCATGATCAAATGATACATCGAACATGATCAAACGAAATCTAGTAATGTCTATTAGCAACTTGGGTCTCCACACCGCGAGTCGCCGACCCTATCTAAAGGACTTCCAATGGCTGCATCTCTCAGCAACACTTCCCCGCAACTGCTACGGGCACGATCAGGTGTTTTCGGAGCATTCGCCATCGTGGGGTTCCTCACGGCGATTTGGCTAGTAAACATCCCCGACATCCAGCAACGAACAGGAACTTCCCACGCTGTTCTCGGCGGGCTGATCCTTTTGCTTGGCCTCGGTGCGCTCATCTCGATGCAATTCGCAGGGCTTCTCATCAAGCGCTTCGGCAGCAGAACTCCGACGCTGATGGGCCTTGGCCTTCTCCTGGTCTCAGTGAACCTTCCCGGCATGGCTTCAGATGCTCTTAGCTTGGGCATCGCACTCTTCATTTTTGGACTCGGTCACGGCCTAACAGACGTCGCGATGAACCAGCACGCGGTGGTGGTCGAGCGTGGCTATCGACGGCCGATCATGTCCGCCTTCCACGCGTTCTTCTCACTCGGCGGAGCCTTGGGTGCTGTCACAGGGGCTGCTGGCCAGGCGATCCACCTACACGTGTCATGGATCCTACTGGGCGCCGCCCTGCTGGGCCTGATTGGTACCGCTTGGTCGGCATTCTCGATGCTTCCGAAAGCCTCTGAGGAATTGCTCGATTCACACGAAGACCCCGCTACATCGGGCGAGACAGCCTCCCCAGACCATCCAACGGCACCCAAGCGCAGAATGCTGGCCCTTGCACTACTCGCGTTTTTGGTGCTGCTCTCCGAAGGCGCAGCTAATGATTGGAGCGCACTTCAAACCGTTGAGCATTTGGCCGAACCGGAGGCGGCAGCTGCGTTGGCGTATGGGGCCTTCGCTGCCGCGATGACCCTTGGCCGACTCCTTGCGGACCGTGTTTCACATGCGGTCGGACCCGTCAAGGTCGTGAGATTCGGATCTCTACTTGCGGCAGCCGGAGTGCTCGTCGTGGTCGCGTCTCCCTTCTATCCCTTGTCCCTCTTCGGTTGGCTGCTTTTCGGCTTGGGCCTCTCTGGGATCATTCCGCAGGTTTACACTGCGGCCGGGAGTATCGGCCGATCAGATGCGGGCAAGACGCTCTCGCGCGTTGTGAGCTCCGGGTACATCGGGCTTCTAGCGGGCCCCGCGATCATTGGATGGCTGGGCGGCATCTTCGGCCTGACCTTAGCCTTCTTGCTGCCGTTGCTCTTCTGCGTCGTGGGAACATTCCTGGCCTCGACGGTGACCACGGACAACGAAACTCCGGCAGGGCTTGCACTCGCCGCGAGTAGGGACGCGCGAAGCTAGATCACCTGCAAAGCCCAGGACTGAGGGGCTTCGTGACAGAAACGAGTGCCTTACTCCCTGGTTTCCCAGGGGAAGGATGCAACACGCTTCAGCGCCTTCTGAATCTCCCCTGCTTGAGATTCGAGCCCGAGGTCCGCAACATGTCCCAGGCCGTATGTGAGCCACTTCCGCCCGAATTCCCGCTGCTCCATCGACAGGACGGGCTTTTTTGAGAGATCCAGGGCCCTTAAGACACGCTGGCGAGCCGTCGGCCGCCAATCGAACCATCCCTGGATCAGCTCTGCCACCACTTGGACAATGATTTCCGCAATCATTTCATCGCCTCCCAGGTGGAGCCCTGCCAAGGTTCGCTCAGCACTATTATCTGCCCTGTTCTTGCCTCTCGGAGTGCTCTTCTGCCCACGTCCGATCGCTTCTGTAACCGAAAGTCCTAAGCCGGAAACTATAGTCATGACAGCAGGCATCGCGCCGCTGTTTGTGAAATCAATTCGGGGGCCAATCAAACGTAGGCAACCGCGAGATTCGCAGCGAAGACTTTTGCAGAGGGCGTACCTTTTCCGTGGACACAAACGATTAAAAGAGTGCGTACAAAACCGAGCCAGCCCTCGCGAAGCCCGCGTGACAACGGGGCGCGGTACAACCCGGGAAAGAACACATCAATGACACTCACTGCCGAGGCCACACTCACGCTAGAAGAGATCGCCGTCCGCTTCAGCCCCGACGGCATCCCGTTGGCCGTTCGATATGACGGCAGCATCTGGGCCGTGGATCCCGAGGCCGGCGCCGAGCACTGGTTCGGGCGCGGAAGCTGGCGGGATGGCAGCGACTCGGCCGCCACCGACAGCGAAGGCCTCGCATCCGTTGAATACTGGCGGCTACAGGTCCGCCTCAACTCCGACTCCGCATTGCGTACCTTCCATCTGCAGCGGAATCTGAGCTCCCCGGACTGGTTTCTGGCCGACATTACCGACGCTTCCTAGAAACCCCATACTCCGCACGTAGTCGGAGGCCCAGCCCTTCGCCAAAGATACCTGGGGCGGATCATTCCACGATGCCTTCCAGCCCCGGCCGGGTGAATCGTCATCCACGAGCACTGGGGATCGAGCGGATTCGCCAATTCCGACCTCGACCTGCAGCTCAAGCAACACGGCATCCGCCGTATCATCCTGATCGGTCAGTGCAGTCGCTGCTGCCAGTCAGCCGGGACGCGTAGGGCCGGGCCCGGAACGCCTTGATCGAGCGGGTGATGCGCCGGCGGTTCAAGTTCCGGTCCGGCGAAAAATGCAGAGTCGGGATAGCTGAAGAACCAGTCCTCGCCCGGTTCGAAGCTGCGGATGACCGGGTGGCCGCTGGATTGCGCATGGGCCGTGGCGTGCTGCCCCGGCGAGTTGTCGCAGCAGCCGATGTGCCCGCACTGGGCGCACCGCCGAAGGTGCAGCCACCAGCCTCCATTGGCCTCGCATTCAACGCAACCAGGTCCGCTGGGTGCAATCGAAACGTCGATTCCTAGTTCTGCATTCATTGTGGCTTCCCTCGTATCGGAGTGCCTCTGGACCACCAACTACTTTACGCCCGGCTATTTCGCGCCGAAGGAACACTGGCCTCGTCGTCAGCGCGGCCGGCGGGCCGGATCCACCTCCAGCGCGGCTCGGTCCCAGCGGCCCGTCTCCGCGGCCGCCTCGTAGGTGGATTGCAGGAACCGCAACAGCGCCTTGTCGGGGTTCGACGCCGTACGGACGTTCTCATACGGGAGGAGGTAGAGCCTGCCGTCATTGTTGTAAGCGACACCATCGGTGTCGTTCACATATTCGGCGTAGCCGGCGGGCTCGGGATAGGAATAAGCATAGAAGGCTCCTTCGTCCCCTCCCCCGGGCCAAAACCCGCAACTGCTCAGCTCATGGGAGTAGCCCTCCACCATTACCCAGTCTGCGCAGTTCGGGACGCCTCCGGGGTGGGTCGGCGCCGCCCGTCCGGAGAAGCGCGCGTAGGCAAGGTCCATGCCTCCCCAGAAGAAGTGGACGGGACTTGCCTTGCCCCTGAACCGGGACCTGAATTCATTCAGGACCCGGTCCGACTGGACCAATTGCCGCCAGAACAACCCGACGGCCTCGGAGTCGTAGGTGGCATGCTGATGGTCCTCGGCGAATGGTATGGCCGGGTCCACCTCGTTCGGGATACCGCGGATAGACGCCTCGATACCGAGCCGGCCCAAGGCCTCGAATACCTCGGAATGGAACTCGGCCACCGACTTGGCTCCGAGAACGACGAATGCTGAAGTTCCGTTGCTGGAGCGTATGTGGAGCCTGTGCTGAAGGAAGTCGAACTCGATGTCGTACGCGCCGCGGCCGTACGGGATCATTGACGTCGTCAGTCCGCGCGGAGTGACGTACAGCGTCACCTGCCACCAGTGGTTCAGCATCGGTGCGTGCGCCATGCGGATTTTTCCGATGATCTGGGTCCACATGTGCACGGTCTCCCGGCTCGCGGTCCAATCATCGACCCGAAGCCGGGGCCATCCAGGGTGAGCCATCTGGCCTCCAAACTGGTCTATCGAGGATGTCCACTCGTCGGCTGCGCACGAATGAAGGTTCGTGGTTGGTAGGGGATGGCTAAGGAGTGCCCGGATGGGCTTTGCGTGGATCTCCCGAAGTCGTGCGATGGAGCAGGGCCAACGCTCGCGTGACCGATATGTCCGCCCGGGCGACGAGCAACGCTGTCAGCAAGGCTGCGGCAACGTGCGTGTCCAGCATCAAATCCGGTGAGTGCCCGGACGCCACCAAAGGGGGCGCGGTCAGCTGCCCAGGCTGCAAACCCGTCGCTGCATGCTGATGTTGGGCAGGCGCGCCAAGCAAGAAGGTCCCCGAGAGCCGGTCGAAGGCCAGATGCAGAACCTGCTGGGCCAGGCCGCAGAGAACGAGCAATAGCCAACTCGGTAGGTTGATCCGAGCAAGCAGCGAAGCACACATGCTCAGCAGAGCCGTCAGCGCGATCAGCACCGGAATCCCGGGAGACACGCCACCCGAGACCAGGTGGGCCACCAGGCCCAATCCGACTGCCACGGGCCCGACTTCCCATCCCGGGAATCTCGGACGTCGGCGGGATCCCTGCGCAACCATCCCACTCTCTCCCTCCATCATCGGACAGCCGATCGCGCGGAGCACCGCTCCCCCACGCTGTGCTCGGCTTCCCTCCATAGTGCCGCCGTTTCGCACCCGAAGGAACACTTGGCGGGAGCTCACGTCCAGACTCCGTGGTCGCTCAGGAAGCGCGAGAGCTGGCGCGCCGTCAGGAAGACCACGCCGCTTGCCGTCTTTTCCTGTCCCAGACAGTCCAGGCGATGAGGGCGGCGAAAACGATCACTGCCAGGGCGGCAGAAATCCCCACCATGACATCAATAGGCAGCAGATAGACCAGGACGGCTCGCGTGCTGGCTTCAGCAATCAGTCCCGCACCCCAAACGGCGGAAACCTTTAGGTGCCACCGGTGCGCCGCCGGGTTGCTGTGGAAATCCCGGTCCATCTCCCCGGCACGCTCCGGTCTCCACGTCTTGGCTGCGTCCAATGTCAAGGGATGTCCCAGCGCGGCAAAAGCGAGGAACGAAATACCCATGCCACCGGTGATAGCCGAGTCCTTGAGGAGGAGAAACCGCGGGTCACCAGTGAGGAAAGACAGACCCAGGCCGAGTCCGAAGATGATGACCATCAGCATCGCAAACGGGTTCAGGGAATGTCGCTTCAACGCGGTCCACAACAGCCGGCAGCCGGCGGCCCCGGTCGCCGTCAGCAGCGCGACCCAGTCCGTAGCACCGGCAAGGTGCACGGCGTAGTAGGCAGCCAGCGGTAACCCAACGTCCCACGCCAGGCCGCGGACCAGCGTGCGCATCATCAACACCGGACGTTCCCGTCCCGAAGCCTGCTCAGCGTTCATCAGGGGTGTTCCATTCTTTTCCGGATGCGGCTCTTCAACAGCGCTCCGGCTCCAGCATTCTTCCCAAGAAGACCGACGACCATGCAGTCGGCAGCGCTGTTGCGGGGTATCCCCCGCACCAGTGACGGGGAATCGACGCAACGGGGACCGCACCGAAATCGGTGATCACGGAGCTGCCATCTTCAGCTTCCCTCCGCCCGTGACAGCGAGCTTCACAGGCCAGCAACGCCATGGTAGGTGCGAGCAGGAAACCGCGTCAACAAGCACCGCAATGGCTTGAATCGTCCCCGGATGCTCCTCAATTTCCGGCCAGGATTCGTTCCGCCTCCGGAAGCCACGGGATGCCTTCTTCCAGTTTCGCCACAACGCGTTCGATGAGCTCGTCGATGATCTTCGAAATGGAGAGATCCACCCCATTTTCCCTCAGTATCCGCGCTGTCGCTGGCATAGCCTGCCCGACTGTGGCCCGGGCGTCTAGCGTGGTCCAAACGATTCCATGTTCCTGCGCCAGCTCCGTCTGGGCGGCTAGCCAGTACGGCTTCGTGTCGACGAGCGTGCCGTCCATGTCCCACAGGACCGCCTGCGGGCGGCGCTCGTTGTCAGAGGTCATGGCGGTGTCCGTCTTGGAATGTCTGGCCCAGGGCAATGTGACGCTGATGTGATGGTGCCCGGGGCTGCGCGGTTCGGGACGCTGCCCCGGAGTCGGAGGAAAAGTCTGAGCTTAGCCCGACGACGCTGACTCTGGCCGAGGGCATTCGCGCGCAGTATTTCGCTGGGTGTGGCTACGCCGGGGAGGTGCTGGAGACCGCGCCGGATGCTCTCCTGGAGGACAGCTCGACATGCTCGACGCCGGCGTCCCGGGCCCGCGTGGCGGACCTGACGGTCTCCGCGGGCGCGAGGCAGGCTCGAAGACAACGGATGGTTCGATGAAGCGCGCTATGTCTCCCACGGCGGGGCCTTCCCGATATTCGTCAAAGGCACCGGGCGCGTCGCCACCGCAACAGTCTCCGGACTCCCGCAAGAAGCCGACCACGACCTCGTGGTCGAAGCACCGAAGCCTGGGTGGGTCCTCCTTCTCTTTGTCTTACGCTTCGGGGATGACCATGGCGAAGCGTTCCTCGCGGGCTACGTCAGGGTCCGGTCCGTTGCGCACGCCGGTGTCGAGCGCGTCGATGGCGGCGAGTTCGTCGGCTCCGAGCTCGAAGTTGAACACGTCGAAGTTTTCGGCGATGCGTGCCGGGTTGGTCGACTTCGGGATGGCCGAGCGGCCCTGTTGCAGGTGCCAGCGGAGCATGACCTGTGCGGGACTCTTGTCATGTGCCCGTGCGATGGCGGCGATTGCAGGGTCCTTCATGACGTTCCGGCGCTCCTCACCCCAGCCGGGGTAGAAGGTGATCCCTCCGATCGGGGACCAGGCCTGGGTAAGGATGCCGTGCCCGGCGTCGGCGGCCTGGACCTCCCGCTGGGTGAAGTAGGGGTGAAGTTCGATTTGGTTCACCGCCGGGACGACGTCAGTCGAGTCGAGCAATTGCTTCAGGTGGTGCGGCATGAAGTTGCTGACGCCGATCGCCCGCACTCGCCCATCGGCGAACAGGGTCTCCAGCGCCTTGTATGCGGCGATGGTTTTCTCGAACCGGTCGGGTGCGGGCTGGTGCAGGATGAATAGGTCCAGGTAGTCGACGCCGAGCTTGCCCGTCGCTTTGTCCCAGGCATGCAGGGTCTGCTCGTAACCGTAGTCGCTGACCCAGACCTTGGTCTCGACGAACACCTCCGGACGATCCAGGCCGGAGGCGCGGATGCCTTCACCGACTTCCCGTTCGTTGCCGTAGGCTGCGGCGGTGTCGATGTGCCGGTAGCCGGTGGCCAGCGCGGCCTCGACGGCCGCCGTCGTTTGCTTCGGGGCGCTTTGAAAGACGCCCAGTCCCAGGGCGGGCATTGTGACGCCGTTGTTGAGTGTTAGTTCCATGTCCATGCCTTTCACGGTATGCAGATGTGCGGGATTGTGGGAGGGCACGTCAGTACCCCCTTGAAGTGGTGGTCGGGTGGTTCAGCGGGCGGCTTCGAGCTGCGGCGCCGACGCCGCCTCCCGGGGTATCTTGGCGCGGCGTGCCGCGAGGTCCTCGGGCAGGATGAGGGCCGCCGCGACGGCCAGTGCCACGAGCAGGAGAATGCTGCCGGTCGTGAGGGCGACGCTGACCTGGGCGGCCAGGTGCGCGACGGCGGGCCTCGTGGCCGGGACCGTCGCTGCGGCGGCGACTGCGATGCCAAGCCCGAGGCAGGTGCCCACCTGATGGAAGGTGTTCACCAGGCCCGATGCCGCGCCGGCGTCGGACGCGGGGGCTCCGATGATGCCGAACGAGGTCAGGGGCGCAAACGCGAGACCCTGTCCCGCGCCGATGAGGACCATCGGCAGGGCAACCCCGGTCAGGTACGCGGAGTCGGTACCGACCCGGCTGAGCCAGAACATCCCGGCGAGGGTGATCAGGATGCCGGCCACGAGCGGGATGGAACCCGGCATCCTGCCGATGAGCCGCGGGATGCTCATCGCGACGGCGAAGTTGACTGCGGTCATGGGAAGGAATCCGATTCCGGCCTGCAGGGGGTCGAAGCCGAGCACTTCCTGCAGGAACTGCGTGGTGAAGAAGAAGAACCCGATCATCGCGCCCAGATACAGGAAACGGGCGACATAGGCGCCGGTGCGGCGGCGGCTCGCGAACAGCCGCAGCGGCATGATCGGCTGGGCCGCCGTGCGCTCGATCAGCACAAACACGACCAGGAGCACGACGCCGGCGCTGACGGCGGTGACTGTGACCGGCGAGCTCCAGCCGGCGTCGACCGTGTTGATGACGCCGAACACGAGGGCGCCGACACCGAGGGTGGCGCTGAGCGCGCCGAAGGCGTCGAAGCGGCCGCGGGCCCGGCCTGATTCCGGGATGAACCGCGGCGCGAGTGCGATCATCGCGGCGCCGATAGGTACATTGACGAAGAATCCAGCCCGCCAGGAGATCCAGTGTGCCAGCGCCCCGCCGATGACCAGCCCTAGGCTGGCGCCGATGCCTGCGGTAGCGCCGTACAAGGCCACGGCCCGGGTGCGTTCACGGCCTTCCGGGAAGCTCGCGGTGAGCAGGGAGAGTGAGGCGGGCGCGACGATCGCCGCCCCGATACCCTGCACGGCGCGGCCGGTGATCGCCCACCAGCCCGCCGGGGCGACGCCGATCAGCAGCGACGCGATCGAGAACACCACCAGCCCGAACAGGAAAACCCGCCGGCGGCCGAGTAGGTCTCCTGCCCGGGCTCCGAGGAGCAGCAGGCCGCCGAAGACCAGCGTGTACGCATCCTGCACCCAGGAGAGCTCGCCGGTGCTCAGCCGGAGATCCGCCCGCAGGCTCGGCAGGGCAGTGAAGATGACCGAGTTGTCCAGCAGGATCATGAAGTAGCTGAGGAGGATGATCGCCAGGATCGCTCCCGGGTGGGACGCTGTTGCGGGTTCAGGTTTCATGCTCTCAATGCAACCGTTATTCCTTGCCGGCCGGGAGTCACGGCCGTTCCGGGTAACGCCAGTGCCTCCCTCGTCCCGGCGACCGCGCGTAGCGTGGATACCATGACACACAGCGACGACGTGCGGAAGTTCCTGACCTCCCGCCGCGCAAGGATCACCCCCGATGAGGCCGGGCTTCCCGTCTACGGCGGCAACCGGCGGGTCACCGGGCTGCGCCGGGAGGAAGTCGCGATGCTCGCCGGGATGAGCATCGACTACTACATCCGCCTTGAGCGGGGAAACCTCTCCGGCGCCTCGGATAGTGTCCTCGAAGCTCTTGGACGTGCGTTGAAGCTCGACGACGCCGAGACGGCCCACCTTTTTGACCTGGCCCGCGCCGCCGCGGCCTCTCCCCGGGTGCGGCGCAGGCACAGCCCGCAGACGGTGAGGCCGAGCGTGCAACGCGTCATCGATGCGATCACGGCCGCACCGGCCTGGGTCCGCAACGACCGCGGGGATGTCCTCGCCGCCAACGAACTGGGCCGTGCCCTCTATCTGGACATGATGGCCGAAGGGCCCACTCCCCCGAACAGCGCGCGCTTCACCTTCCTGAACCCGAAAGCGCGGGAGTTCTTCGCCGACTGGGAACGCGCAGCGGACGACATCGTCGCAGTCCTGCGCTCCACAGCCGGAAAAAATCCGTACGACAAGGACCTCACGGACCTGATCGGTGAACTCTCCACCCGCAGCGAAGAGTTCCGTACCCGATGGGCTCGCCACGACGTGAAATACCACCGCGCCGGCCGCAAACACCTCCACCACCCGATCGTCGGCGACCTGGACCTGAGCTTTGAAGCGCTGGAACTGCCCGCGGACCCGGGACTGCGCATCAACGTCTACACAGCGGACCCCGGGACACCCTCCGAGGACGCCCTGAAAGTCCTCGCCAGCTGGGCCGCCACGCAACGGAACACCGCCGAGGCCGCGGTCAAGGAGAAACGATGAACGAACGTCCACCTATTGTCCTGGTGGTTCCGGTGTGGGGCTGAGTCCCCTCACGGACGGAGGTCGAGCGCGTCTAGCAGTCGTTTCACTGAGCCGCCGAGGTTCCACTCGGTAGCCAGACGCTCGAGTTCAACGCGTGAATCTCCGACGACCGGGCGCAGCAACGCGCGCGCCTCTTCGAGAGTGGGAAGTGCGAGGTCGCGCACGACTTTCACAACAACGGGAGCAACCTCCAGGTAGTCGGCGGAGGCGGCGAGCTTCGACCTCACGGGCGCGGACAGCCCGCTGCCCGGGTCCGCCGCGGCCGCAAGCAACCCGTCGAGCGTGCCGTACTCCGCGAGCAACGACGCCGCCGTCTTCTCGCCGATCCCGGCGACGCCCGGCAGCCCGTCGGAGGCGTCGCCGCGCAGCGTCGCGAAGTCGGCGTACTGCTCGGGCAGCACACGATACTTACCGACGACGACGGCATCGGTAACGATCTCAAGGTTCCTCATGCCTCTGGCCGTGTAGATGACCCGCACCTGGCGGGCGTCGTCGACCACTTGGAAGAGATCGCGGTCACCGGTCACGACGTCGACGGGAAGGTCGGCGTGGCTGGCATAGCTGCCGATGACGTCGTCGGCCTCGTGTGCGGCAGCCCCGACGACGGCGATGCCCGCGAGGCCGAGCACCCTGCGGATCATGGGAACCTGCACCTGCAGCGCGTCCGGCACCACTTCGACGTCGGGAGCACCCGGCACCTCCTCCGCGACCCGATGCGACTTGTACGTCGGGATCAGGTCCACCCGCCACTGCGGACGCCAGTCCTCGTCCCAGCACGCCACCAGATGCGTCGCCTCATAGTCGGTGGCGAGCCGGGCGATCATGTCGAGCAGGCCGCGAACGGCGTTCACGGGCGTGCCATCGGCGCTGCGGATCGAATCGGGTACGCCGAAGAAGGCACGAAAGTACAACGAGGCCGTATCAAGGAGCATCAGGCGTTGGGGCATAACCGATCATTACATCCATGAACCCCGATCCAGCGGAACCGAGAGCAGAACTTAGCGCTGCTACGGGGCGCGGAGATCCAATCACGCCTCGAGGCGGCCCCTGGAGGCGTGCGGGCGTACAAGATGGTCATCGAACCCCGGGATGAGACACTCCAGCAACGCTCACACGTTGGCTATGAGTGGCTGTACGTACTCAACGGACGTCTGCGTGCCGCCCCCGGCCGAACGCCAGCCGGGTAGCGGCACGCTCCGTGTCCAACGCCCCTGACAGTGTCCCGCAAGCCCAACTGAGCGGAGAACCCGAGGGTCGGAAAGGATCCTTACTTGCCTGGGCCCTGGGCCCTGGCTTCAGCATTCCTAACGTGGCGGCGAACCACCGCTGCGGACGCTGCGCTGGCAGCCAGAGCCCCTGCACCGACCAGCGACCACAGGACCAGGTTGGAATCGGCAAGGGTGTTTGCCCCGCCGATTGCGGTGCCAGCGGCAGTAACGCTGGAAACAGCCGCGAGACCGGAATTACCTTTGCCGTTTCCGCCGCCGTGGTGGCCGCCGCCGTCGTTGTTGCCTCCGCCGTTCCCGGAATTCACAACCACGGCTGCCCAGCGCCTGTTGCCGGACGTGGCACCAACGGCGCCGATCGTGTAGTTGCCACCGTCTGTGAAGGTAATGGCGGTGGAGAAAGCGCCCGTGGCGTCAGCGATGACGGTGAAGTTGGACGGAGCGGGCCGCCCGCCGTCCGAAGCCTTCTTGCCACCGGTCCGCTCGAAAGTGATATTGATGGTTTCGCCGGCGATGTAGCCGCTGCCGGAAAAGGTGATGGATTCGCCGCGAGCTATGGTGCCGTCGGAAACGGTTCCATACTCATTGCCCGGCGCCGGGTAGGTGGTGGCTGCCACGGCCGGAGCGGTGCCAGCCAGTGCGATTGTTCCTGCAAGTGCAAGCGCTGCAATGGACTTCTTCATTTGTCCCCCCTGAGACGAATTACGGAGTTCGCTTGATTCTGGGGATATAGATCCCCACGCGATTGCGTGCTGTATTCCCAAATGTCTAGCCAGCGACGACGGTATCATTCACAGCTGCTTAGGTCGATAACAATCAACGAGCGCACCAGCAGAACGCTCCGGCCTCGGCCAGGTCGAAGCGTTCGCTGAAAGCGTCACTTTTCAGGCGGTACTCTCCGCATCACAGGCAACGGTGCCGTGTCGAAGAATCGGTAGTCCCTCGTGGGGAACCGGATTGGTTTTCCCGCGGCTTCTGCTTTCTCCCGGACAAAATCGTGGTCTTCCCGGGAGAGGACAACCTGCCCGTCCGGGTCACGCCCGATGTCCTCCGGCGCGCCCCTGCTGAACTTGGCCGAAATGGCAGAGGGTAGAATCAGGCATGCCGGATTCTCCAAAAGCCATGTTCGGGTCTCGGAATCGAGCCGATCCCACTCATCCTTGAGGCTCACGTTCGTAAACACCGCCTTCCCAGTAGGCATATCCCGAATTTGGATTCCGTCCAGACTACCCCTGCCCTTCAGGCGCTTGATAGGGCCGAGACCGTTGGAAACTTGAAGTTGTCCGTCAACGCGACATGTCCCGCGGCCGGGCTGGCCGCGGGACATGCGCCGGGGGGATGGTTCCTCAGGCGGTGCGCATTTGCCCGGTGGTGATGGGCGAGGGCTTGAAGCCTTTGACCGCCATCCACACGCCAAGCGACAACTCCCAAACGAAGATCGGCAAGGTCGCAAGTCCCGACCACACCGAGAGCCCCTGATTGATGCCGAACATCGTTGAGAACGTCGACGAAAGCAGCAGCGGGCCGCCGATCAGTCCAAGCAAAGGAATGACGCGCGGCACGAGCCCCGAACGGTACATCAGGTACCCGAGCAGCAGCCCGCTCACGCCCGGAACCAGGCTCGGCCCGAGAATGAACGTCCAGTCGCGAACCGCCACGAGCGCCTGTCCTACGGGAACCAAGGCAGGGTCTGCGCCGCCGTTCTGGCGCAAAGTGACCACAGCCAGGAGGCTGACGACGCCGATCACGATCACCGCGGCTTCAAACATCCGGGCGGTGACGAAGCCCAGCGCGATGCCCTCGTTCTGCCGTTTGACGACAGGAAACAGTGCGACGGCGGTACCCACGGCGGAAACAGCGTTGACGAGATCGAGGAAGCAGCCGAAGATGACGGTCGAGTCGGCACCGGGGCCCGTGATGTAGTGCGGATCGTTTAGGACGGGGGAAATCAGGAACAGCGCCGGGATCGAGCTGACGAAGGTGATCAGGTACAAGATGCCTGCGACCATCGCGGTCTTCCGCAGCGGGTCCATCCGGACATGATCGGTTGTTGGGGTTTGGGTTGCGGTTTTCATGGTCTGGTCCTCTTTGGGGATGAAAGTGGGGGTGTTCGACGCCGGCTGGCCGGGTTGCGTGGTTCCGGTTTGGGTGATTGCCAAGAGCGGTAGCGCCAAGTCGCGGAGCTTTTGCAGCAGACCGTGGAGCGCGGCTTGGTCTACGGTCCGGGTGCGGATGACGGTGGTTCCGTCGTGTTCGTTGGTGAGGCTCAATCCTTCGAACCAAGCGGCCCAGCGGGAATCAAGATGGCCTTTGACGCGGACTTCGTACTCGACCGGAGTGTCGTCCCGGTCTACCGATCTCGCGTTCATCGCCCCTCCTTCTGCCTTAGTGGAGTTCAGCCGCCTTTGCGGATGACTTCCTTTAGCTTTGAAGGTAGAGGGAGATGTGGTGAGCGGGGATCACCACATCTGGTGATTGATGTGGTGATCTTTTCGCGACAAGAGATTCAGTTCCTCGGCTCGCCGGACGGCTGAGCGGCGGTTATTCGCGCCGAGCTTGGCGTAGATGTTCTTGGTATGCGTCCGGAGGGTGTTGAGGGAGACGAGCAACTCGCGCGCGATCTCCGGTCCGCCCAGCTCCGAGGAAAGAAGCCGAAGCACTTGCAGCTCGCGTTCGCTCAGGGGCTCCAGTAAGCGTTGCTGTGCCCGGGTGCTGCGCGTTTCGGCCCCGAACGACTCCAAAAGCCTGTCTACGTAGTCCGGGGCGCTCCCTTGGCTCGCGAGCGATTCCAGCAAGTTGGCCATCGCTTCACCCTCATCGACGAACACCGAAACGTATCCCTCTGGTGCGGCGAGCGCTACCGCGCGTTGCAGCGCTGCCAGCGCCCCGCCGTCGTCCGCTTCTTTTTTGCGTGCTAGCGCCATAAGAACCAGAAGTTCGACGACGGTCCCCGTCCTGCCGCCTCCTTCCGCGGCTCGAAGGAGACGGACTAGCAGGGCGATCGCGCGTCCGACGGAGTCCTCCGACAGCTCCTTCCTGTGCTGGGCGAGTAGTGCCCTGGCCAAGGTGATGTGCTCGAACTCGTGCAGGTAGGAGAGCTCATTTTCGGTGGAGATGCCGCGCTCACGCGCCCAGTGGAGAGCGTCGGACGTCCTTCCCTGCGAGATCCACATCCGCGCCCGCACGGCCGCGACCGGATGTACCTCGGGAAAGAAGTCGCCGACGTAGAGGCGCTCGGCCTCGTCGAGTTGCTCAAGCGCGCCGCCCACGTCCCCTTCCGCTTGGAGGATCCGGGCCATCGCGACCCGCGAGCGATACGGGTTTTGGGGCAGCGCGGCGTCCTCGCTGAGCTTCTGGCTGGTCATCAGGTGCTTCTTTGCGGCTTCAAGTTCGCCGCGGTCAAGAAGGAGCATGCTCATTCCTACGTGCATGTCGGCCGTTCCCCGGAGCATTTGCTCGGGGTGCCTGCCCGCGATCTCAAGACCCCGCTCATAGATGGCCATTGCGTCGCGGAGCCGGCCTTGGGTAATCCGGATGTCGGCCATGGCGATGGAGCAACCGAGCATGTCCGAGTGGTGACCGGCCCTTTCAAGGCTGTTATAGGAATCGGTCCACAGGCCGTGCGCAACGCCCAGTTTTCCGTTCGTCCAGTGGCCCAGCGCCAATAGCCCTGAAGCCGCTCCGCGCTCAAGATGATCGTCTTTCCCGACAAGGCCGAGCGCGGTGGTTGCGTGCGTCATGGCCCCGGCGACATTCCCGACTGCCAGCGCCTGCGCGGCACGGTAGATCGCGATCGAGCTGGTGAGGTTCCCGCCGTCGCCGCCTTCCGCCGTCGTACGTACCCACTGCTCTGCCTCAAGGAGGCGGGCGTCGACGCCAGTGAGCTCGCCGCTAGCGAGGAGCGCCCCCGCGTAAGCAACGCTCAGCCCGGGCCGCGCGTGTATTAGTTCGCCGGGGAGCGCTTCGAGCCAGCGGCTCAGCGTGGCTTCCTGGCGGTCCTTGCGCATGGCAGGGATCGCGAGCTCGATCAAATCCGCGGCCCGCTCGAAGTCCTTGCCGGCCGTTGCGTGGCGGATAGCTTCCGGAATGTCGCCGTTTTGTTCGTGCCATAGGCTTGCGCGCTCATGCATTTCGTTGATGCGGCCCGGCTGCTCGTCCATGAGCCGTGCCCGCAGCACGTCGGCGAAGAGGTGGTGGTAGCGGTACCACCAGCGGCGATCGTCGAGCGGAACCACGAACAAGTTCCCTCGATCGAGCGACTCAAGCATCGCTTTTCCGTTGTTTTGGCCGGTCAGGGCGTCGCAGAGCGGGCCGTTGAGCCTGTTCAGGATGGAAGTCTGCAGCAGGAAGTTCCTGACGTCGTCGTTCTGGCGCTGAAGTACCTCTTCCACGAGGTAATCGACGATATAGCGGTCATCACCTGCGAAGCCCGCGATGAAGCCGGCGACGTCGTCCCTTCCCTGCATCGAGAGCGCGGCCAATTGGAGCGCAGCGATCCAGCCCTCGGCACGACCTTCGAGGGCGGCGATATCCTTCGCGGTGAGACCCAGTCCCATCACGCCGTTGAAGTACGCAGCAGCTTCCTTCAGTGTGAAGCGGAGATCGGCGGCACGGATCTCGAGGAGCCTGCCGCGTGCCCTGAGTCGCGCGAGTGGCAAAGCTGGATCGGCACGGCTCGCGATGACCAGTTGCAGATGCGCAGGCATGTTCTCGAGGAGAAAGGCCAGCCCCTCCTGCAGGTCCTGATTGTCGATGACATGGTAGTCATCTAGCACCAAGACAAGTCTGTTCGGGATGGCCTGCAACCCGTTGATCAGGACGGTCAGGAACGCTTCAGTGCTCGATTGCGGGGATCGGAGTGTTGCGAGTGCTTGGGCGCCGAGGCCGTTCGATGCCTTGTCCAGCGCGGCAACAAGGTAGGTCCAGAAGAGCGTTGGATCGTTGTCCCGCTGGTCGAGCGAGAGCCAGGCGAGCGATCGGCCGTCGGAAGGTGCTTCTGCCAACCACTCGGTCAGCGCCGTCGTTTTCCCGAAGCCGGCGGGGGCTGAGACGAGGATCAGCGTTTGCTCGTCGGCCTGGTTCAGACGGTCGCTGAGCCTTGGGCGCGCCACGAGCGCGCGTCGTGGCACTGGGACGTGAAGTTTGGTCTCGAGCAACGGGCCTGCCATCACGGACCTCCCTCGACAGCCCGGGCACTTTGCCTCGGCCCGGGTGATCCCAGTGTAGTGCCGGAGGAGGTTGGGCTTACATCTTGGGGAACTCGCCTATCGGCGGTAAATCACTGCTCTGTTCCCGAATCTTTCGCGCCCGATAGCAATGCGTAATATCCCGGAACCCACTGCGGAAGACCGCTGGCGTTCATAGGCACCACTTCGATGTTGACCGGACCGTCCGCAATCAACTTCCAGTCCGAATCCGAAAACACGCTGTGCCGTTCCCTTGCACCGAAATGCCCGGGCCGGGGAAGGTTCTCCAAGGCGCGCTGCAGCTGCAGGGGCATTCCTTGCCTGGTGGCGCCGAGCTCGGCCAGGTAACCAAGGCTATTTCCGCGGAAATTGGTTTCGGCCAGTAACACCCTGCCTCTGTTCCCGACGACGGTTCGCAGGTTGGCGGCCATAGCAGCTTGCTTGCCCGGTTTCAGGACGTGGAAGACTCCGCGGACAAAGACATTGGCGGGCCCCAGCCGCTCCAATAGGAGCTCTCCGGCACCTGCACCCGCGGCATCCAGGACCATGAAGTCGGCATTATGGACGCCTTCCGCTTCCCGGCTGGCCATCTCGATCGCCCCCTTGGATACATCGATTCCGAGAACCCTTGGAAATAGGCCGGCAAGCCAGCGGGTGTGGGTTCCGTTGCCGCACCCGACGTCAACTACCGGGAGATCCGGATCAAAGTGGGCTGCAATCGCATCGGAGTACTGCGCGCGCTCGGCCAGGGAGTCGGAGTCCCAAAGCACGTCTCCGGAACGGCCAGTAGTGCGGATTCCGCGCCAGTATCCTTCCCACGCGGCGTCGGGGTTTCTCGGTGCCCGGGAAGCGAGGCGCACTACTGTGGGGACCAGCAGCATCTGGTCCCAAAGCTTCGACATGCGCTAACTCTACAGACGCCGTGCGGGTCGGCGGAGTTGATCCGGTATTTCCGCGGCCGGTACAGGATATCCGTAGAAGTAGCCCTGCCCGTAGAGGCAACCCATGGCCCCCAGCTGGGCCGCCTGCTCGGCGGTTTCGATGCCTTCCACGGTCGCGTTGAGCCCCGCAGCGAAAATCAGCTGCAGAATGGCAGAGACGAACTTTTGCTGCCGAGGATCCGACTCCATGTCCTTTATGAGTGACTGATCGACCTTCACCGTGTCTGCCGGAAGCGACCTGAGGTAGCTGATGGACGAATAGCCGGTACCGAAGTCGTCAATTTGCAAGCCCACACCGAGCTCCCGGAGCCCGCTGAGGACCTGTTCCTGTCCGGTTTCACGGGACATCAATACGGTCTCGGTGATCTCTAAGATCAAGCGCCGCGGATCCACGCCATACCTGGCCAGCGTGTCCCTGATGTCATCCAGCAAGTCGGTTCGAAGCAGTTCGGCAGCAGAAAGATTGATGTGCAGAGAATAGTCTGGCAAGTCCGGATCTGTTTGCCTCCAGCGCCTCATTTGGGCGAGACCTTCATGCAGCACCCACCGTCCCACCTCAAAGATCAAGCCGGTTTCTTCTGCGATGCCAATGAAGCTGCCCGGCATGATCGTTCCGCGAACAGGGTGATGCCACCGGATGAGGGCTTCGACGCCGATCACGCGGCCGGAAGCCAATTCGACCACCGGCTGATACAGCAGCGCCAGCTCCCCTCCGGCAACAGCGGTTCGAAGTTCGGCAGTTATTCGCGACCGTTCCCGAACGGCGTCGAGCATGTCCGGGTGGAAGAGTTGGACGTTGTTGCGGCCGCGCGCCTTCGCCTGGTACATGGCAATGTCGGCATCGCGCATCAGCGCCTCTGCCCGGTACTCCGGCGTGCCGATGCAAACGCCGATGCTGGCCATCGCCCAAACCGTTTCCATTCCGATACACATACTGTCCTGCAGATACTCCGATGCCCGGTGCGCAATTCGAAGGACCTCCTCTTCAGTAGCCGCGGCAATGAGGATGGCAAACTCATCCCCGCCCAGGCGGGCCACGGTATCCTGTGGCCTGACGGCGGAGCGGAGACGTTTGGCAACTTCCACCAGCACGGCGTCACCGGAGCTATGGCCCAGGATGTCGTTGATGGCCTTGAATGAGTCCAGGTCCAGGAGCAACACGGCCGGAGATTTTCCGCGGTCCGTGCTGGACAGGATCGCTTCCTGTATCCGCTCGGTAAGCAGCGTCCTATTCGCAAGACCCGTTAGGGCATCCGTCTTGGCCATCTGTTCCAGCTCAACCTGTGTTCGCCGCAACATAGCCGTGCGGGCGGCCACCCGCTGTTCCAGTTCCGAATGAATGTGGCCCAGTTCCTCAGCGAGCAGGTTGACTCCCGTGATGACAGCATCAATGTCATCACGATGCTCCGACGGCTGAATGCGTGCGTCCAGATCACCGGCAGCCAATCGGACAACACCGTCAACCAACAGCTGGAGACGCGGGTCCTCGACGCTCTTTCTCGAGGTCATGTAATCCCAGGGGACAGAAAACCGCCGGAAGGCGAGCCGTTGATAGGGTCCTTATAAACGCAGCAACTGGCAGAGTTGCCGCTTGGCCTTGACAGGAGCGAGAAGCACATCCAGGTCTCACGCACCTGCATTAAGCCAGTCCATGGCCTCGCTGCGCGAGGTAAAAAAACGAGTCGGGCAAGGCGGGACGTGCACTCCGAGGAAGAAGTTCGCAAGGACCCGGTCTACAGGCGATGTCCCTAACAAGGCGATGCGCGACGCGCCGCAGGGAATAGACCACACAGCCCTGGCCTCCCGGCTAACGGAAGCGACCGCTGCCATGTCTACAAGCATCGGATGCTGATCCTGCTGGCATAGCTCGTTGACTTTCGCCATGGCCGCGCGGGCATCCTCGACCTGAATGTCGACCCCGGGCAGCCAGCGCAAATGGAGAAGTCCGTCGACGCCTAAGTCGACACTGGCCTTTCCACCGTTCGCAATCTCCGGTACCACGATCACGTCCTCCCCAGGCAGGCCGCCGAACCTTTTCGGCAACTCCCCAAAAAGTACCCCAGGTTCCCAACTTCTCTTGGAAACGACGCCGGGCCGACGCCCCGCGTGTTGACCAGCTGAAGAACGGGCAAGGTACCCCTCCGCACCGGGCTATAGCCGTCCCGAGGTGACAGAGTAGCAATCGCCAATGGCGATAGCGTAGCTTTCCGAGCATTGGTCCTCAAGCCCCCTCGTTGGCTCATCAAAGATGCCCGCCTAGCCGCATTCGAAGAATCATCAGAGCGTGCCCGCGTGGGGATTGCCTCTCGCCGCGGAGGGCGGTGGGACCTACTGTGGAGCTATGGACGCCTCAGCTGCTCACGCCTTTGCGGTTCCGCCGGTATCAGCCCGCCGCGCCACCACTGCCGTTGAAGACGTCATCACCCTCGCGGCCGGCATCTGGCTCCTCACAGGAACCTACGTTGACGGCTGGGCGCACAACAACCTCCGCGACCTCGAGACGTTCCTCACCCCGTGGCACGCAATCCTCTACTCCGGCTTCGCGGCCTGCGCCGTCTGGATCGCCGCCCTGACCTGGCGCCGGCACGCGCCCGGCACGCGGTGGACCGAAGCGATCCCCGCCGGCTACGGGGCCGCGGCAGTCGGGGTCGCTCTCTTCCTGATCTCCGGGGCTGCCGACTTTGCCTGGCATTCGGTGTTCGGCATCGAGCAGGGCATCAAGGCGCTGTTCAGCCCGTCCCATCTGGGGCTCGCCACCGGCGGTTTCCTTATCCTTGGCGCGCCGTTCTCCGCAGCATGGCACTCGCCCGAACGGTCCTGGCCACGGCTGGCGCCCGCCGTCGTGAGCGCCATGCTCTCCGGCATGGTTGCGGCATTCATCCTGCAGGAGTTCGCGGTCTTCGCCCGCCATGGACTCATCCAGACATACAGCTCCGCTGCCGGGGCGCAGCCCGCGGTAACGAATCCGACGTCGTCGTCCATCATCGTCTCCTTGGCATCGTTCTTCGTCTCAACGGCCGTACTCTTCTTGCCCGTCCTCTTGCTGTCACTGCGCTGGCGCTTACACCCCGCGGTGTCCGCGGCCATGGCACTGCTCCCCTCCATAGCCCTGCAGATCATGGTCGCGCTGCGGGACGCCTGGCTCGTGCCGGCTGCCCTCGTCGGTGCAGTTCTCGTCGGAGTGCTATGGGCGGTGGCGCGGCCCGAGCCGGACCGTCACGCAAGGCTCATGACCGCGATGGGCCTCTCCCCTGTCGTGTTCTGGGCCCCGTACTTCGCCGGTGTGGCGCTCCACGACGGGGCACTGAGCTTCTCCCCTGAAATTTGGGGCGGGACGCTCGCCTGGTCCGGACTCGAAATGCTCGCCCTCGCCGTGCTCACCCTCAAAGTGAGAGCCACAGCAGCCACCCAATTCCGACGCCCATAGCCCAGAGCGGTCAACCAACCATCTGCCATCGGCGCTCGACGATATTGACGCAGTGTAGCCCCGCGCTCACGCTTGAAGCATGGCCACCAAACTATCCGGAGTGATCCTCGGGACGTTCCCGGAGCTGCGCTACGAACCCACAGCCAAGCGGATCCGCGCGACTCTGGGCGGGAACGCCGTCGTCGACACCCTGCACGCGTGGCTGGTCTGGGAGCCGAAGCGCATTACCCCGATTTATGCGGTGCCGGAGGCCGAACTGCTAGCAGCGCTCACACCGCCGCGCGACCCTGCGGCCGATGTCCCGGAGCTCGGCGTCAGGCTGTCCGCAGGCTCACCTCCATCGCTGGATCCGCGCACGGGGTTCGGCCGGCATACCACCTCCGGCGAACAACTCGACGTTGTGGCAGGGACGACGACCGCGCCCGGGGCCGCGTTCCGCCCGGACGATCCGGACCTGGCCGGGTATGTCGTGCTGGATTTCGCCGCCTTTCAGTGGCGGGAAGACGACGAGGAGATTATCGGCCACCCCCGCGACCCCTTCCACCGTGTGGACATCCGGGCGTCATCCCTGACCGTGGAGGTCTCCCTCGACGGCGTCACGCTCGCCAAAACGGACGGCGCACAACTCCTGTACGAGACATTGCTTCCCGTCCGCTACTACATCCCGCCCGGGGACGTGCGGCTGGACCTCATGGAGGAGAGCCCCAAGAGGACCGTGTGTCCATATAAGGGCGAAGCCCGCTACTGGACGTACCCCGGAACAGAGGACGGCAGGAATGTCGCCTGGAGCTACGACAAGAGTTTCCGCGACGCCGCACAGATCCACAACCTGGTGAGCTTCTTCAATGAAAGGGTGGACCTGACGGTCGACGGCATCCTGCAGGCCCGGCCGGTAACGCCCTGGTCGCGGCCGCAGGACCGCCGCGAGTGACGGACGGCAGCTCACTGTAGGTACCACGGCCCGGCTCCCGCACCGTCTGTCATCGCGGTGTTTTGTCGGGACGGACCGGAGTCGCCGTTCAGCGAGGAAGTAGATGGGCCGTGAGGTTCCGGGCCGCGAGGCCGCTCCGGGTCGCGGGCACCAGAAGCGCGGCGGCCAGAACGTGGCCGCGCTGGCGGGGGTTGGCCCGCCTGCGGTGGCGGGATTCGTAGCCACGCAGCGCGGCAGCTGGGTCATCTGGGGTGGCGGCCAAGGCTTCGGCGAGAATGGCGGCGCCCGTCATGGCAAGGCTGGACCCGTCGCCGAACAATGATACGCAGGACGCCGCGTCCCCAAGCAGCGTCACGCGTCCTTGGGACCAGCTGGGCAGCCGCACTTGGCTGATGGCGTCGAAGTACAGGTCCTCGGCGTTGTGCACAAGTTCGCGCAGGTCGGGTATCTCGGGCACCGGCCAGTCGCGTGCGCCGTAGGCTTCGAGAATGATCCGTTGCTGGGCCTGGATGTCTCGGTAGTCGAGGCCGGATGGGCTGCGGAAGATGAACCCCGCACCAGCGGTTCCGCGTACCGGATGGACCGTGAGCGACAAACCCGGTTGGTTGTACATGACCACCGTTCCGGGATCGGCTGCGGGCCGGCCGAGCGAAAGCGTCGCGATGTGGAGGCCGAGATGGCGGACAAAATCGGTTTCGGGACCGAACACGAGAGACCGCACCGTGGAGTGCAGCCCGTCGGCCCCAACCACAAAGTCGAACCGTCGCGGGGACGCGTGCTCGAACGTGACGTCCACTCCGGCACCGTCCGCGTCTAGCGCAGTAACCGAATCCCCGAAGAGGAACTCGACATCTTCTCCGGCGGCCTCGCAAAGGATCGCCGCAAGGTCGGCCCGGGGTATCTCGACATCGTCGCCGCGGGGACGTCCAAGCCGCAGCGGACCGACCCGCCGTCCCGATGGGGTCACGAATACAAGGCCGGACGCCTGGGTAGCGGCATCGCGCAGGCGCGTGAGGATGCCCATCCGTCGCGCTACTTCGGTGGCCGCGCCATGCACGTCCACCGGGCTGCCGCTGGAACGCAATCCACTGGCGCGTTCGACCACGGTCGCCTGGAACCCTTGGCGGGCAAGCCAGTACGCCAGCGTCGGTCCAGCGATGCCAGCCCCGCAGATCAGTACCCTGCGTCGTCCCACAAGCGCCAGCCTATAGTAGACGGATCGATCAGTGTCCGCAGTTCCCTTCGCTATCCCACCCGGAGTAAGCCTAGGACGGATCGGATGAGGCCTGACACTGGGGGTCACGGAAAATTGCCGTCGGATGGGAGACCTGTGACTTATTCCTCTACTTCGGTGTGGACCATTTCGGTAGGTTCACCTTCATGGAGAATGCAGAGTCGAGACCGGACACTGAAGAACTCAGTGTCCATGAGTGCTGGAAGTACCTTCGATCCTCCTCCGTCGGCAGGATTGCGGTCGTCAGAGGCGACAGCCCGGAGATCTTCCCAGTCAACTACCTGCCTGACGAAGGGACCGTAATCTTCCGGACGGGACCCGGTACCAAACTGGATGCCGTCATGGCCGGGCAAAAAATCACGTTGGAGGCCGACGGTTTCAACACCTATGGCACCATCGCCTGGAGCGTCATCCTGAAGGGCTATGCCGAGATTGTCACGAAAGTCGACGAACTGCAGGAGTCTGCCGCCGTTGAACTCTCGCCATGGGAGCCGGGCGCCAAAGGCCATCTGGTCCGGCTAACACCGGCGGAACTCAGCGGTCGAAGGTTCGTGATCAGCGCACCATCCCAATGATGGCCCCCCACAGGACTTCTCACCCTGATCCAGCCCGCGGCCCCCACTGGCCACAAGACAGACTCCGAGGCGGGACGTAGAGGACCAAAGCCTCTGGGATCCACTCTGCGTGATTCGCATTCTGGAAGGGTCAGGCCGGTTCAGGCCTGACCGGTTCCAAGACAAGGAGGCAGCTATGACGGACCTAATCAGGTGGTTCGATACCCGTCGGTCACCCATCGAGATGATCGAACGGCTCTTCGAGGGTGATGTGGCGGCATCGGGGATTCGGGTCGAACAATTGGTTGAAGGCACTACCCTGGTCGTTCGCGCCGAACTGCCGGGGATCGATCCGGAGAAGGATGTTGAAATCACTCTTGGCGAAGGGTTCCTTGAGATAAGGGCTGAACGGCAGGAGAAGAAGGAGCAAAAGGACAAGGGCAGCTACCGATCGGAGTTCCGTTACGGCTCCTTTGTGCGCAGGCTGCCCCTGCCCGACACTGTCCAACGGGACGACGTTTCCGCTTCATACAAGGACGGCGTGCTCGAAGTGAGGGCTCCGATTCCGGAGAAGGTCCAGCCCTCGTCTGCTCACAAGATCCCGATAACGCGGGAGTAGGACACACGGTCCAGCCGATCGGCCGGACCGTGCTCCGGAGCGAGCGACGGAACGGACCGTGACTTTCGGCCCTACAGCCCGGGACAGCCACCGGTCAGGCTAGCGGAGTACGGACACCTTAATCGCGGGAGGAAAGTCATGGGCGGGGAAGCATCCACAGCCAGGATCGTTGTTGGTGTTGACGGATCGGAAGCCTCCATCGAGGCGCTGAGGCAGGCCCAGAGCCTTGCGCTGCCATTGGGAGCGCAAGTTGAGGCCGTTGCTTATTGGGAGTTCCCTCAGGTCTATGGCGGCTACGTGGCGATGGGTATCGATGACTTCGAGGAAGCCGCCGGGCAGGTCCTCAAGGAATCCTTGGAGAAGGTGTTCGGTCCGGAATTGCCGGACAACCTCGTCTCCCGCGTTGTCCGCGGTCACGCACGGGAATCCCTCATTGAAGCTAGCCGGGAAGCGGACATGATCGTTCTCGGCAGGCGTGGCCACGGAGGATTTGGCGGGCTGCTGCTCGGATCGGTGAGTTCAGCCTGCGTCGCCCACGCCCACTGCCCGGTCCTCGTTGTCCATGCACCGGAAAAGGGTTGAACGCGGTCTGTTGCGGTGAAGGCGACTTCACTGTATGTCAGGTATTAGAGCTGGTCCTGAGCAATGCGCTTTCTTGAGCCGCCGGTTTCAATGATGGCTTCCACCACAACTACCCCAGCTCCGCCGATCCAATGGATGGGGAAGAGCTCGGACGCCACCGCATCCGCGGGGAGCCGAGGCGCTTCGTTGCCAGGTATGCCCCGGCGCCCATGATGTTGAATCCAATGATTCCCAACGCCGGGGTGCATGCGGCGACCCCGGTCAGCAGCACAAGGCATCCGACGACGGCAGCGAAAATGCCGAAAGCCGTGTGCCGGGCCTTGGCCGGCCCGGACGCTGATTTCATCTTGGACGCGAACTTGGGGTCATCGCGTTCCAGTTCCTGGGCGATCTGTTCCAGTGTCTTCTTTTCGTATTCGGAGAGCGCCATCATCAGCCTCCTATGCCGGCGTGGGTGGAAACCATTGCTGCTAGAGCGGGTTGTCGAGCGGGACTGCTTTGAGATATTCAGGGAGCCTCTCGGGTTTGATCGCCAAAGCCGTGACCACCAAGGCGACCGCACCCGGAATCCACCCACTCCAGGCGGCGCCCGTCCAGTCCTGCCAACGAGTCCACTTCTTCATCTAGATTGTGCTCCTTTGACCGGTTTGGGCTTTTCTGGTGGCTGCCCCGGCGACGCCGGGACGGGGTTCGGGGTGCTTGGCCGCTTCGGGCTCATGCACGACGAGAACGGGGCAATGGGCATGGGCGACGCAGGCTGCGCTGACCGAGCCGAGCAACAGGCCGTTGAACCCGCCGTGGCCGCGCCTCCCGACGACCAGCAGAGAAGCGAATCTGCTGGCGTCGATGAGCGACTCCCGGGCGGCGCCGAGGACGAGCCTGGTCCGGACGTTCCGGGGCAGTTCCGGGCCGAAGGCCTTCGCCATGGCATCCTGGAGGATTTCGGATGCCTGGTGGCTGAATCCGTCCCGCCCCATCATCTCGTAGGCCTCATGCCCCACGGGGAAGTCCCAACAGATCCAGCCCTCGACGTTCGCCCCAAGTGCCGATGCGAGGCGGTGGGCTTGGCGCAGGGCCTCGATGGACGCGTCGGATCCGTCGACGCCGACGACGATCTTGTCATGCTGGCTGCGCGTGGCCATGATGTTCCTCTCCGTTCCCGCGGTTTCTCTAAGAATGGGCAGAAAATTCGCCGCCAAACAGGGCCGAAAGTCATGGCCCCGGCTTGGGTCCTTCGGCCCTTGTTTACCTTTGGTGGGCAGTGAACAATGACATAGCCGGGCAACCATGACGGACCGGCGGGACCGCGGCCACGGGCTGCCCGACAGGAGGATCATGGAACGCCCAGTATCACCCCAAAGCGGCGCCGGGGCCCTTGGCGCGCCACCAATCCGCGTCTATGTCCTGGACGATCATGAGCTTGTCCGCCGGGGACTGCAGGAACTACTGGAAAGCGAAGGCTTCATGGTGGTGGGCATGTCCGGTTCGGCCGAGGAGGCCGCCCGGCGCATTCCGGCGTTGCGCCCGGACGTCTCGGTACTGGACGCCAGGTTGCCCGACGGCACCGGCATCGAAGTGTGCCGGGAAGTGCGCTCCGTTGACCCCACCCTGAATTGCCTGATTCTCACCAGCTACGACGACGAACAGGCTCTTCGTGGCGCCGTTCTTGCGGGTGCGGCAGGGTACGTCTTGAAGGAAATCGGAGGCACTGACTTGCTCGGTGCACTCCGCCGTGCTGCGCGAGGCGAGTCGTTGTTTGATGCGGCCGTGAAGGCGAAGATCATCCAAGGCTTCACGGAGCCTCAGCGCGTGGATCCCAGGGTCGCCTCATTGACGCCTCAGGAGCGGCGGGTCCTGGATTTGGTAGGTCAGGGTCTGACGAACCGGCAGATTGGGGAACAGATGGTGCTGGCCGAGAAGACCGTGAAGAACTACGTGTCCTCGATGTTGGCGAAGCTGGGATTTGAACGGCGCACCCAGGCTGCCGTGTACATTGCCCACGGACCGGAAACGGACACCGGCACCGTCCACTGACGGACCGGCGGACCGGAATCTCAGCGGACCGGAACCGACCACAACACGGTCGTGCCCTTCGTCGGGGCGCTGGTCACCTCAAATGAACCGCGCAACTCCGCGGCCCGCTGTTCCATGTTCACCAGACCATTTCCGGGGACGGCATCCCTGAAGCCCCTGCCGTCGTCTTCGATGATCAAGGTCAGCATCCCGTCTTCCACCGACACCGAAACACTGATGGCTCGCGCCTCGGAATGACGGACCGCATTGCTGAGGCCTTCGGAGATGACCGCCAGCGCGTTGGTGACGGTCCCGTCGTCGAGCACCGAATCGACCGCCCCGTTGAGCGTCAGGTGCGGGACGAAGGGCAGCGACCTGGTGGCAGTGCGGACAGTCTGCAGTATGCGGCTGCTGAGCAACTCCCGCTCCCCTGAAGAACGCAACGAGTAGATCGTGTTTCGGAGGTCCCTGATGGTCTCATCCAGTTCCGCCGTGACCGCGTCGATCCGGGTCAGGGCAGGCTCGCCTGTCGTAAACCGCCGCAGGCTCTGGATGCTGAGACCGGCCGCGAAAAGCCGTTGGATGACGAGGTCGTGCAGGTCCCGGGCAATGCGGTCCCGGTCCGAGAAAACCACCAACTGTTCACGGAGCCGATGGATACGGTCAAGCTCCAGGCCCAAGGCCACGTGTGAGCCAAAGACGGCGCCCATCTCCACATCCGTCTTCGGGAACGGCCCCGCTTCAGGGGCTCGAACCAGAAACAGAAGCCCATGGTGGGCGCCCTGGGCGCTGAGATCGATTGCCAGGAGCTTACCCGGGGACAGGCCGTCGATCGATCCGAGGATGTCCCCGGCCTCGTCCATGCATGCGGGCGCACCGGTGGCTGCGACTGACCTGATGACGGCGGAATCCATGGGAAGGATGTTCCCCGCGAAATTTGCGCTGCCGTCCCCGGCGGCACCTGCGACGCGGTACGAACCCACGCCCCCGTTCGGAACCAGGATCAGGGACATCTGGGATCCCGATTCCCGAAGCGCCCTCTCCGCAATCAAATCCAGGGCGGCTGTGTCAGGCTCCGCCGTCCGGTCCTCGCCGAGCATCCGGCCAGTCACATCCATGCACGCTTCAAGCCAGGACGCGCGACGGCGGGCGTCCTCATAGAGCCGGGCGTTCTCGATGGCCACGCCGGCAGCAGCAGCCAACGCCACCGCGAGATCCTCGTCTTCCGGCGTGAAATCCCCACCGCCCTCTTTTTCCGTCAAGTACAGATTGCCGAAGACGACGTCACGGACCCTCACCGGGACACCAAGAAAAGACTTCATCGGTGGATGGTTCTCAGGGAATCCGTATGCCTTCGGATGTTGGCGCAAATCATGGAGTCGAAGCGGGGCCGGTTCGCTGATCAACAGACCGAGGACACCGTGTCCGGTGGGGAGTGGGCCAATCCGGCGTGCAAGGTCTTCGTCGATGCCGACCGTGACGAAGTGGCTCAGCGACTTGTTCTCGCCGAGGACACCCAGGGCGCCGTAGCGGGCATGCAGCAGCCGGCAGGCGGACGTGACGACCCGGTCCAGTACGGCGTCCAGGCTCAAGTCTTCGGCGACCGCCACCACCGCTTCCAGAAGTCCGCGCATCTGTTCCTGGGCATCCAGGAGTTCTCCGGCCCGGGCCAGAAAGTCCCTGAGCAGGTCTTCGATCCGTGTCCCGGTGACGTGGAGGCGATCAGCGCGCACGCGATCTGGAATAGAGCCGTTCATAAGCTGCCTTTCGAGCGGTACCGCCCGCGCGGGCATGTACCCGTGTCGTGGCAGGTGGCGAATCCGATGCCAGACTACTCCCGAGTCGGGTGTTCGCCCAGACGCGTGTGAGGCGAGGGTCTTTGTGCCCTGTTTCCCGCTCATGCCCGGGCGTAGCCTCTGCGACATGACCAACAAACCATCAACACCGGAACCAGAGGTCCTGCAACCTCAACAATGCTGGGAACTCTTGCGCGGCGTCTCGGTGGGGCGCCTCGCCGTCTGGGTAGAAGACCACCCCGACATCTTCCCGATCAACTACAAGGTCGACCACGGCACCCTCGTCTTCCGGACCGGAGAAGGAACTAAGCTCCACTCGGCCCTGAGCGAAACACCCGTCGCGCTGGAGGCCGACGGCGTCAACCCGGACACCGGGGTGGCGTGGAGCGTGGTCGTGAAAGGGCAGGCTGCTGCAATCAGGCTCACCCAGGAGGTGCTCGATACGGTCGGGCTGCTCCTTTTCCCTTGGCAAGCGGGCCGCAAAGACCATTTCATTCGCATCGTCCCGACGTCGATTACCGGACGCCGCTTCACCGTCACCCCTCCCCTGACCTGGTGGAGTCCCCTGGATGACGCAACGCGCGCCGGACTCGAATGACGGCGTCGCCCGGCGGGTCTAAAGCCCCTAACGACGGCGGACAGCCACCGGTAGCGTCAGCGTCATGAACCCTCAATCAACGGATGAAATCGAAAGACTGAGTCCAGACGAATGCTTTGAATTGCTTGGCCGAGCAACCGTTGGCAGGCTGGCCGTTATTGTCGAGGACCATCCGGACATTTTCCCCGTGAACTACGTCGTGGACCACGGATCCATCGTCTTCCGCACAGGCACCGGCACGAAATTCTGGAACACGATGCGCCATCCCTGCGCGCTCGAAATCGATAGTTTCGATGCGGGCACCGGAAAGGCCTGGAGCGTCGTCGCCAGAGGGCAGGCGCACTTCATCGTCGACCTGCGTGAAAAGGCGGCAGCCGATGCCCTCCACCTGGATCCCTGGCAGCCGGGCAGCAAGAGCCACTATCTGCGTTTGACCTTGGATGCCCTCACTGGTCGACGGTTCAAGGCCACCCGTCCCGATATCTGGAACACTCCCCTGTGGGATGCGCGCTCCGAGCTGTTCCACTGACTTTTGCTGCCAGCGTCGCCGACGGTATCTCTTGCCCTACCTTGATGGAGCATCATGAAAGCACTCGTCTATGGCGGACCCGGACAAAAGTCCTGGACGGACGTCCCCGATCCCCACATCGTCAACCCCACCGACGCCGTCGTCCGCATCGATACCACCACAATCTGCGGGACGGACCTTCATATCCTCAAAGGCGACGTTCCGGCGGTCCAAGAGGGCCGGGTCCTCGGGCATGAGGGCGTCGGAACGGTCACCGAAGTAGGTTCGTCCGTCACCGGGCTCAGAACCGGAGACCGCGTCCTCATTTCCTGCATCAAGTCCTGCGGACATTGCGGCAACTGCAAGAAGGGCCTCTACTCGCACTGCTCCGGGGAGGAGGGCCAAGCAGGAACCGGTTGGATCTTCGGCCATCTCATTGACGGCACCCAAGCCGAGTACGTGCGTGTCCCCTACGCGGACAACTCGCTCTACAAACTGCCCCACGGGGTCACCGACGACCAAGCCGTCATGCTCTCCGACATCCTGCCCACGGCGTTCGAAATCGGAGTCCAAGCCGGTCACATCAAGCCAGGCGACGTCGTCGCCGTCGTCGGAGCGGGCCCCATCGGCCTCGCCGCGATAGCCACATCAGGCCTCCACGGCGCCGCCACCATCATCGCCATAGACCCGGACGAAGGGCGCCTTCTCCGGGCCCGGGAGTTCGGCGCAACAGGGGTCGTGAACCCCTCCGGTCCTGCTTGGATCAGCGACGTCATGTCCTACACCGACGGCGCAGGAGTGGATGTCGCCATCGAAGCAGTCGGGATCCCGGACACCTTCGATATGGCCTTGCGGCTCGTGCGCCCCGGCGGGAATGTGGCCAACATCGGCGTGCACGGAAAGTCCGTTGAACTGCGCCTCCAGGACCTCTGGATCCGCAACATCAATATCAGCATGGGCCTCGTCAACACCAACACGACACCGATGCTCCTCCGGCTGGTGGCCCAGCACAAGATCCCGGCCGAGAAGTTTGCGACCCACCACTTCACCCTGGGACAGATCATCGATGCTTACGACACTTTCTCAAGGGCGGCTGAGACACACGCCCTGAAGGTCATCCTCAGCCGGGAATCCCACCACTAGGCAACCCTTGCTGAAGCTCCTTCCCTGAATCGGCACCCAAGGGCGGCGGCTCCCATCGCCACAATTCTGCGCTTTCCGCTCGTAGCGGCCACACTCCTCGCAGGGGCGTGCGTCGGGATACTGCTGGGCCTCGGACAAATGCCAGTGGCACAGGCAACGGCGACTATCTATGCATTGACCATGGCCGCGTACCGTGCCGTGTCGATGCTCCGGGAACTCTTTCGAGGACGGTGGGGCATCGACTTGCTTGCAGTAACGGCCATTGCCAGCACCCTCGTGGTCGGAGAATACATTGCCTCGCTCATCATCGTGCTCATGCTTACGGGAGGAGACGCCCTCGAGGAATTTGCCCACGGCCGGGCAACTCGCGAGCTGAAGAACCTTCTCGAGCGGGCTCCCCGGACGGCGCACCGCGAGACCCCGGGCAACCCTGTGGAAGAGGTTCCCGTGGGGAGCGTCCGTTCCGGAGACACTCTCTTGGTCAAACCCTCCGAAATCGTCCCAGTAGACGGTATCTTGCTCTCCCCTGCCGGGACTTTCGACGAGTCCTCCCTGACCGGTGAAAGCCTTCCAGTTGAACACCGCGAAGGCGACGCCCTGCTGAGCGGCGCCGTCAACGGCGAAGAAGCCGTTCGAATGGTTGCAAGCGCCACCGCTGCAGACTCCCAGTACAGCCGGATCGTGGCCCTGGTCCAAGAAGCCGCGGCGAGCCGCGCCCCCACCGTCAGGCTTGCGGACCGATACGCCGTGCCGTTCACGATATTCGCCTTCCTGCTTGCCGGGATCGCCT
This sequence comes from Arthrobacter sp. 05L417, assembly GCF_056397865.1. Taxonomy (NCBI): domain Bacteria; kingdom Bacillati; phylum Actinomycetota; class Actinomycetes; order Micrococcales; family Micrococcaceae; genus Arthrobacter; species Arthrobacter sp. 05L417. Next base: position 32,513 of record NZ_JBFTOG010000033.1, read on the forward strand.
GGTTCATCACTCAAGATCCAGAACGGTTTGCCCAAGTGCTGGTCGTTGCAACACCGTGTCCCTTGTTGATCGCCGCGCCCGTAGCGTTCCTTGCCGGCACCAGCCGGGCAGCCCACTCGGGAATCATCATCAAAAATGCTCGTACTCTCGAGCAACTCGCCCGCGTCAGGACAGCGGTCTTCGACAAAACCGGCACACTCACGCATGGCCGCCCCACCCTGCACGACATACAAGTCTCCCTGGTCGCTGCGCAAGGCATGTCCCCCAGCTTGATACTCCAACTGGCAGCGTCCGCTGAGCAGTCTTCCTCCCACGTGCTGGCATCCTCCGTGATTGATGCCGCACGATCCCGCGGCCTGCCCTTGCTTCCCGTCAGCAGCGCCAGCGAGCATGCGACCCAGGGTGTCACGGCAGCCTGCGGTGACCAGACTGTGGTGGTGGGCAAGGCCGACTTTGTCGGCTCGGCCACAACCGGCTTCGAAAAAGCAGTCCTGGCCAGCGGACAACTGGGTGTCTACGTCGGCGTCGACGGGCAATTCGCCGGAACGCTGATCATGAGCGACCCTCTGCGCGGGAACGCGCTGGCCACCTTGGCCCAGCTGCGACGCCTCGGCGTGCGGGAAACCATGCTCCTGACCGGCGACACCCGTTCCACTGCCTCACATATTGCGGCCGAAGCCGGGATAACCCGGGTCCTGGCCGATTGCCTGCCTGCCGACAAAGTGGCGGCAGTCGCTGAGTTGGACGATCGCCCCGTCATGATGGTCGGCGACGGAGTCAACGATGCGCCCGTCCTCGCCGCGGCCGACGTCGGGATAGCGATGGGCGCCAAGGGAGCTACCGCGGCCAGCGAGTCTGCCGACGTCGTCATCATGCTCGATGACTTATCCAAAGTGGCCGTAGCCGTGGACATCGGCCGGCACACCATCCATATCGCACGCACCAGCATCTGGACCGGCATTCTCCTCAGCGTAGGGCTGATGACCATGGCGGCTTACGGCTTCGTCCCGGCCGTGGCTGGCGCTCTCCTCCAGGAACTAGTGGACCTCGCCACGATTCTGAATGCGCTCCGGGCATTGGGACACAGGCGAATGCCGGGCGCCGATTCGTCAGAGCTTGTTCCCCCTTCCCAGCCCCGAAAACTGGACCATGACTTTCGACCCTAGCCTGCCGGCCGGCCGGCCGCCCGCCCGCCCGGCCGGATGGATGGTGCAACAGAGGCCGGTTGCTTCCGCCCGGCGGCTATGTTTGCAAGGCGGGGCGGGTTATCACCGTCGGGCACTGGACATTGAGCAGCACGTGCTGAGCCACGGAGCCGACGAGCACGCGGGCACCGCCCCTTCCTTTGCAGCCCATGACCAGCAGCCGCGCACGGGTACTGGCGTCCAGGAGCGCTTCGGCCGGCGCGCGCTCAAGGTCCAGGATCTTGAGTATGGCCAAATCCGGGTGCCGCCCCTCCAGTCCGTGCACCGATTTGGACAACAGCGCGTGCCCATCGAGTCCAGGTTCTGCAGGCCCGGTCCCGCGCCCCGGTCTCCCGGACGGGGAAGGATCGCGGCCGCTACCGGCGTGGACGATCACGAGTTCTTGTCCCATTCGATGCGCCTCGTCAGCTGCACACTCGACGGCGAGTTCGGAGTCCCGGGAACCATCGACACCAACTACTACGCCGTATGACTCGCGCGTTGAGAGGGCTGGCACAATCGCGACGGCGCAATGGCTGATGACCGCGACCTGAAAGCTGACCGAACCGAATCCTTCGCCGTGGTTGCCGGGGCGTCGATCGGTTCCCACGACGACCATTTCCGCATCCGCAGAAAGCTTGCGCATGGTTTCGGCGGGCTCTCCGGAACTTAGTGTCGTCACGACCTCCAGGGAGGGAAACCGTGCGGCGACCCGTGCTGTCTCGCCTTTCAGCAGGTCCTTGGCTTGTGCAGTCGCGCCGTCGTGGAGGGCCTTCTCCGGGAACGCCCATGGCTCAGGAACGGCATGGACGAGGTTGAGCTGAAGACCAAGATCACGGGCTCGTTCGGCAGCCCAGTCCACGGCAGCACTGCCGACCACCGACCCATCGACACCAACGAGGATCTTTGTCTTCACGAGCGCACGTGCCTTCCTGGAACCAGCTGCAATCTCTTCCCAGTTTCGTCGGCTGCGTCGATGACCTGCAAGGGCCGTAAGACCCTCCCCGCGAACGCATTTTCCGGGTTATGTTCCTCAAGGGGTATCGCGTTCCATGGTCCGGGTGCCGCGTCGTCTTCGTGAAAGGACATCAGCGTGTTGCTCCTTGTTTTGAATCCAGGTTCCTCGTCCTTGAAGTATCAGCTGCGTCGAATCGGAACATCTGAAGCTAAGCCCGGGATCCTGCTGGAGCGGGCCGTCAACAGCCCGCAAGAGGGCACGCTGGATCCCGTCTTCCTTGGCAACGCGTTCGACGTGGTCGATGCCGCCATCCAGAACGTAACCGGCGGAACAAGCCCTGATGCCATTGGGCTTCGGGTGGTCCACGGCGGGGATCGCTTCAGTTCGCCCACACGCGTCACTCCGGACGTCATCGGGACCATCGAGGAATTTGGCGAGTTTGCGCCGCTCCACAACGCGGCAAGCATGGCGTGCATGCGTGCCGCGGCCGCCCGTTGGCCGCGCACGCCCCAGGTAGCCGTTTTCGACACAGCCTTTCACCGAACGATCCCCGACCATGCCTCCCGCTATGCCATTCCGGAGGAGCTTCATACGAAGTACGGGATCAGGCGCTACGGCTTCCACGGGATCTCCGTCGAGATCGTTTGCCGCGACACAGCGGCGTTCCTCGAAGTTCCGGTTGGATCCTTGAATGCGGTGGTGGCGCACCTTGGCAATGGCGCCTCGGTTACCGCTGTACGGGAGGGTCGCAGCGTCGACACGTCCATGGGCATGACCCCTCTGGAGGGGTTGGTCATGGGTACTCGTTCCGGTGATCTTGATCCGTCCATTATCACGCTGCTGCAGCGCCGCGCCTTCGGACCGGACGAAGTCGATGAGCTCCTCAACCATCGGGCAGGCCTGCTGGGCTTGGCCGGATCAGCCGACATGCGCGTAATCCAGGACGCTGCGCGGCACGGCGACCCCCGAGCGATCCTCGCTTCGGACATGGCCGCTTACCGGCTGGCCAAGTACATCGCCGCTTACAACATGGTGGTCGGCGGGGCCGCGGCCTTGGCCCTTACCGGTGGTATCGGCGAACATTCCAGCCGGTTCAGAACCCAGGTTATCTCGCTGCTCGAGCCCCTCGGTCTCTTCATCGACGAACACAGGAACTACTCCGGCGAAACAGGCATCCGCATCATCAGCACCGACGCATCGGCTTTTCCGGTCCTGGTGGTCCCGAGCGACGAGGAACGCGCCATCGCGGAGGCGACAGCCGCCGTCGTACTTTCGGACGGTTCAGCGGATCGAAGCCTCAACGAAGCGTGACCCGGCTAGTGCCAACGGCAAGTGGTCACAGACCCTTAAGCCGGCGACGCAATGGACGCCCCGGCACAACCGCAACAACCGGCGCGCTGAAGCGCGATGCCCGGCGCGAGATGTGGTGGGTATCCGGCCGACGGCGGACGGGCGCCGTGAGCGGGGGCGCTTGCTGCGCAGTCCGGGAGAAGAACCACTGTTTGGCGAATTCCACCAGGACCATGTAGACAACGATCATTCCCAGTAGCGACAGGAAGAACGGCACCGGCAAAGGATCGAAGCCCAGCACGCCCGCCAGCGGTGACAGCGGCAGGAAGATCCCCGCGGCTACCACGCCCAAGGACGCACTCAACAGGCCAACCGAGGGACGGCTGCGCAGGAATGGAACCCGACGGGTCCTGATGGCGAAAATGATGAGGGTTTGCGTGGCGATGGATTCGATGAACCAGCCTGCCCGGAACTCCCCCGGGACGGCGTCGAAGACGAACAGCATGAGCGCGAAAGTGGCAAAGTCGAAGATTGAACTGATCGGCCCGAAGAGGAACATGAAACGCCGGATGAACGCGATGTTCCAGTGCGACGGTGCCAGCAGCTGCTCTTTGTCCACGCGGTCGCCCGGGATGGCCAGCTGGCCGCTGTCGTAGAGCAGGTTGTTGAGCAGGATCTGCCCCGGCAGCATGGGCAGGAAGCTCAGCACCACCGACGCAGTGGCGGCGCTGAACATGTTGCCGAAGTTGCTGGACGTGCCCATCAGGACGTACTTGATGGTGTTCGCGAAGATCCTCCGGCCCTCCATCACGCCTTCGGCAAGGACGCCCAGGTCCTTTTCCAAAAGCACTATGTCGGCGGCGTCCTTGGCGACATCGGTGGCGCTGTCCACGGAGATCCCGATGTCCGCTTTATGAAGGGCCAGGGCGTCGTTCACACCGTCGCCCATGAAGCCCACCGCTCCGCCGCTTTGGCGGAGCAGGGTGATGATCCGCGCCTTCTGCTCGGGCGACACGCGGGCAAAGATGGTGGCTTCCCGGGCGGTTGCGGCCAACTCGGTATCGGACAACGCGTCGATGTCGGCGCCAATAAGCGTTCCGCCGGAAATCACGCCTAGCTCGGAACAAACTTTCTCTGCGACTTTGGCGTTGTCCCCGGTGGCGATTTTCACGGAGATGCCCAGCATCGCCAGCCGTTCGAGGGACTCTTTCGCGTTTGCCTTGGGCCGGTCTAGGAAGACGAGGAAACCGGCCAGGACGAGGTCATTTTCGTCGGCCGGCGTGATGCCGCTCAGCCCCGCGGCTGGGCGGGTGGCCACCGCGACGACGCGCGATCCGGCATCGAACTGTTCGCCCAGCATGGCCTGTACCCTGGGCGAAGTCGGCCCGCAGAGGGCGAGCACATCCTCGGGAGCGCCCTTGGTGACCAGGCGTGCCAGGCCGCCGGCTTCCCGCACCAGAACGCTGGTCCGGCGGCGTTGGTGGTCGAAGTCGATCAGGTCGAGGCGCTCAAAGCGGGCGGGATCAAACGCTGCCGCACCCGCGCTTTCCCATAATGCGGCGTCCAGGGGATTCTGCCCGGCCGTGGATTGTTTGGCCTCGGCATAGTCGGTTTCGGTGGCCAGCAGACCCAAGGTGAGGAGTTCGACGTCGGACACTTCAGGGGAGGCGGGCAGCGCGCCGGTGAAGCTGATGCGCCCCTCGGTGAGGGTGCCGGTCTTGTCGGTAACCAGGATGTCCATGTCGCCCAGGTCCTCGATGCAGACCAGTCGTTTGACCAGGACTTTGCGACGGGCCAGCTGGCGGGTGCCGGTCGCGAGGCTGGTGCTCACGACGGCGGGCAGCAGCTGCGGCGTGATGCCGACAGCGATTGCCAGGGAGAACAGCAGCGACTCGATCAGCGGGCGCTGCAGGACCAGGTTCGCGATGAAGATGAGCGTGGTGAGCCCGATAGCCACCTGCAAGAGCAGGAACGAGAACCGCTTCAGCCCGAGCTGGAACTCGGTCTGGGGCTGCCGTTCTCCCAGGCCCAGCGCGATACGGCCGAATTCGGCGCGGGCCCCGGTGGCTACGACGACGCCGGTGCAGCCGCCGGACTGGATGACGGTTCCCATGAAGACGCAGGATGCGAGGTCCCCCAGGGACGACCCAGGCGCCACCGGGGCCGGATCCTTCCCGGCTGGCAGGGACTCCCCCGTCAGGATGCTTTCGTCGCAGAGGAGGTTCTTGGTGCCCAGGAGGCGGATGTCGGCGGGAACGATGGCGCCAAGACTAAGGTGTACGACGTCGCCCGGCACCAAGGAGGTCACGTTCACGTCCTGCGTGGTCCCGTCGCGCAGCACGACGGCGCGATGGGTTACCCGGGAATGCAAGGCTTCGGAGGCCCGTTCGGCGCGGAACTCGTTGGTGAAGCCCAAACCCACGCTGACCAGGAGGATCACGCCGATCACGATCGAATTCGTGGCATCGCCCAGGAAGAGGGAAAGCCCTGCCGTAATGATCAGCAGGATGAGGATGGGGCTGGCGAACTGCCGGCCCAACACCGCCCAACCGTTGGCCCGGTGCGTCCGCACGGCATTCGGGCCGAGTTCTGCAAGGCGTTCCGCGGCTTCCTCGTTTGTCAGCCCGGTTGGGCTGGAGCCCAGGTGTTCGAGTACTTCGTCCGGCTGAAGGCACGCGGCCTCGGTGATCGGCAGCTGCATGGAGTGCCGCTCCTGGACGTTGATATCTGACATGCCGTATCCGTTCGAATGCGTCGCGTGAGGCAGTCGCCCTTGGATAAGGGTAAGGCTTGGGGAGGGGGCCCCTGGGGCGGATGGGAGAGTGTTGTTGCTGGGGTTGTGTCGAGCTGAAGTGCCGCCGCGGCGCGGCCTAGGGCCCTATGGCCCTAACCGCCCCGGTCGTGCATCTGACACCGTGAAGACCAGAACAGTCCAGACGCCAGAAACGCGTGCATTCGGCACGCCGTCGAACCCGGAAGAGGCAAGCCCATGGAAACCGGAACCCCCGTCACCGAAGCGTCGGGCGAAGACTTCGAACTGTTGAACCGGTACTGGTCCGCGGCCAACTACCTCACGGTGGCCCAGATCTACCTACAGGAAAACCCTCTCCTGAGGGAGCCGCTGCTCCCGCGCCACATCAAGCCCCGGCTCCTGGGCCACTGGGGAACCAGCCCCGGGCTGTCGTTGATCTATGCCCATTTGAACCGCCTGATCAGGCGAACCTCAGCGGAAGTCCTGTTCGTCGCTGGTCCGGGCCACGGCGGTCCCGCCGTCGTCGCCAACCTCTATCTTGAGGGCACCTACTCGGAGATCTATCCCAAAGTTGGGATGGACCTCCAGGGACTCCGGCGCCTTGTCCGGCAATTCTCAACGCCGGGCGGGATCGCGAGCCATGTCGGCCCGGCCACTCCCGGCTCCATCCACGAAGGGGGCGAGCTTGGCTACTCCTTGATGCACGCCACGGGCGCGGCCATGGACAACCCCGGACTGATTGTCGCTTGCATCATCGGCGATGGCGAAGCCGAGACCGGCCCGTTGGAAGCGTCATGGAAGGCGCCATCCTTCCTCAATCCGGCCCGGGACGGCGCCGTGCTGCCGATACTCCATCTGAACGGATACAAGATCTCCGGCCCGACCGTCCTCGGCCGCAAATCCGACGAGGACGTCGAAGCGCTCCTGAGTGCCCATGGCTGGGATCCGCGCACCGTCTCCGGCGAGGACCCGGTGCTAGTCCACCGCGCCTTGGCCACTGCGATGGACGAGTCTTATGGGCGCATCCGCGAACTGCAATCCACAGCGCGCAGCCAGGGCGTGCACGGCCCGGCGCGATGGCCCGCCATCATCCTGCGGACGCCAAAAGGGTGGACCGGGCCAGCCATGGTGGACGGGCTTCCCGTCGAAGGAACCTTTCGCTCCCACCAAGTGCCCCTGGCAAACGTTCGCGAGAATCCCGAACACCTGGCGCAGCTTGAGGCCTGGATGCGCTCCTACCAGCCCGAAACCCTCTTCGACAGCACAGGCCGGCTCACCTCCGAATTGGCCGCACTTGCCCCGGGGGGCACCCTCCGCATGGGCGCAACCCGTGCCGGACGCGGCGGGACCGGGACTGTCCTTGATATCCCCGAGCTGGAACAATACGCGGTACCGGCGGCCCCTAGGGGGTCGGTCGTCCACGAAACCACCAGGCCGCTCGGGGAACTACTCCGGGACATCTACGTCGCGACGGCCCCGGATCCGAGGTTCCGGCTCTTCTGCCCGGACGAAACCAACAGCAACCGGCTCGGGGCTGTCTTCGAGGCCACCGACCGCTGCCTCCTGGAACCGGCCAGGCCCGGCGATCATGCCCGGGCCGAAGACCACGTCTCGCCCGGAGGCAGGGTCATGGAAGTCCTCTCCGAACACCTGTGCCAGGGCTGGCTGGAGGGATACCTCCTCACGGGCCGCCATGGACTGTTCGCCAGCTACGAGGCCTTCGCGATGGTCAGCGCGTCAATGACCGTCCAACACGCCAAATGGCTCCAGCACGCGAGGGAACTTGAATGGCGAGCCCCCGTGCCTAGCCTGAACATTCTCCTGACCTCCACCTGCTGGCGCAACGACCACAACGGATTCAGCCACCAAGGGCCCGGACTGATCGACACGGTGTTGTCCCTGTCGGGCACCGTCACCCGCGTCTACCTGCCACCGGACGCAAATACCCTCCTCGTCACCGCCGACCACATCCTTCGCAGCAAGGACTACGTCAATCTGGTGGTCGTAGACAAACAACCGCACCCGCAGTACCTCACCCTGGAGGAGGCGAGGCGCCACGCCGCGGCAGGAGCGTCCATCTGGTCTTGGGCCGGGAACGAGCAGCCCAACGGCGGCGAGCCCGACGGCGCTCGGGCCGTGCCCGACGTCGTCATGGCCTGTGCAGGGGACATCCCCACCCAGGAGACGCTGGCCGCAGCCTGGTTGCTGCAAGAACATCTGCCCGGACTCGTGGTCCGCGTTGTCAACGTCATGGATGCCATGGTCCTCCCGCCCCGCGACACCCACCCCCACGGCCTATCCGATGAGAAGTTCGAAGAGCTGTTCACGGCAGACCGAGAAGTCATCATGGCCTGGCACGGCTACGCCCGGGCCCTGCACCAACTCCTGCATGGAAGACCCCGCCCGGAACGGTTCCATGTCCGCGGCTACAACGAACAAGGAACCACAACCACCCCCTTCGACATGGTGGTCCTGAACAAGATGAGCCGCTACCACCTGGTCCTGGAAGCGTTGCGTCGCATTCACCGGCAGGTCGGAGGCGCGGACGAACTGGTCGACTTCTGCCGCAGGCAGCTGGATACACATGCGCGATACATCCGGGAACACTTCGAAGACCTCCCGGAAATACGGGACTGGTCCTGGACGCCGCACCCTTCCTAGCGGGGGAAAGGAAGCTCTTCGGACTGGCCGCCGCGGGCAATATCCTCATTGGTGTCCCTCAGGAATACCGGGCCAAAAAGTCATTGGATCGCCTCGCGATTCTCAACGGCTCGCTCACGCGGGTGGTTCGCGATGGCACGGCGCAGGATGTTGACATGCAAGACGTGGTCCCGGACCCCGCGGAAGCCCTGCTCATTGCCGGCGACGTAGAGCAGCACGGCGAGCCGCTAGCTCCGTTTCGTCAATCTCGCCCCGGGCGAAGCGCTCATTGAGGTTACGTTCGGAATCATCATGGGGCGGCCCTTGGAAACCCCGTCCGCCCGCGTGGCTCCCGTGCAGCAGGAGGACCACCAAGGTGGCAATGCCACCCCAGAACAGCAACATCATCAGCCCCATGGCGATCCAGCCGCCGATGCCGACGCTTCCACCCCATCCATACATCATGGCCAATTTCCTTTTGTTTTGGATTCCGTACCTGCGTCCAGTGTCGCTCGTTTCCGGCCCCTCCCACAGGGCATTTAGTCACACCTCCGGGCCTTTCGGCCCTACAGCAGGAGAAGTGCCCCCAATAGGCTGCTGGGAGTTGCAGGTCTTCATACCCGCGATCGTGTGCCCGAAAGACGAGCTAGACGACATAGGAGCAGACATGTCACTCCCCAGCATGGACGCAGGCCGCGTTGACGGCGGACTGCACGTCGCGGAAGAACTCAGCCAGGAACAGTGCTGGGACCTCCTGCGCTCAAACACGACCGGCCGCTTCGGCTTTGTTGAACAAGGCAGGGTGGTGATCCTCCCCGTGAATTATCTGGTCGATGGCCAGTCCATTTACTTCCGTACGGCCGGGGATGGATCGATCGCCGAGGCGGTCCCGTCGCTCGGGTCGTCCTTTCAAATCGACGATTCTCGTGCCGAGCGGAGCGAGGGTTGGTCGGTGCTGGTCAGCGGGGCCTCGACACGTGTTGAGGACGAGGATCTGCTGAACCGGCTCTGGGGAAAGGTCATGGCCGAGCCGTGGGCCGGCGGAGCACGGAACCTCTTTGTCCGGATCCAGGCACACAGGGTCACCGGACGCCACGTGCATCTGGAATGAGCTTCTGGAGTAAGACTGGAGCCGCTCCACATTCAAGCACCCTTACGGGTAAGGAGACCATGGGTACCGCGGAAGAAATCATCGTCGGATACGACGGGTCCGCCGAAGCTGTCCCGGCCATCCGTTGGGCTGCCCGCCAGGCGGCTCAGCGGAACTGCGGACTGCACCTGGTTCACAGCTCCCTGTGGCCCGCAATCACCCACGACCTCGGTCCGGTGCCGGGCGTCGAAGGCAGCGGGTTGCGACGCGCGGCCGAGGACGTTCTGACCGAGGGCGTGGCACGGGTCAACGACGCGGTTCCTGGATTGGCTGTCAAAACGACGCTGTTCTATGGGTGGCCGGCCGAACACCTCAGGACCCTCTCTACCGGCGCCGCATTGTTGGTCGTCGGCACCCGGGGCGCAGGAGGATTCATGGGGCTGCTGATCGGCTCCGTCAGCCTGGAACTCGCGGCAACAGCCGATTGCCCGGTTGTTGTCGTCCGCGACGGGGAACACGCCGGTGGGCCGGTCGTCGTCGGCGTCGACTTCGATGATTGGGAACTACCGCTTCGGCATGCCCGAACCCTGGCAGCGTTGGCGGGTGCACCCCTTCGAGTGGTGCATGTCCGCAAGAATCACTGGATTCCGCGCCCCATCTCTGACGAGGGCATCCAGACTCGGGACCAAGCAGAACCCCGCGTCCAGGCGCTTCTCGACTCCGCGGCGCGGAACGCCCACGAAACCATTCCGGGCCTTGATCTCCAGATAAGATCTCCGATCGGCACGTCCATCCCGGGCACTCTTTTGGCGGAGGCTCAGGATGCCTCCGTCATCGTCGTCGGGACCAGAGGACGCGGGCTCGTTCGGGGCACCATCGGTTCGGTCGCCCACGCTGTGCTTCATCACGCCAGCTGCCCGGTCATGGTGGTGCGTCGGCCAACCCCGGACACCCCGTGAAGCAGATGTTGTTCAGTACAAGTCGCTGGGGACCAGATCGTCGTCTTCAGGTCCCCGGTGTATGCGCCTCCCGGTGATCGACGTCGGGACGATCTCAACGAAAACCCGCTTCTTTGTAGAGGTCAATTGTTGGCGCGGAATCCTTTCGGCAGCTTCGGTCTCGGCACCGGACTCCAATTGCCGTGCCGTGCCTTTGACCACGACGCTCCAGACGGATTGCCTACCGACCCCGTCGGTCTCCAAGGCGACTTTGTCGTTGATCGTGAGCGCAAACAGCTTCTCCCCGGGATTCGTCCGGAGGAGGATTTTCCCGTCGTGGGCAACGAAATTGATCGGATAGATCTCGGGTTCGTTGGCGATGCTCAATGCCAACCGCCCCAACGTCGCACCCAAAAGGATATTCCAGCATTCTTCCTCGTTCAGGACTTCCACGGGGTTTGCGGTATCCGGTGACATGGCAGATCCTTTCGATGTGCGGCATTCCAAGCCATTCCAGCATGCACGCGGCCCGCACCATCCAATAGGGCCCTTGGACCCGTGTCTGTTGGCCCGCAAGCTTGTAGCGTCCATATATAGGAAGGCTTCCCATCCAAGGTTCGCCTTTCATCGAAAGAGGCCGTGATGCTCGGAATAAGACAGGCGGATGCCGGAATGCCGGATACCGGAATCTATTTCCAGTGGGGTGATTTCCTGATCCAATTCGGCAATCTGGTGGTCATTGCCACGATGGTCGTGTTGTTCATTCTCGCTTTGGTTCTTCCGTTCCCAGGCCGAAGGAGCCGGAAATGACCGTCCACCGCGGTCCGGTCCCGACTGCCGACGACGGCGAACCACGGTTCTCCACCTGGACGGGAAAAGCCCGGGGCTGGGCGCTACGCCGGCTGCCGCCGGACAAGCTGCTTCCCGAAGACCAGCCGAGTTACGTGTCGTCCTGGATTTACGTCTTCGGCATGGGCGCCGTTGCCGCGTTTGCCTACATCCTCGGTTCCGGTGCCGTACTTGCGCTGAACGGACCCACGTGGTTCCATGCCTCGGCTTTCGGGCGTTTCATCAACAGCACCCATTTGTGGAGCGTTGAACTGTTCTTCATGTTCATGGTGATCCACCTCTGGGGCAAATTCTGGATGGCTGCTTGGCGGGGCGGGCGCGTGCTGACCTGGATCACCGGGATGCTCGCGTTCGTCGTCTCAATCGTCACGGCCTTTACCGGATACCTCCTTCAAACCAATTTCGACTCGCAGTGGATTGCCTTCCAAGCCAAAGACGCCCTCAACGCGGTCGGTGTAGGGGCGTGGTTCAACGTCGCCGATCTGGGCCAGATACTCATGTGGCACATCACACTCCTCCCGCTGGCCGTCGCCGCCATTGTCGCCCTCCACGTTGTTCTCGTGCGGATGCACGGAGTGGTGCCCCCGTTGGAGGCCGCGGCATCCGATGCCCAGCTACGCTCAACAGCGCCAAACCCGGCCACTGAGAGCGAGGACACGAAGTGAGCAAGTCCCTAGCGTCAACGTCGTGGCGCGCACGAAACGACATCGCCAGCAGGCCATGGCCAGGCACGACGCGCGAATACGACCTGTTCAAGGAACTTGTTGTCGGGCTGGCGGTTGTTGGCCTGCTTGTCCTGGGACTCTCTGCGGTTTTCAGCTCGCCGGACGAACCAACGGTGACCCTGAAATCCTGGGCCCAGACCGATCCCGCGGACTTCGTGGCAACAGCCACCACCGAACTCGGAGGCACCAGCGGCACCGCAGGATATGGACCGCCCTACAATTCGACGCCCGATGCCACCCAAAAACTCGGCCCGATCGACCTGCAGAGCCTTTCCGGCGTACGGCTTCCGATCGACACAGCCAACGACTTCGTCATCGGCCCGCTCCAAACCCTGCCGACACCCCCGGCAGCGATCGACGAATGGACGAAGGCAAGCGACGCCCAACACACTGCCTGGACCACCGCGTACGGGGACGCACTCAGCAAGGCCCCGGACAACGACCCGGCGAAAGTTCCATCCGGCGACTACGGCCCGGTGCCGGCCCTCACCGGAGCCCTACTGGCCATGGCGCAGCAAGGCACCCTTGATCCGGTCCTGAGCGCAAAAGGCTCGTTCTACAACACCGACTACAAAGCCAGCATCCTGTTCCTCGGCGACGGCAGCTACTTCCCCGGACTCGCCGACGCCCAGCATCTGACGGGAGACCAGTGGGGAATGATGAATGAAACCGGGAACTACCCCGGCCAGTCGTGGCTGTGGCTCTTCTCCGCCCTCTATCAAGTGGAACCCTTCAAATCATCGCCGAACGCAGATGTCCTCGTCGTGTTTTCCATGGTGATCCTGACACTCCTCCTGACCCTGGTGCCCTTCATCCCCGGACTCAGGTCGCTGCCCCGCCGCATACCCCTACACCGGCTGATCTGGCGGGACTACTACAAGCACCGCTAGACCAACGCACGAACCGCGCTGGAAAACAAGGGCCTTTCGGTCATTCAAAACTTTGTGAAAACTGCGTACGTTTGTGTCATGGACACCGTCATCCAGACTGTCGATTTGCACAAGAACTTCGGGCGCGTCAAAGCGCTCGACGGCCTCGATCTCGAGGTCCACAAGGGCGAGATCCACGGCTTCCTCGGCCCGAACGGCGCGGGGAAGACCACCACGCTGCGCATCCTGCTCGGCCTGGCCCGGCCGTCGTCGGGCAGCGCGAGCGTCCTGGGCCTGCATCCCTGGGCAGACGCCGTCGAACTCCACCGACGCGTCGCGAGCATCCCGGGAGACGTGAGCCTCTGGCCCAACCTTTCGGGCGGAGAAGCCATCGACCTCCTTTCCCGCCTCCGTGACGGCGCTGTAGACCAAGCCACCTACAGGGAGCGCAAGCGTCACCTCTGCGAGCTCTTCGACTTCGACCCGGGCAAGAAGGGCCGCGCCTACTCGAAGGGAAACCGCCAGAAGGTCGCGCTCATTTCCGCCCTCGTCATGGACGCCGAGCTGTATCTCCTCGACGAGCCCACGAGCGGCCTTGACCCGCTCATGGAGGCCGTCTTCACGCGTGAGATCAGGCGGATCGTGCACGAGAACGGCGCCACAGTCCTGCTCTCAAGCCACATCCTCTCCGAGGTCGAGCAGCTCGCCGACCGCGTGAGCATCATCCGAGCCGGCCGGATCGTTGACGGAGGGACGCTCGACGCATTGCGCCACCTCACCCGCACGGAGATCTCGTTCGCCCAGGACAGCGTGGACACCCACGCGCTGGACACGCTGTCGCAGGTCCACGACCTCACCGTGGCCGACGGGCGCGTCAAGTTCGGCGCCGATTCCGATCGCGTCCACGAGGTCCTGCCCCTGCTGGGCAGCCTCGGGGTCAAAGGCCTCCTCGTCGCGCCGCCGTCGCTCGAAGAGCTCTTCCTGCGCCACTATGGCGACACGGTCGCCCCGCCTGCCCCGCAGGTAGCGGACGACGGCGGCACCCACCATCGGCGCCACCGCGCCGGGGCGGGAGCCTGAGATGGGCGCTCTGTGGATCCTGTACCGGCAGAGGTTACGCCGGGACCGCTGGCAGGTGATTGTGTGGGTGCTCTCGATCGGAGCCCTCGCGCTGTTCGCCGTCGCGGCCATAGCTAAAACCTTCGGCGACGACGCGACACGCGCGCAGGTGCTGCAGCTTGCGACCGCGGCTCCCGCGATCCTCGTGCTGCGCGGCCTCCCACGCGGTCCGGCGCTCGATTCGTTTACGTTCTTCGAAATCTTCTCATTCCTGGGCGTCCTTGCCGGACTCATGAATACGTTCATGGCCGTCCGGCACACCCGGGCGGAAGAGGAATCGGGCCGGGCCGAGCTCATTTCCGCGACGGCGGCCGGGCGATGGGCCCCGCTCGGCGCCACTGTCCTTCACGGCATCGTGGCCAACGCGCTCGTCGCCGTCGCGACGGCGCTCGGCTTCATGGCCGGAGGGCTTGACCCTGCCGGCTCGCTCGTGGCTGGCTTCGCGACGGGTGCCGTGGGCTTCGCCTTCCTCGGCGTGGGCCTGCTGGCCTCCGAGTTCTTCAGCACATCGCGGGGGGCCAACGGCATCTCGTCGGCCCTCGTGATGCTCGCGTACCTGCTGCGCGGCTTCGGGGACGCGACGGGACAGGTGAGTCCCGACGGGACGACCATGACGGCCGCGTGGCCGAGTTGGATCTCCCCCATCGGATGGGGCCAGCAAACCTTCGCCTACACGGGCAACCGTTGGTGGCCGTTGCTCCTTCCCCTCGCACTCTGGGCGGTGTGCACCGCCGTCGTCGTGGCTTTGATGGCGCGCCGTGACGTCGGGGCGAGCGTGCTCGCCGGGCGATCCGGACGCGCCGACGCCCGGCCCTGGCTGCGCGGGAGCTTCTCGCTCGCGCTGCGCCTGCAGCAGGGAGCGATCATGGGCTGGTGCATCGGCGGCCTCGCGACGGGCCTCCTCGCGGGCTCGCTCGGTTCCGCGATCCAGTCCTCGATCACCTCCAACCCCCAAATCACTGCCGTGCTCCGCGGCATGATCGAGGCACAGGGCACATCAATGACCCAGCTCCTCGTCGCAGCACTGTTCGAGGTAGCCGGAATACTTGCCGCGGCCTGCGGTCTCCAGGCCGTCCTTCGCCTCCGTCAGGAGGAGGTGGCCGGAACCGCCGAGCCCGTGGTGTCCGAGTCGGTGGGCCGGATACGCTGGCTGGGGAGCTTCCTTGGACTTGGTACCGTCTCTGTCGTGCTTGTCATGGCGTTCACCGCCCTCGGGGCCTGGGTCTCACTGGTCGCCTCCGGAGACACCTCCAACGCAGTCGGCGACGTCTGGCAGACCGCCGTCGACCAGCTTCCCGCAGCACTCATTTACCTTGCGCTGCCCGCCGCAGTGTTCGTTGTCTGGCCCCGCGCCACGATCCCTGCCGGGTGGGCGCTCCTGGGCGTCGGCGTCGTCCTCGGGATCTACGGCGGCATGCTCGGCCTCGACCAGACACTCCGGGACCTTTCGCCGTTTACCCACAGCCCCGTCACCACAAGCACCGGGACCGACTGGAGCGGCGGCTTCTGGATGCTCGGCATCGCCGCGGTCATCACGGCATTCTCGCTCGTGGCCGTCCGCCGCCGGGAGGTGGGCACAGCGTGACAGGTCCCGAGAGCAAGCGTATGCCCGACTCCGCCGAGACATCCGCAGCTGTCCTCACTGCCGCGGGCTTTCCCAAGATGCCGGCCCGCGCCCTCATGGCCCTCGTGGTCTCCGACGACGGCTCGCTGACCGCTGCCGAGCTCTCAGAGATGCTGGGCGCGAGCGCGGCCGCAGTCTCCGGCGCCGTGCGGTACCTGCAGACTGTCGGCTTCGTCCACCGGGTCTCGCGACCTGGCAGCCGGCGCGACCACTACGCCCTCCCCGACAACGCGTGGTACGTCGCCTCCTTACGCCAGAACCCCGTATACAACCGACTCGCCGATCTCGCCGACTCCACCGCGTCAAGCCTCCCTGAAGGATCAGCGGCAAGGGCAAGAGTGAAGGAGATGGGCGCCTTTTACCGGTTCCTCATGACCCGGCTGCCCGGCCTCCTCGATGAATGGGAACACACACGGGCCAAAGACTAGGCTCCTCTGACTCCGCCCGATCCTCAAGCCTGAGGCGGATACGGCTGCGGCGGGTTCGGCGGATATGCCTGCACCAACCGGTCGAATCGCTGACCCCTGGGATTGGCCGGCAGGAGCACAAACACGAGCAGGGCAATCCATCCGAGCACCGGGATCAAGGCCAGCAACAAGAAGAACGCACTGAGATTTGCGTCGTGCAGGCGCCGTGCAGCCAAGGCGAGCGAAGGCACGATTGTCGCCAGGAACCATAGGCCGCCAAGGGCCGTCGAGGTGCTGGTGTTGCCGCTCCCTGTCGCACCGGCCGCATTGATCACCCCTGAGACGATGGCCGAGGCGAGGACCCACCACCAATACTCACTACGGCTAGCCCGCCCGTGGAAGACTGTGTACTTCTTCCAGAACCGTTTGACGGCCTCGATCGGCGGGGCTCCATAGTAAGGCAGCTCAAGCGGGACTCCACCTTGGGGAAGATACTGAGGCTGATAGCTGGACATCATTCAAGCCCTTCCATGCAGACTATTCGACACCCGCATGCTAGACCCAGTCGGCCCGTCAGAACAGAGCACAACGCCATGCATCGGACGAGTGACAGCGCCTAGTTCTGCGAGTGCGTTCCGTCCCTGGCCACGGTGGCAGCAAGAGCGCCACCTGCAGGACTTACGGCCCTGCCTGGCTCGGCCAAACGAGCAGAAAATGGTGCCCACAGCACCCGCAAAGAGGGAGTCACATTTCATGGAAGGCGGACAGAGTCATGAAAAAGCCAATCGTTGTCGGCGTGGTTGACACCAAGGCGAGCCATGCCTCGTTGGCTTGGGCGATGGACCGGGCGGCACGACGGAAACTCCCGGTGCAGCTCGTTCACGCGGTCGACAGTCGATGGCTCGACGAATCCGTCGGTTCCAATGAGGTGATCAGGGCCGCAGCAAACGAGCTGCTCAGTAAAACCGCAGCGTATGCAGGCGAATTGGAGCCGACGGTCCAGGTGAAAACCTTTCTGTTTTCCGGGAGCCCCGGGCAGGCGCTCAGGAAGCACTCCAAAGGAGCCTCGATGGTTGTGATCGGAACCGGGCACAACTGGCCTGGAGGACCCGTAGCTGACAGGGCGCTGCAGATCGCCGCCGTCGCGCAGTGCCCTGTGGCAGTGGTCGGGGAACAGGACATGACCGGGCGCCGCGGCATCGTGGTCGGCGCTGACGGTTCCGAAGAATCAACGCAAGCGGTTTCCTTCGCGGCGGCCGAAGCGGACAAGGATAGCCAGGAGCTCGCAGTGGTTCACGCCGTCCTCGCTCGGCCGCTCATTCATCGCGCCATGCCGGCGGCCGACGTTGCCGAGACCATCTTGGAAGGAGAACGAATCGTCCTCGCCGAGACCGTCGCCGGTCTGGCCGAAAACTATCCCGACGTGGTTGTCCATCAGGTTCTGGTGTCCAACAACGAGCCGGCGGAAGCACTCGCGAACGCCGCCGCCGAAGCCAGGTTGCTGGTGCTGGGCAGCCGTGGAAGGGGTAGCTTTAAACGCCTCCTTCTGGGATCGACGGCCCACACGGTACTCAGGTCCCTGCCCTGCCCAACGATCATTACCCGAGTGCGGCGGGTGAAACATACGGCCTAAGCAGCCTGCCCAGTTAATACAATTTTGGCCAGGAGGTCACCGGACCGGCCAAACCGTTTGGACCTCGATCTTTCCCCGGACTCTTTGCATCCATCGCGCCCCATCAACTTGTTCACCGCTGACAGGGACCGGAGCGGTTCCCGTCGACACTCCCGGCGCGAGACGCATAGGCGATTCACGAATTCTCTGGGGCTGCTGGTTTTCTCAGCCTCCGTGTGCGATCACGCCAGGGACTGCCGGGTACCGCTCCGACGTAGAATCAGGCCATGGTGATCGAGGAACTGACGGACACAGACACCGGAACTTTTGCCTTCCGCACCTCGACAGGCTCCCTCTACCGGATCGCCCTCGGAGCCTCCCCAAGCCTCACGCGCCTGCCAGCGGACCAAGACCCAGAAGCCGCATACCGAACGGCAGGCGTGTCGGTTCTCAGGAGGGACACCCAGGAGATTCCCCTCCTGGGCATCGGGAAACTCAAAGTAGGCGAAAGGGCCATCCTTTTCCTGGACATCGTCGGTGACGGGATCACGGTCACAACGCGCGACACCAGCGAGGTCCTCAGCATCCACCTTCTCAAGAACCCCCGGTCAAACTAAGCCGCAACCAAGCAATCGCCTCGCGCTCATGCCAGATCGAAGGTGTGTCGTTTTGCTTCGGGACCTTGTGGGACTCCCAGTGAGACACTTCTGGCCGTAGAACAGGTGAATGGTTGACTCGCTAGGTGAAGGCCTCAGTATCGATCGAGCCAGTCGACTGGATAGCCGAGCTCCTCAAGTGAGAGAAGGACGACTTCCGGGTAGAAGGAGTAGACGGTCCAGTCGAAGTAATTGTCGCCCTGGATCGCGATGCCGTCGGAAAACAATCCGCGCGCCCTGAAGACTCTTTTAACTTGTGACCGTTCCACTCGCCACGGGCCCACGAACCGACCAAAACCAAACCGTGCCCGGAACTCCGGCTGCTCCCTCGTGGCTACAAGCTCGATTAAGTGCACCGTGGCATGGAACCGTTGATTGTTGAGTCCAATGACAACTCGGTATTTCTCATTGTCGGCAGGCTCCCCCGGGACGGTATCCGTGCCGCTGACCATATCCTGAGCTCAGGTCTGGGGGGATGCGCCGGTAGGAAACGATCGCGAACATGCTGCCCACCACGAACCCGGTTACCGCCGCGATTGTCCCGGGGTCCGTCAAGGGCGGAAAGAGGCTGCAGAACGCATAGGCGAGTAGGCCCGAACTTATCAGCGCCGAGATACCGGTGACGACTGCACGCGTCTTGCGGCTCGCTGCCTCGGTCACCAGGAACCTGGCGCTGATCACAACGCCGGCAACAACCAGCCCAAGGATTGCCAGAACGATCACCTCGAGTACCAGGAAGTACAGACCCCAGACGAGAGCATAAGCATTGAGTTGGCGGCCCCATGCGTAACTTCCGAGGTGAACTAAGGCTCCGACTGTGCCCAACGCGATACCGAGCCAGACCAGCCTGCGCGACGCTTTTCCGGTGCGCCACCACCCAGGTCGGGTGCTTTTCGCCATCATGCGACACCGCCTGTCGAGGCTTTCCCCCTTGGGGTATCGGCTGTGCCCGAAAGACTTTCGGCCTCCTCTTTTGCAACCTGAGGATCCCGATGTCGAGGATCCGCCGGTCCGAGCCCAGGGCACTCCGATCCGAGTGCCCCGCACGCCACGGGCCGCCCTGATGTCCCTGGCGTGCCGATGCGGATAAATATCAGAAGGCCGCCTTGAGGCCGGATCTCGACCCCGCATCGTCCTTCGAAATCCTGAACCCCATGGCGGTGTGCTCCTACATGAAGTGCACGCCGACGAATGCCAGCGCTGCGATCAGACCCCAAGAGAGCATCGCTGCGATGATGGCCCTGCCACTGGTCTGGAGCAGGGACCGGACCTGCACTGACGACCCAAGCCCGTACAGGGCTGCGGCAAGAAGCAGGTCCTGGACCGTGCCGGCAACGTCGAGGACCACTGGCGGCAGGATCCCCAGCGTCCGCAGAACGATCATCGCCATGAACCCGGCCACGAAGAGCGGGATCAGCGGAGGAAGCTTGATGCCGGTATCCCCAGCGCCGTTTGCCGTCCGACGGCGGCGGAAGCGTCCCACCAGTGCGGCACCGGTGACCATCGGCGCAAGCATCAGCACACGGGTGAGCTTGATGATGAGCGCGACGGCGAGGGAAGCCGCGCCCGCCGTCTGCGCCGTTGCCACAACCTGCCCCACATCGTGGACGCTGGCTCCCACCCAGTAGCCGAACTGAACAGTGTCCAGGCCCAGGGGTCCCTTGAGCGCCGGGAGGGCCGCGATCGCCAGCGTTCCGCACAGGGTCACGAGGGCGATTGGGACAACGGTGTCGCGGTGATCCGTTTTGGTGACCCCGCTCATGGCCCCGATCGCGGAGGCGCCGCAGATGGAAAATCCTGTGGCAAGAAGCAGGGGCTGATCGCCCGGAAGTTTCAGTGCCTTGCCCAGCACCATCGTTCCCATGAAGGTCAGCAAGACAATGCCGACCACGATCGCCAGCGTCTTCCAGCCCAGCGCGGCCACGTCGATCAGGCTGAGCTTGAGACCCAGCAGAACGATTCCCAGCCGCATGAACCGCCTGGCGGAAAGCACCAGCCCGGGCTGCAGGACCCCTTCCACGGCGGTACTGATCCCGGGGAGATTCGCGGAAAGAATTCCCAGCATGACCGACACCGTCAGGAAAGGCATCGCCGGTACCGTCGAATGGATCAGCCACGCGACGGCGACCGCGGCCGCTGCCGCCGTCAGTCCGGGCAGCCGCTTGCTCCGCGAGCCCCGGGGAAGCAGCGCACCCTGCCGTCCGTCCTTCAGGGGTGCGGCTATGTCTTGACTCATGCTTGTCTGCGATCCTCCCGGGGCTGGCATGCGCCAGGCTCTGGCTGGATCTCCTGGCTACTCATCTCCCAATTCTCGCTGGAGACCTGGTCCCGAGATAGCCGTCTTCTTTACATAGGGGTATATCAAAATAGCAACACCTATCGCCCTGTTATATGCTTAGCGCATGGCAAAGTGGCCGGATCTGGCCGTACTGGAACTAGTGGTTGGAGTGGACGATTACGGAAGCCTCAGCGCCGCCAGCCGACAGGCAGGCCTAGCTCAACCCAACGCGAGCCGATCGATCAGAGTGTTGGAGCGCCAGCTGGGCATGACCCTGCTGCAGCGCAGTCCAACAGGCTCCACACTCACCCCCCAAGGCACAGTCGTGGCCCACTGGGCGCGAAGAATCCTCGCCGAAACACGGCAGATGTTGCAGGCTACCGATTCCCTGCGCGCTGAGCGGCGGACCGCACTGACGGTAGCCGCGAGCATGACCGTCGCCGAGCACCTGGTGCCCAGTTGGCTTGGCACCTTTGGAAAGCTGCACCCCGAAGTGCGGATACACCTGCTTGTACATAATTCCGCTCAGGTATTTGAGGATGTGACCAGCGGAGCCTGCGATATAGGTTTCGTGGAATCCCCCACCATCCCCCGCACCTTGCATAACCTCACCGTGGCCCGCGACGAACTCGTCGTCGTCGTCCATCCTAAACACCCGTGGACCCGGCGACGGCAACCCATCTCCATTGCCGAGCTAGCATCAACATCGCTGCTGGTCCGCGAACCGGGGTCAGGCACCCGGATCACGCTTGACCTTGCATTGGCCGAGTACACGCGTGCGGCTCCCTTGCTCGAACTTGGCAGCGCGGCCGCAATCCGTACAAGCGTTTTGGCCGGCATGGGTCCTTCAGTGATGAGCACCCTCGCAGTGGCAGACCAAGTAAAGACCGGAGAACTAAAGATCATCCCGGTCCAAGATCTTGTCCTCCACCGGGCGCTGCGTGCGGTGTGGAACGGCCCCCGTCAACTATCAGGCCCGGAGGCGGAGCTCGTGCGGCTCGTTCGCAGCCCGAGAACATCCCAAAACTAGACCTCACGACCAACGCCCGGCCGGGGAAAATCCGGGTCGTTTTTGGCTGTTGTGGCAGCGGCACGGTGGCTGCTCTTCCCTTAGCGGCGGAATTTGAAGGTCTGCGTCTGGCCGCCAAGTCCGGCAGTGTCTAGCGTGAGCGTTGAGCGGCCTTCGGTGTCAGTGCCGAGGATCGCCCCGGAGCCTTCCACCACGGTGGACCATGTTCCTTCGGGCAGCGTCAACGTGACGCTGGAAGCCTTCTGCGTGGGCTCGCTGACCGCCAGACTAAGCACATTTCCGTGCCTGGAGTAGACAACGCACGCGGGACCCGACGCACCAAGTTCCCCCGCTGTTCCGGCCCTCCAAAAGGTTGCTGCGGTGGTCTTTTCGGTCTTGAATTCCACGGACTGGGCTGTGGCATCGTTGCGGATCACCGTGTGGTTGTTGCCTTTTGCGATCTGCGTTGTTTGGGCGACTGATGCCCCTGGAGCCACAACGTAGGCGTAGCTGCCCGGTGTGCTGCCTACGCCGTGGTCGATATAGAGGGTGGCGAAGTTGCGCTGCTGGACGGTGGTGCTGCCGGCAAGGAGGTTGACCGCCGACCAGCTTCCGGAGCGGCTTTCGCGGAGGACCGTGAGCTGCGAGGCACCGAGGATCGCGTAGCCACCGAACCCTTCCAAGTGGACCCATCGATCGTCGTCCA
This sequence comes from Arthrobacter sp. 05L417, assembly GCF_056397865.1. Taxonomy (NCBI): domain Bacteria; kingdom Bacillati; phylum Actinomycetota; class Actinomycetes; order Micrococcales; family Micrococcaceae; genus Arthrobacter; species Arthrobacter sp. 05L417. The sequence continues at coordinate 55,219 of NZ_JBFTOG010000033.1, forward strand.
GAACCACTGCGCTGCCGGCCGATTCGGCGATGGTGCCTGACGCCGTCGTGAGGGCGTTGATTCCTTGGTGGAGATTGCGGTGGTCCACAATGCTTTCCACGCGGGCACCGCTCCTGGTGCTGATGTCGGCGCCAAGGCATACGGCCACGTCCCCGCTGACGAACCAGGACTTCCTGGCCGACAAACCGGTGCCACCGGGACCCACCAGATGCTGTCCGACGGCGGCCACGTCGCCCAGGGCCGCGGAGCCCGTCCACTCGTTTGCGGGGCGAGCCGCGCCCCATTCGCCCTCCACTTTGTCCGGCAAGGGCGTGGTGTCCACGGTGGTGCCGGGCAGCCGGTCGTAGTTGGCGGTGGCCCAATAGGCGTCATCGTATTGCCCCAGGTCAGCCGTGTAGAAATGTGTCATGCCGGAACCGGTATGGTACCCGCGGTTGTTTTCGCCGTTGCCGCATTCGTACCAGGCAATGCGGTTACTTGACATGGATAAGGACAGTGCCCAGCCGTTCCCGCGGTGGATGGTACGGTCCATGGCGGGGAAGAGCCGGTGCCCCGGGGCCTCCACGGCCGGCGGAACTCCCGTGGCCTGGAGTTCCTTGACCAGGGCGGTCCTGGGCACGCTGGCCCCTGCAAGAATCGGGCGGTAGGTGTTGCGGGTGATCCATCCGGCGCACAGGCCCCGCCATCTTCTGGCAGCGGCGGGATCCATGGCGCGTGCCAGGAGCAGGATGGCCTCAATCGCGGAAGCCCCGAGGTCGTAGCCGGTGTTGGCCTCTCGGCTGATTGTGCGGCCGCGCACGGCATCCGCCATGGCTCCGTTGATGATGAACGGCGCGTACGAACCCTCGACTGCGTCGAGGAAGATGCTGCGGCTTGGATCGGTGATTTCAAAGGCCGTGCCGCCAAGGAGCGCGAACAGCTTGGACAATCCAGTGAGCAGCACTACCCCATACGAACCTGTGTATGCGGTGGTGCTGTGCTGGATGAAGGAGCCGTCCCTGAAGAATCCGTCTCCGCTGGTGACGTATTGCCATACTTGGCTCAGGCCCTTGATGGCGTGCTGAAGCTTCGCGGTATCTTCCCCGGCCAAGGAGCGGATGATGATTGCCTGGCTAAGGTCGACGCGGTTGGCCCCCACGGACGTGACCTTGGCTCTTGGTGCCATGAACTGCTGCCATGGGTCCGGCACGAAGTGGTCGATGGCTGCGCAGTTGGCAGCGATCTCAGCGGCGGACAGTTCGCCGTGAATCAGGACCAACGTATCGGCCAAGGCCCTTGTCACACCGATTTCCCAGTTCCACCAGTTTCCGGATTCTACTTTCGTATCGTTGTAGGCAACGGCATGCGCGTCCGCCAGCCCCGCTTTGATGTCGGCGAGCACGGAGGCATCCCCGAACACTGTGGCTGTGGGTGTCGCCCAGGCGATGGCGAGCTGCTGCAGACGCTGGTAGGTGGCAACAATTTGGACGTCGTTGGCGAGCGACAGATCGGTGAAAACCGAGGTACGGCCTGCCGCCCGGTTGACCTTGGCCAGCGAAGCTGCGGCCTTGTTGTTCAGCGCGGTGATAGCCGTGGCGAAGTCTGAATCCCCCGCCTGGATCACCGTGCGGCCGGTGATCTGGTCTACCCAGCGGCTCCGCAGCGCGGCGAAGTCCGCGGCGCTCGGCTCTGACGCCGCCCAGGAATTTTGGGCAAACATGGAGCTGACCACGGCCGCGAGGGACAGTGTGCCTGCAGCCTGGAGTACCGTTCGGCGTGAGATCTGTGGTGACACGGAGTTGCTCCTAAGTATTTGTGGTGGACGTGCCTCGGCGCCCTGAACGCCGAGGCACAAATGAGAACTAGGCGGTGATGCCGAGATCTTCGGCGCGGACGCGGAACTCGAGGGGGTAGCCCCGGGAAAGCCGGAGGGCTTCCTGGACGGTGCTGGCTGCCATGCGTTCCAGTTCGTTGCCCAGGGAACCGGCGATGTGCGGGGTCAGCAGCACATTTGGGTGCGTGTAGAAGCCGGAGTCCGGTGGCAGGACCCAAGGGCTGGTGACATCCAGCACGGCATAGAGGTCACCGCGCTCCACCCGCGCCAGCAAGGCGTCTTGGTCGACGAGGTCACCCCGGGAGGTGTTGATGAACGTGGCTCCGGGGCGGAGCCGATCGATCCGGCCGGCGTCAATGAGGTTCTTGGTGGAGGGAAGCGACGGCGCGTGGAGGGACACAACGTCGCTGCTCGCCACGAGCTCGTCCAAGGTGACGAGCTCGACGCCGAGCGCGGCCGCCTTGGCGGCGTCGAGGTAAGGGTCGGCCACCACGACGTCCAGCTCGTACGGAGCCAGCAGGCGGATGACGTGGCGCCCGATCTTGGAAGCACCGATGATCCCGACGCGCTTGCGGTAGTTGCCCATATCGGGGAAGAGCTGTTCCGGCAGGACCTCTGCCCGGGCGGTGTGCAGGGCGCGGGCGATCTGAAGGACGCGCTTGTTGGCCAGGACAATCATGGCTACGGTGTATTCCGCGACCGGAATAGCGTTGGCATCCGCGGCGGAACTGACCTGGACGCCGCGTTCCCAGCATGCGTCCGCGACGTGGTGTTTCACGCTCCCGGCCGCGTGCAGGACGTAGCGCAGGCGCGGTGCCACATCCAGGATGGCGTCGTCAATCATGGGGCAGCCCCAGCCTGTGATGAGGATGTCCGCCTCCGCGAGCAGCGCCTTGCCTTCGGGTGCGTAAAAGTCCTGGATGGGCTCAAGGCTCAGGAGGTTCAGTTCAGGCTCGAGGGTGTCGAGGCTGCGTTCCGGGAACAGGGCCCGGGCGGTGTGGGCCGGCATGGCCAAGGCAACGTTGAGGGTCACTTGACGCTCCCTGCTGTCAGGCCGGACTTCCAGAATCGCTGCAGCATGATGAACGCGAGCAGCAGCGGCACGATGGACAGAAGGGACCCAGTGATTACGAGGGGTGTGAATTCCGGCTGCGGTACGGCGTAGCCCTGCCAGATGGAAATACCGACGCTGACCGGGAGCAGTTGCTGGTCCTGGAGCATCACCAACGGGAGCATGAAGTTGTTCCAGACGCCGACGAACTGGAACAGGGCGATGGTGATGTATCCGGGGAGCATCATGGGCAGGCCGAGTGAGAAGAAGGATCGGATGGCTCCGGCCCCGTCCACACGCGCCGCTTCGAGCGTTTCGGCCGGGACGTAGGCCGCGGAGTAAACCCGGGCCAGGTAGACGCCGAAAGGGTTGCAGAGCACGGGGATGAGGACGGCCCAGATGGTGTTGGTGATCCCGAAGACCGATGCCAGCAGATACATGGGCAGGACGGTGGCGGTGTTCGGGATGAGGACGCCCACCAGAACGATACCGAAGAAGGAGTCCTTGCCGCGGAACTGGAACTTGTCGAACGCGTACCCGGCCATGACCGAGATGAGCCCGCCAAAGACGGCTCCGAAAGCCGCGTAGAACATGGAGTTCGCCATCCAGCGGAGGAACACGCCGCCGTCTTGGCTCAGGACCGCGACGACGTTGTCAAAGAAGGCCGGGTGCCCGAAAGCGTAGGCCGCCGTTCCGTAGAGGTCCGCGGTGTTTTTTGTGGAGGCGAAGAAGAGCCACAGCACCGGAAGCACCATGTAGGCGCAACCGAGGATCAGGAGTGCGTTCACGGTGAATATGCTGGCGAACCCGACTCGGGCGGCCCGGCGTCGTTTCAAAGGTGAAGGCGCAAGCGCAGTTCGGGGCCGGGGGAAGCTGGTGGCGCTCATGCTTTGTTCATCCTTGAGCTGAAGCGGGTGACGGCCCAGGACAGCACGGCGGCCATGAGCGCAATGATGATGGAGGCGGCCGCGGCCTGGTTGAGGTTGTGCCGATTGAAGGCCGCGTCGTAGGCCCACATGTTCGGAACCCATGTGCTGGTGACGGACGCCGTGGCCTTGGAGATGATGGAGGGTTCGGTGAACAGCTGCAGCGTGCCGATCACGGTGAAGAGCATGATGACGCTGAGTGCGGGCAGGATCAGCGGCAGCTTGATGCTGAGGGCCGCACGGATTTCCCCGGCTCCGTCAACACGCGCGGCCTCCAGGACTTCCCGCGGAACCGCCTGCAGCGCCGTGAAGAGCACGATCACGTTGTAGCCCGTCCATTCCCACACGGCGATGTTCACGATCGACGGCAGGATCAGGTGGGCGTCCAGGAAGTTCAGCGAAATGCCGCCGGAGTCGAGGACGGAGACGATGGGACTGACTCCTGGCGTGTACATATAGGCCCAGATGAGCGCGGCGATGACGCCCGGCACGGCATGCGGCAGGAAGACGAACAGTTGGAACAGCTTTCGGGCCCGTGCGACGGCGGCATCCAGTAGGAGGGCGAACGCCACGGCGCCGCCTACCATGCAGGGAATGTACAGAGCGCAGTACAGCGCGAGGCGGCCGATGCCGCCCACGAAAGCCTCGGATTGCAGGACCTGCAGGTAGTTCTCGAGGCCGACAAATGCGGTCTTGGCCTCGCCGAAGCCCAGGCCGGACTTCTGCTGGGCGAAGAAGCTCAGCACGATCGAATAGATGACGGGTGCCACCATCGCCAATGCGAAGACGGCAAAGAACGGGGTAAGGAACAGGGCGGCGGTGCGGCCGCCGGTTCCGGAAAGGCCGCGCGGCTTGCGGATGGTGGAAGTGGGTGCGGCCGCAACGCGGCTGGCCGGTTTTGTGGGTGCTAGGTTCACCATAATGAATCTCCTCGCTGGCGGGGTGGCTTGCCATGAAGCCACCCCGCCGGACGGGCCTACTCCTTGACGGAGAGACCATTCTGCTTGAGTCCGCCCACCGTGGCAGTCTGCGCGATTTCGATGCCCTGCTTGACGGTGCCGCCGGTGGTCAGCTTGCCGAAAGCATCCTTCATGGCGGTGTTGGTGAGGTCCCAGTTCGGTCCCCACTGCCAGCCGCTCTTGACGGAGGCGAAGGCCTTGTCGAAGACGGCGTAGATGTCGTTGCCGAAGTAACTCGCGTCGAACGCGCCCTTCGCCACGGGAGTCAGTCCCGGGAACGCCAGGTAGGCCGAGCCGGCACTGCCGCGAGCCTTGACGGCGTCGGGGTTGGTGGTGAGGAACTCGATGAACTTCGCGGCAGCGGCGGGGTTCTTGCTGCCCTTGGGGATGTTGAAGCTGGAACCGCCCAGGAAACCGTTCGATGGGGTGCCCCAGTTCGGCACCTCGGCCGCGATCCACTGGCCAGCCTGGTTGTTTGCTTTCGTACGCGACTGCAGGCCAGGGGCACTCCAGCTCGCGCCGAGGACACCGACAACGGTGCTGCTGGCCAGATCGGCGGACCATTCGTCGCTGAAGGACTGTTCGACCTTGACGATCTTCTGGTCGATCAACTTCTGCCAGTAGTTGGCCACCTTCTGCGTGGCCTCATCCTTGACGCCGATCTTCCAGCTGTCGCCGTCGGTTGAGAACCACTTGGCACCGGCCTGCCAGGCCAGGCCCGCGGTGACGACCGGATCGTTCGGGTAGAAGCTGGCGAGGTAGGCATTCGGTGCCACTGCCTTGACCTTCTGGCCGGCCTTCTCGAAATCATCCCAGGTCTTGGGAACCTCAACGCCTGCTTTTTCCAGCAGGTCTTTGCGGTACCACATGACCATCGGTGTGGTGTCGTAGGGAAGGGCGTAGGTCTTCCCGCCGAGTTGCACCAGTCCGCGGGCTTGGTCCGAGAGCTTGTCCAGCGTGGCGGACTTGTCGATCAGTCCGTCCAGCGGCTGGAGTTGGCCGTTGCTGACGAACTCGGCCAGCTGCGGGTATTCGATGGTGGCCACGTCGGGACCGTTGCCTGCCGTGATGGCGGTGGACAGCTTGGCGTAACCCCCGCTGGCGCCGTTGGGGACGGTTTCGAAGTTGACCTTGATCTTGTTCTGGCTTGCGTTGAACGCTGCGGCGACCTTGTCCATGCCTGCGAGCGAGGACCAGAACGTGATGGTGCCGGCAGGGTCTTGAGCCGGGGTCGGGGTTGCGGACGGTGTGGTCCCGCAGGACGTGATGAGGGCGGCACTGGCCACGAGGCTGGCCGCTCCGAGCAGAAGCTGGCGACGCTTCATTCTGTTCTCCTTTGAAGTTCACGATGCGAAGTCGTGGTGTGCTTTGAAGCACTTAACTCCCAATGAAACGGTCAGCGAGTAAACATATCAACGGAATGAACAGAATTGAACACTAGAACCGGAGTGAGGTTGTCTTGGCTTCCGTCATCCGGCGGCCCCGACGTCAAGCGCCTGGCTCTGCGTGGAATCGCGGATGTTGAGACTGGGAGAAAGACTAAGTCGCTGCAGCGCCGACACACCCCGTCGTTGGGCCCCGATCCTGTTCAGGCACATCAGCAGCGCTTCATGTCCGACGTCGTATTTCGGCGGTGCCACGGCCGTGAGGGGAACGGCCCCGAGTCCCGCGATTTCGTCGTCGTACGCAATGATCGCCAAGTCCTCGGGGATGCCGACGCGGCGATCCTGGCAGGCGCTGGCAAACTGCAGCGCATCCTCATCGCTGTGCACGATCGCGGCCGTCACGTGCGACTCGGCGCACCAGTCGAGGATCCCGTCCAACACCAGGCGGTGCGCCTGTGGATCGTTCAGCGCGCGGGACACGGGGCGCACCATGGTGGGGTCCTGCGGCGTCCCGGCCCGCCGCATGGCGAGGTGGTAGCCCTCGATGACCTGCGAGGCCGTGGGAGTCTTCTCCCGAACGCACAGCGCAATCCTTCTGTGGCCGATGGACAGGAGATGGTTGACCGCAATCTCCGCCCCGCGCACATGGTCGCTGCGTACGGATTCCAGCCGGCTTTCGTCCAAAATATCCTCGATGGAGCGTTCGACGACGACCACCGGCACCGTGGCCTCAGCCAACAACGCGAGGGTTTCAGTCCCGGCCAATGAAACCTCGCTGGGCGTAACCAGGATGCCGTCAACGCCGTGCTCGAACAGACGGCGGAGCTGTCGTCGCTCTTCGGCGCCCGAGTAGTTGGAAACCCCCAGAACCAGCCGCACGCCCGCTTCATGCGCGGCGGCCTCAGCGCCCCGGATAACCCCCGGAAAATAGTACGACGCCGACGGGACGATCATGCCGATCGTCGCCAGCGGGCGGCTCCCGCCCGGCCGCCCCGACAACGGAGGAACGCCCCCAGGAGCCGAAGGTCCCCGGCGGATCATGCCGGCAGCGCCACGTCTGCCGCTTTCCATGGCGGACCCGGCAACCGGGACGGCACCACCTCGGACGCGTTGCAGAAGCCCCTGCTCCGCGAGCACCGCCAAATCACGACGGACCGTCATCCCTGACGTTCCCATTCTTGCCGCGAATTCCTCAACGCTCAGGGAGCCATGAAAAGCCAACTCCTTCAGAATCTGCAGGTGCCGGTCCTCGGGCAGCATGAGCGTCTCCCATCAAGTTCACTTGTGTTTGATTTGTTCAGTATGAACTAGAGCGGACGCGGGCTTCGAAAGTCAAGGAGAACAAGGACCGCAAACCTCGGTCGCGGGATGTGTGCATTGTTGTTCAAATGACCTACCAATGCTTGACCCCAGGTTCCTCAGGGACTTCTCCTTGAATCAAGGCACTTTCATCGGAGGAGAAGAATTGATAGTGAAGTGGGCGAAAAGCTCAGCGGCGGCCGCCTTGTTGGTGAGAACTTCGTGAAGGCGAAGGTTGCGTTTTCTACGCTCGGCTGCCCTGAAGCGTCTCTCCAGGAGATTCTGGACATTGCGGCCACCTACGGGGTTCAAGGGCTCGAACTCCGTTCCATGGCAGGACAAGCAGTGCATCCTGGCTTATCCCGTGAAGAGCGCGGCTGGATCCGTAGGCGGATCGACGCGGCAGGGTTGCACGTCGTCTGCGTAGCTACGTACGTACGTGTAGGCAATCCGGGGCAGAGCGACGACCACGTACTCGGCGAGCTTGAGGCTCAGATGCTTCTCGCTCGTGACTTGGGAGCGGCAGGGGTCCGCGTTTTTCCGGGCGGGGCTGGCCCGGATTCGGATTCACGCATCGCAAGGCGGCTCGCGGCGGCCACCCGCTCCGCACCTGATATCCGAATCTATCTAGAAACGCATGACTCGCATCCCCGAGGAAGGGACGTCCGGCGGGTCATGACCCTCTTGGAAGAGATATGCCCCGGGCATGGCGTCCAAATTATCTGGGACGTTCTCCACCCGGCCACTGCCGGTGAGCTGCCCGCGACGACGTTCGAAGCCATCGGCCCGTGGTTTGGCTATGCGCAACTCAAAGATGCCAACCTGGACGGACGGTTACGGCTCCTCGGTGAGGGCGATATTCCGCTGCACGAAATCCTCGCTCTCCTCGAAGACCGAACCGAGTGGCTTTCATTGGAGTGGGAGCGCCCGTGGCATCCCGAGCTCCCGGAACTGGCCGTGGCCTTGGCCGGAATGAGGCAGTGGTTTGAAAAACTGACGGGGCCTCAAGCAAAAGGCCATTTCGTGCATCCGCTGGAGGATGACCGGAACATGGGTTGACCCGACATAGCTGTCAAAGCCCGGGCCCGCTTCGCGGTCCGCCAGCCGCGTCCGGCAGCGAGCCCAATGCCACCAACGCGCCGGAACATGCCACGATTGAACACCGACAATTAATCTGTTCTTGACAAATAAAATGTTCGGTAGAAAACTGAGACCAGAGGCTGCAGGCGGCCACCCCACCACTCGACAAGGAGACCGACATGTCCAGAACCACTTCGATTGCACCCCGGGACCAGCCAGTCACGACGAGCCGTCGCGCGCTGTGTCTGCCGGGTCGCAGCATCATCGGCTAACCAGCCTCCTCAGCTGACCCTCACTCAACCCACCGAGACCTCGCCGCGACCACAGCTAGAGCGGCGAGTATGACAACCGATCACAACACACCAAAGGAAACCGTCATGCGCACTCTGATCAGCACCGCATTTATCTCCCTCGACGGCATCGTGGACAGCCCGGGCGGCGAACCCGGCTACCGCAATTCCGGATGGACCTTCAAGGACATCGAATTCGTCCCCGAGGCATTCGAGATCAAAGAGCGGGAGCAACGGGAATCCACCGCGATCCTGATGGGCAGGGTCAGCTACGAGGCATTCAGTCCTGTATGGCCGGACATGGCCGAGTTCGCACACTACAAGACCATGCCGAAATACGTCGTCTCCACGACCCTCACCGACGACCAACTCGTCTCCAACTGGGGCGAGACGACCATCCTGCGCTCACTCGAGGAGGTCGCCGCCCTCAAAGAGACCGAGGGCGGCCCGATCATCATCCACGGCAGCGCACAGCTGAACAACGGCCTCTCGGACGCCGGACTCATCGACCGCTACCACCTCCTCGTTTTCCCGCTGCTCCTCGGCGCCGGCAAGAGACTGTTCAGCACCACTGACAAGGACACCCAGAGGCTGAAGCTCATCGAGCACGACGCCTACAGCAACGGCCTGCAGAAACAGGTCTTCGACGTCATCCGCTAAGAGAACTCCGGTTATCTAGAGACCACCTTGGCGCCACCGTCCAGATCCTGCTCGGACGCTATCTGTCCAGGAGGTAGCGGCCACGCAGGATCTCACACCTCTTGACGCTGGACATCCGGCACCATCTCCCACAGCAAATCCTTGCGCCCACCTGACCACCGAGCAGGCCGCATCTCGACCAATAATCCGGGCCAGTCCGGCCCGATCCGACGGCAAAGTGCGCACTTGTGCACGCCTGTTCGACGACCCGTAGCAATGGCTGATGGGCGCCCCTTTCACAAGTAATGACAAGCCCGAGGCGTCACTACATCCCGTAGGCTCGGCGGGTTTATCGCCAGAAACTACGGCTTCAAGCCCCGGAGTCGACAGCGTTGAGCCTGGTGTCTTGGTCGTGAAGCACGTTCAGGCGGTAGTCTCGGGGGCTGTAGGCGTATGCATCTTTGAAAATGCGGGAAAAGTGCGCAGGGTTATAGAAGCCCCAACGTTCAGCCACTGCCCGAATAGATTCTGCTTGTCCGAGGGGGTCAGCGAGATCACGACGGCACATTTCCAACCGGCGTTCACGCATCCATGTCGAGACAGTTGTCCCTTGCTCTCGGAAGAGCACCTGAAGATGTCGGGTTGAAATAAAGTGGGCGGATGCGATCTGGTCTAGTCCTAGCTCCGGGTCAGAGAGTTGGGAGATGATGTAGTCCCGGATCCGCATCGTCAATTCCAGATGGGCATCGGAGCGGTGCGGTACTACGACTCCTAGCTTCTCTGAGAATGCCGCCGAAACTAGCTCCACCAGGGAGTGCGCCATGCTCAGGCCCAGGCTGCTTTGAAACGCCTCCAAGTTATCGGCGACACCGACCAGGAAGTGCGCGACGATGGCTCCTAGACCATTTTGACCCGAGATTCCCAGGCCTGCGATCTCCGCGAGTGCCCGGGGCGGCAAGTTGATCAGCTGTTGTGGGAACATGACCACAAGAGTTTGTGAATCGTCCGGAAATGTCCTCCGGTACGGGAACGTGGAGTCGTAAACGGCGAAGTCATTCGGCTGCAGTGTTGCCGTGTTGCCGTTTTGTTCGATGGTGCTGGTGCCCTTCAGTTGAAGGGAGATTGAGTAAAAGGGGTCCGCGTTTCCTTGCGCAAGGCGGCGTGTGCGTTCGAGCCTGTGCCTGGTTGCAGTGATGTTGAAGAGCCGGATCCCGTTAACTGTGATGCCTTGGATCGTGGCGTGGAAGCCGTCCACATCGTCGGTGTCAATGGTTAGTGGGAGCAGCCTGGACGCCACCGTCTGTCGCCATTCGTTGAGATCACGGATTTCGCTGCTGGTGATCTTTGCTGCTGCCAATTTGGGTTCTTTCGTATCGGGACAGTAACTGACTATTACTCCCAACGGAGTCTTGATTCGATAGAGGCCACATGGAGCGGACCAATGCATTCTACGGGTTTCGCTGGTTCCTAGGCCGGTCCGGCGAAATCGCGGATACCGCGACGAAGAACACCGCCGTTCTTGGGGTTCGTTGGCGCAACCGCGAACCTTGGTCCAGGATTCTTCCGGCATGCACCCGATCAGTTCCGGTTGCCATCCCCTTGGATGTTTGCGAATCGCCCCCAAGGCGTTTCCGAGAACGCCGAAGAAACCTTCACGTGTTCAACAAATGTCATGCAAGGTTGCTCAAGGCCTGCGTCTACGTTCACTCCGGACAGCGCTTCTCTTTCGGTCCGGCCCGATCGAAGGAGGGGCGCGAAGAACGCGGCGAGTTCCGCCGTCGCGGTCAGGGGCAGGACGTTCGCGACGTACTGGTCCGGGCGAACGACCACCACGACGCCGCCGCGGTCCAGTCCGCGCAGCTCGAAGATGTCTGCCGAGGGGTCGGTGCCGTAGACGTTCTCGAGGTACGTGAGCTTGAACGGTCCGACCTGGGGCGTGAATGCCGCCGGCACGGCGCCGATGTCGACGCCTGTGTGCTCCTGCTGGTAGATCACCTTCACGTCGAACCACGCGTCCCGGTCGGCGCCCGACGGCGTTGCGGCCAGCGGCGAGTCCGGCGAGTTCGCGATCCACCCGGCAAAGTCC
>NZ_JBFTOG010000034.1:0-65531 GCF_056397865.1 Arthrobacter sp. 05L417
CTGGAGGTGAAGGCACCGTAGGTTCCCAGTCCCGCCACGCCGGCAGCTGTGCCGACCAGGGCCAGGGAAGCAATGACTTTACCGGTGGTGGTTTTCAGGTTGAGACCCATGATGAAATTTCCGTTTCTTGAAGCCCGTGAGACCGGGACTTTTGCTGTCCGATGACCACTACTTTCCGGCAGGTTTTTCAGGAAGCCGCAAGGATTCCCCAAGCTTCGGTTCAAGATTGCTTAAAGATTCCATCAAGTAGTCTTCGAGTGGTGACAGACAAAAGCCCCAAGACTCCAGGTAGCGGAAACGAGTAGCCCGCACCGGCTCAGTAACCGTGCGCAGCCACATACTCCGGCAGGGTATCGTCCCGCAGAGCCGCGGCCACTTGCCCGATCCCCGCGTAGTCGGGCAGCACGATCGATTGCCCGTCCGGGGAAGTGCCCGTCCCCGCAGTCGGAAGGGTGAAGAAGACGGAGGCTCCCGGGTCCACGGTGCGGAGTGCGTAGGCCAGGATAGCCACGGCTGCGGGGTCGTATCCCTGGTCCACCGTGAGGTAGTTGGTTGCGAATTTGACCAAGCCGAGGACCGCGGCGGGAGTCTGGATTCCACCTCTTAGCTTGCTCAGGAGAGCACGGAGGAACGTTTGCTGGTTGCGCACGCGCTGGTAGTCTCCGTCCACGAACGAGTAGCGCTCACGAACGAACTCCAAAGCCGCTTCCCCGTCCAAATGATTGACGCCGGCAACAAAGGTGTGGTGGGTGTCAAAGCTCGCCGTGAAGGGAAGCGTGACATTGACGTCGATCCCGCCGAGGGCATCCGTGAGGACCTTGAAGCCCTGGAAGTCCAGCATGACGGTGTGGTCTATGTGCGTGCCCAATAGTGTCTCTACGGTCCGCACCACGAGGGGGATGCCTCCCACCTCAAGGCTGGCGTTGATTTTGGATGCGCCATAGCCCGGGATGTCCACCCAGTTGTCGCGCATGATCGAAATGCCGTAGACCTTGTGCCGGTCCGCTGGAACGTGGATCAGCATGAGGCAATCCGAGCGTTGGTCCGATGACTGGCCTGTTGTGACGGTCTGGTTGTTTTGGTCCCTGGCATTCGCACGGCTGTCGCTGCCAATCACCAGGATGTTCATGGGAGTGGCGGAAAGCTCAGGGATTGTAGGCGGGGCGGGTGCGGCAGCGGTTGGCGCGGGGGACTTGGTGGGGGACCTGGTGGGGGACGGAGTTCGGGTAGCGGTTGCGCCCGCGGAGGCGCTTGAGGGCGAAGGTCCCGACGACGTTCTGCCGGATCCGGCGATGACAGCGGCCAGGACCACCACAAGCGCGAGCAGGACTGCGAGCCCTGCCGAGAGCCATAGTCGCCGTCGTCTGTCCATGTCCGGAAAGTACCACTCAGGTGGGTTAAATACGCATCCGGGAAAGCCTCAGTTTGGCCACAAATATAGCCCGTGTGTAGTCCCAGTGTCTCGACAAAATAACGTTCCAGGAGCACGATGAGAGATAAATCTCTCGCCTTCACATGGGCCGGCTTCGCCGTGTCCTTCCGGTTCCGTAATGGGGGGCTCTTGGCCCACGGAACTGGACGTTATCCCTACGAGCAAAGGGAGGATCCTGCATGGCCCCACGCCGTGGCGCCGCACCGTATGCGGGGGATGGGGCAGCAGCTGCGAGCTGAAGTTCATAGGGAAGTTCAAGGAAACCGAGTCACCGTCAAACGACGCCATGGTCTCCGGCGCCTCAAAATTTCCAGGCTAATAACAGCCGGTCAGCAAAGATTTTCCTAAGGAATGAGTCTTATGACTGCTCATCCAAAACCCCGTCTATTGGCGCGCCTTCGAGCGCTCATGATTTTGCTCCTTGCCCTGATGCTTCCCGTCGCACTCAGTGGCACAGCGGTCGCAGACAGTGGCAAATCCGCAAAGACGTGGACTGTCCAGGTCGGATCCGAATCGTCGGACCAGGCCATCCAGGGAATGTCCTTCTTGCCGAAGAACATTTACATCAATGCCGGTGACAAGGTCACCTGGGAGGCCAACTCGGCCGAAATCCATACGGTCACGTTCCTGGCCACGGGGCAAACCATCGAGTCCACGCAACCCTTTGATCCTTTCAGCCCCCTCTACATATCCGCGCAGGGCGGCGCGTCCTACGACGGGCACTCCTATTACAACTCCGGCGTGATGTCGAACGTTTCGAACAGTGGGTTCGCCGAAGTTGGTTCCTACACCTTGAAGTTCCCGGATACGGGCGATTTCACGTACTACTGCCTGGTGCATGGCGCGGCCATGAAGGGCGCAGTCCACGTGCGGGCCAAGGGCACGGATTACCCCTACAGCCAGGAGCAGTACAACAACCGGGTGGAGCGTGCTGAACGGGCCATCCTCCGTGACGGCTACCAGCTATGGAGCGACGCCCGCGACCAAGCGGACAACCACACCGTGATCGCCGGAGCCGACGACGGCGTGGCCAGCGTCATGCGGTTCATCGAGCCAAAGGTGGTCATCCACGTTGGCGAGAAAGTGAGCTTCGTGAACAACGGCATGGGCGAGCCGCACACGGTGACCTTCGGTGACGAGCCTGCCAACCCGTTCCCGCCGCTGGGCGATCCGACGAATTACACGGGCGGACAGCTCAATTCGGGCATTTTGCCGCCGGGTGTGACATTCACTGTGACGTTCAACAAGGCAGGGGTCTACGACTACATCTGCGCACTCCACGATTACTTTGGAATGGTCGGCAAGGTGGTGGTGAAGGACTAAGCTGCTGGTTTGAACGCATGCCGGGGCTTGTTTCCCGTCCCGGTGGTAGTTTCTTGCATATCCGGGGCTTGTTTCCCGTTCCGGGGCTACAAACGCCCCGCTGGGAAACAAGCCCCGGGGTGCGGGTGAGGCCGGGAGCCGACGGTGCGTGCCGCCGTCGTACGCGCTGTATTCTGTACGCTTAGCTGAATTAATAAGCACGCTTAGGAAATGAGTTTTTGAGCCATGTTGGACAGCCCTCATACGTACTCGAGTGCACTGGGCGCCCCCGGCTTTCTGGCGGGAACCTTCCTCTTTGACCCTGTCTCGGGGAAAGCGGAATGGTCCGACGGGCTCTTCAATCTCCACGGCTACCAGCGCGGGGAAGTAGTGCCAACGCTCGATCTGCTGATGTCGCACAAGCACCCGGATGACAGGCCGCCGGCCACGGAGATCCTGGCTCAGGTGTTCCGCGACGGCGGACACTTCTGCATCTACCACCGGATCATTGACGCGCAGGGACATGTCCGCCGAGTGCTGACGGCGGGGATCGCGAAGTTGGGCCCGTCTGGGGCCGCCGCGGTCGAGGGGACCACGATCGACCTGACGTCCACGCTGCGGCGCGAAACCGAGCAGGCGGCCCGTGACGCCGTCGCGGGGGCCAATGCTACGCGGGGCGTTATCAACCAGGCGCGCGGGATCCTGATGGGGCGGTTGCTCGTTAGCTCCGACGCCGCGTTCAAACTGCTCGTGAGCTGCAGCAGCATGACGAACGTCAAGGTCGCGGTCCTCGCCTCCCACCTTGTTCGCGTGGCCGACACCGATCGGGGTCCGGAAGCAATGGACGAGTTCATTCGCGTTCTCCAGGCTTGCGACCAAGCGGCCGTAAAACGCGCGCTGGACCCGCAGTAAGAAGCCAGCCGGCGAAGCCATCGCGTCCCGCTCGACAGCGTGGCAGTATGTTGTGAGTCAGGCTCGATGAGGGCGTCTCCGCGACAAGGAGCGAGGGTCATGACCTACATCTACAACTTCGCCGATGTGCAAGCGGCCGACGTCGCCGTGGCCGGCGGCAAGGGAGTCGGGCTGGGCAACCTTGTTCGCGCCGGGCTGCCGGTCCCTCCGGGGTTCGTGCTGACCACCGCAGCGTATGAGGCCTTCGTGGATGCCAATGGGATCCAGTCGCGCATCCAGGAACTGGCGACGCTGCCGGCGGAGGCTGTGCCGCAGGATTACGAAGACGCCTCGGCCGCAATCCGTGACCTTTTCACCGGCGGCACCATGCCCGCGGCCATCGCGTACGAGCTCGCCGCGGCTTATGAACAGCTTCGCTTCGGCGGTGACGGCCGGGACGCCGTCGACGGCGAGCGCGGCGACCGCGACGACGGCGCGCCCGTTGCGGTGCGCTCGTCCGCCACGGCGGAAGACCTTGCCTCAGCCAGCTTCGCCGGGCAACAGGACACCTACCTCAATGTCCGCGGGGCGGAAGCGCTGGATGTGGCAGTCATCGATTGCTGGTCTTCCTTGTGGACGGCGCGTGCCATGGCCTACCGGGAACGCGAGGGGATCGCACCGGGCGATGTACGCCTCGCGGTGGTTGTCCAACGGATGGTCGAGGCCGAGGCTGCCGGGGTCATGTTCACCGCCAATCCGGCCAACGGTCGCCGCGACCAGATCGCGATCAGTGCCGCGTGGGGGCTGGGGGAGTCCGTGGTCAGTGGAAATGTCACTACGGATGACCTTGTTGTCGAAGCGGGAACGGGCCGCGTGCTCTCGCGCCGGACCGCCGAAAAGGAAGTCATGACCGTCTACGCGGACCACGCTGCCGACGTCGTGCCGGACCGCCGCGCCGCGGACCAAGGAGGCACTACGGAGCAGCCGGTCCCTGCGGCGCTTCGCAACCGGGCCGTGCTCGACGACGAAGCTGCCGCCGCGCTGGCCCGCTATGGAACACGGATTTCGGACTACTTCGGAACTCCGCAGGACATCGAGTGGGCACGAGCCGATGGCAATTTCTTCATGTTGCAATCCCGGCCCATCACGGCACTGCCTGAACCTGTAGCTGACACCCCGGACACCTGGCCTTTGCCCTATCCGAGGGGTCTCTATTTCCGGGCGAGCATCGTGGAACAACTGCCGGATCCCTTGTCGCCGCTGTTCGCCGACCTCATCGACGGCTCGGTGACCCGCTCGCTCAAGTCCCTGATGAACGAAGCAGTCGGCAGCGAAGTCGTCAGGGACGGCGACGTCGGACTGCCCACCATCAACGGTTACGCCTATTACTACTACCGCAGCGCGGCAATGTGGCGAGTGATGGCCAAGGCGCCGGGGGCCATGCTCGCCCTGGCTCGAGGCAAGGCGCACATGGGCGTGACGGGTTGGGAGGAATTCTCGCATCCGCGCTACAAGCAGGTGCTCAAGGACTGGTCGGCAAAGTCCATGGGGGAGCTTTCGGGAGAGGAACTGCTTGAGGGTGTCCGGACGTTGCTGGACGCGGGAACCGTGTACTACACGGCCGTGGAGTCAGTCATTCCGATCGCCGCCACGAGCGAAATCTCCTTCCGGGCCTATTACGACAAACTCATCCGGCGCGCGGGAGATCCCCCTGCCGAGACATTCCTCCTCGGTTACGACAGTGAACCAATCCGGGCGGAGAAGTCGTTATACGACCTCGCGTCTTGGGCCCGGGAGATCGAGGGGCTCGCCTCGGCAATCCTCAAGCAACCGACGGCTGCACTGGCCGAGTCGCAGAGGGGATGGCTCCCTCCTGCCAGCATGGACCCGGCACTTTGGCAGCAGTGGCGTCCCCGCTTCCAGGCCCATCTCGATCGGTTCGGCCATGCGGTCTACAACCTGGACTTCGCCAGCCCGGTGCCGGCGGACGATCCTTCGGCGTTGCTGGACACGGTGAAGTTCTACCTGCGGGGACAAGGCAACGACCCGCATGAGCGCCAGCGGCTCTCGGCCGCCCGGCGAGAGGACCAAACCGAGCGAATACTCGCCCGGCTCGGACGGACCCGGCTCGGGCGGAGTCGCCGGGCGCCGTTCATCCGCCTGCTCCGGTGGGCGCAGAAGTCCGCACCGGTCCGCGAAGACGCCCTGGCCGACGTCGGGCTCGCTTGGCCGCTGATCCGGCGGATGCTGCTCGAACTCGGACAACGGCTGGTCTACTCCGGCGTTATCGCCCGCCCCGCCGACGTGTTCTGGCTGCGCCAGCAGGAACTGCAAAGCGCCGTCGAGTTCGGCCTCGCCGCGCCGCAACCGCCGGGCACGGCGGAACCGCTCGCAGCGGTGGCTGTGGCAATCACTGGGGCGGCGCGCCCCGTCCGTGCCGACGTCGTCGAGGAGCGCAAGATGCTTTGGCGGGGCCAGGCCAAGGCGGCTGCCCCGCAACTCCTGCCGGAGACCCGCTGGATGAAGCGCACTTTCGAATCAATGATGCCGGCACGCTCCCAGGAGCAGCAGGGCGACGTCATCAAAGGGGTCGGCGCCAGTGCCGGCCGGGTCAGTGCCCCTGCGCGCGTCCTCGGAGGCCCCCAGGATTTCGGCCAGATGGCACCCGGGGAGGTCCTGGTTGCGCGCATCACCACTCCCGCGTGGACCTCGCTGTTCGCGATGGCCTCCGCGGTGGTCACCGACGTCGGCGGCCCGTTGAGCCACAGCTCCATCGTGGCCCGGGAGTACGGCATCCCCGCCGTGCTCGGCACCGGAGTCGCAACCCAGCGGCTCACAAGCGGCCAACAAATAACCGTCGATGGCGACGCCGGCACCGTGACCGTCGAGCACCCAGCCGGCTAGCTTTGCGCCCCTCCCGCCCGGACGCTCGCTCACTTTTGGGGCGTTTCCGGCGGACGCTCGCTCACTTGATCTGAGCGAGCGTCCTGGAATTTGGGCATATATCTGAGCGAGGGTCCTGGGATTTGGTCGTATATGTGAGCGAGCGTCCGGGTGGGGCCCGACGGCGGCAGTCCTGTTGTGCGGTTGTCTCGCCTCTGGTGTGTTCCCCTCCAGGACGCTCGCTCACTTTTGAGGTCTTTTCGGCGGACGCTCGCTCATTTGATCTGAGCGAGCGTCCGGGGATTTGGCCGTATGTCTGAGCGAGGGTCCGGGGATTTGGGCATATATCTGAGTGAGCGTTCTGGGATTTGGGCATATATGTGAGCGAGCGTCCGGGTGGGGCCCGACGGCGGCAGGCCGGTTGCGCGGTTGTCTCACCTTTGGTGTGTTCCCCTCCAGGACGCTCGCTCACTTTTGGGGTCTTTTCGGCGGACGCTCGCTCATTTGATCTGAGCGAGGGTCCGGGGATTTGGGCATATATGTGAGCGAGCGTCGCGCTCGGCAGGAAGCCCAGGATTGCAGGGTTTCCCTAGGTTTAACCCAAGAAATGCGCAGGATCGCGAGTCTTCCCACAGGATGTCCCAAGGTCTGCGCCATGGGGTATCGGGCGTTGCTATGTTGCTAGAGAGCTGGTGCTGGACCAGCCCACATTCCCCAACTCGCTCAGGAGTTTCACATGTTTGCTTTCTTCTCCAATGCCGCATCCCGGATCCGTCGTGACGAAAAGGGCGCCACCGCCGTCGAATACGGCATCATGGTTGCCCTTATCGCCGTTGTCATCATCGCCGCCGTCACGTTGCTGGGTGGGACGGTCCAAGACACGTTCACCAAGGTCCAGTGCTCAGTGGCCGGCAAGACCTTCTCCGCTGGATCAGGCGCCGGTAAGGCCACCTGCAGCTAGGACGTTCGCTTCTCCCGCCCGTTCGTACCAGACAACAAGGAGCTTCAATGCTTTCCGCTTTCCAAAAGTCTGTTTCTCACGCGCGGCGTGACGAAACCGGCGCGACCGCCGTCGAATACGGCATCATGGTCGCTCTCATCGCAGTGGTCATCATCGCCGCTGTCACGTTGCTGGGCAGCACGGTCAGGGAGACGTTCTCCCAGGTCCAGTGTTCAGTCAGCGGCAAGGCCTGGGCGGCCGCCACCACTTCAGGCGGTACCGGCACCTGCACCTAGAAGTTGCATTGCACAGTGCCCGGGAGGCAATTCGGGGCACACCAAGCAATTCCCGAGTGGCGGCGGCATTCAGGCGGCCGCCACTCTGCTTGATTCGAACAATCCGTTCTCTGGGAAGGCAACATCATGCCGAGGGCTTCAGAGCGCGGTGCCGTGGCAGTCGAGTTCGCCATCCTCGCACCGCTCCTGATCATGTTGCTGCTGGGCATCATGGAATACGGCAGGGCTTACAACGTTCAAGTGTCGCTCTCAAACGCAGCCCGGGAAGGAGTCCGTGTCATGGCAATCTCTAATGACCAAACGGCCGCCAAGACAGCTGCGAAGAACGCCGCCGTGTCGTTGAACCCGGGGCTGGCAGATACGAACTTCACCTTCAGTGCGGCCAGTTGCACGTCCGGAGCCCAGATGTCCGTGACCATCAAGTACACACTCAGCACCCTCACGGGAATCGCGGGGCCCTTCCCGATGCAAGGAGTAGGAGTCATGGTATGCGGCGGCTGATGGTCCGCGACGACGGCGACGACGGCGAGCGCGGTGCGGTCGCCGTCCTCGTCGCGCTCTTGCTGGTGGTGCTCCTCGGGTTTGCCGCCCTCGCCGTGGATGCGGGAATGCTGTACTCGGAAAAGGCGCAAGTACAGAACGGAGCCGACGCCGCCGCCCTCGCCGTGGCGCAGAAATGCGCCGCGAATACGAGCGATCCGAATTGCTCCACCACGTCCCCGGTCGCCAGCGACATGGCCAATAAGAACGCAAACGACGGCCTGGGCAACATCAAGTCGATCAACCTGGACCTGACCAACCGGAAAGTCACCGTGACCGCGGGTGCCCAGCAGGCGGGTGGCCCGCCGAATACCGTCTCGCTCTTGTTCGCGCGCGTCCTGGGCTTCAGCACGAGCAATGTTGTGACCACGTCCAATGTTCAGTGGGGGAGCGCCGTCGCGGGCAGAACCGCCTTTCCCCTCGCGTATTCCATTTGCCAGGTCCAGGGATACATCGGGGGAGCGCTCCAGCTTCTTCAGGATCACGGCACCGGTGCCAACCCCAGCTGCAATTACGGCCCTTCAGGCGCGGCGGTTGCCGGCGGATACGGCTGGTTAGTCCAAGACACCGGTGTGTGCGGCGGCACGATAAACCTCGCGGTCAGCGAAGGCGGCAGCGCCCCCGGAAACAGTTCGCCGGGTAACTGCGCCACCACCCTTCAAAAGTGGGCCGACACCATCAACGCTGGCCGCGACGTCATCGTCCTGCTTCCGGTCTTCGACGCCGTCACCGGCACGGGAGCCGGCGCAATCTACCATCTGGTGTCCTTCGCCGCATTCAAAGTGACCGGGTGGACATTCAGCGGCAACAACAATCTTCCAGACAGTTTCCACAACACAAATTCCTATGTCCCTGCGGCAGTTTCCTGCAACGGAAACTGCCGCGGAATCATCGGAAGTTTCGTCAAGTACGTCTCGCTGGCGGATGGCTACACGCTGGGCCCGGTAGACGCTTTTGGGGCCACCATTGTGCGCCTCACCAACTAGTTTTCATCCATTTTTTGAGTACAGGAGTCCGAAGTGAAGTCACGCTTGTTGGCCGGATCGGCAGCGGCACTGCTGGCCGTCGTCGGGGTGATTCTCGTATTCTCCTACGCGCAAGGAGCGGATCAGCGGGCAGTCCAGAACCTTGCCCCGGTTGACGTCTTGGTAGTCAAGGCGCCCATCCCGGCCGGCACATCCGTGGACGCCATGAAGGATTCAATCGTGACCCAGCAATTGCCGGAATCGGCCGTCCCTGCGTCGGCGCTGCACTCCCTGGGGGACTCGGCAGGCAAGGTCGCCGCCGTCGACCTCGTCCCTGGCGAGACCTTGGTGGCCGAACGTTTGGTGGCCCCGGATGCACTCAAGACCCCGGGGGATGTCAAGGTGCCCGCAGGGCTTCAAGAGGTCTCGTTTCAACTGGAACCCCAGCGGGTGGTCGGAGGACGACTCGTTCCCGGCGACCATGTTGGCATTTTCATCTCCATGTCCAGCGGCGGAAGTGACTCGAAGTCGGACAAAGGGACCACCCAATTGACCATCCCCAAGGTTCTTCTGACCGCGGTCCAGCGCGCCCCCCAAGCGACCGCAAGCCAGCAGCCGACGCCGACTCCCGGCTCTGGTGGCGCGGTCAACTCGGGCGATACAAGCCTTCCCACCGGTTCCCTCTTGCTGACCGTTGCGGTAAGTGACGTGGACGCAGCCAAGATTGTCTTCGCCGCCGAGTACGCCAAGATCTGGTTGAGCAAAGAGCCGTTGGATGCCAAAGACAGCGGCCCCACCGTCATCCAGCAGAGCGGGGTATACAGGTGAGCCGTTTTGTCCTGATAACCCCCAACACCGACTTTGACCAGCGGTTGCGCCAAGCTGTCGCGGGCGGCCTGCCCGGAAGCGTGCAGACCTTCTTCACGAGCGTTTTGCCGGCCGACCCGGCCGAGCTCTTTGGCGCCCTGAATCAGGAACAACTCGAAGTGCTGATTCTGGGACCTGGCGTGCCCGTGGAGGACGCTCTTCGCCTGGCCACGGTTTTCGATGTGCAGTTGCCGGAACTGAGCGTGATCCTTGTCAGCGAACTGGATCCCGCATTCGTCCTCCAAGCCATGCGGTCCGGCATCCGTGACATCATGAGCCCGGATGCGGACCTGGCCCAGATACGGATCATGCTTGAGCGCGCCTGTCAGTCTTTCGCCAGCCGACGGCGCACAGGGGAATCCAAGCAAGCGGGCTCCCCGCGAGGTTTGGTGATCGGCGTCTTTTCGCCCAAAGGCGGCGTGGGCAAGACCACCATCGCCACAAACATCGCCGTGGGGCTCGGCAAGATTGCGCCGATGAGCGTTGTGATCGTGGATCTGGACTTGCAATTCGGTGACGTCGCCTCGGGGCTCTACCTTAATCCGGAGCACACTGTCACGGACGCAGTCACTCCTTCGGCCAGCCAGGATTCGCTGGTGCTCAAGGCCTTTCTCACGGTCCACCCGGCAAATATCTATGCCTTGTGCGCGCCGAAGGACCCCGTCGAAGCAGACGAGATCTCGCCGGAACAGGTGAGCCGGCTCCTCGAACAGCTGGCTCAAGAGTTCCAATACGTGGTGGTGGACACGGCACCCGGACTACCCGAAATCGGGCTTGCTGCCCTCGAGCAATGCTCGGATGCTGTCTGGGTGACGGGCATGGATGTTCCAAGCGTCCGTGGCCTTCGCTCCGGCCTGGACATACTCCGCAGGCTGAACCTGCTGCCCGAAACCCGGCACGTGGTGCTCAACATGGCTGATTCCAAGTCCGGGCTGTCGGTCCAGGACGTCGAATCTACAGTCGGTGCTCCGGTAGACGTGAGTATCCCGCGATCGAAAGCCGTGGCGTTCTCAACCAACCGCGGCATCCCCGTGCTCCAGGATGCGGTGAAGGATCCGGCCGTCAAGGGACTCAAGCAACTTGTCGAGCGCTTCAATCCAACGTGGCGTGCCACGGCGCAGCGCAAACTGCACAGAAGGGTAGTGGTCTAGATGAAGCTGTCTGAACGCCTGCATGCTGCCGAGGACATAGCCGAAGCATCCCTCGGCCCAGGGGACCCGAGCACGCTTTTTACGCCTAAGCCGACGTTCGCTGAGTCCACGCAGCAAGTCCGCCCACTTCCCACGGGGAAGCCCGGCGGCGTCGCAAAACCCCACACTTCAGTGAAGCTTTCCGACCTCCCGGAGTCGCCGAAACCTCGAGCCCAGCAACCGGTGGACGCCTTCGCTGCCCTCAAGCGTCGCGCGGCTACCGCATTGTTCGAGCGGCTCGGGGCGCGGTTCAACGACTCGAGCGTGAGCGAACATGAGCTGCGGTCAACGGCCCGGGAAGAGCTCACCCGGATCATCGACGCCGAGCAGGTCCCACTGTCCGCGGACGAGCGCAGCAGGCTCGTGGCGGACGTGGCAGACGATGTCCTTGGCTATGGGCCGCTCCAACGTTTGCTGGACGATCCGGAGGTCACCGAAATCATGGTCAACAGGATGGACCAGATCTACGTCGAACGAAAAGGCAAGCTCACCCTGACGGATTCCGGATTCAGCTCCGAGGACCATCTCCGGAGGGTCATTGAACGCATCGTTTCGAAGGTGGGCCGCAGGATCGACGAGTCATCGCCCCTCGTTGACGCGCGACTTGAAGACGGTTCGCGCGTGAACGCCGTGATCCCTCCGCTTGCGGTGGGCGGTTCGTCGCTGACCATACGAAAGTTCAGCAAAATACCGTTGACCATCAGGAACCTGATCGATTTCGGCACGCTCACGCCTGAGATGGCCGAACTCCTCAATGCATGCGTCAAGGCAAAGCTGAACATCATTGTTTCCGGAGGTACTGGAACCGGCAAGACCACGCTGTTGAATGTCCTTTCTTCCTTCATTCCGGAGGACAACCGCATCGTCACCATTGAGGACGCCGTAGAACTGCAGATCCAACAGCAACATGTGGTCAGGCTTGAGAGCAGGCCGCCGAACACGGAAGGCAAGGGGGAAGTGACCATCAGGGAGTTGCTCAGGAACTCTCTCCGTATGCGGCCGGACAGGATAGTCGTCGGCGAGGTCCGCGGCGGAGAATCCCTCGACATGCTGCAGGCGATGAACACGGGTCACGACGGTTCCCTCTCCACGGTGCACTCAAATTCCCCTCGCGACGCCGTTGCGCGCCTCGAAACCCTGGTGCTCATGGCAGGCATGGACCTGCCATTGCGAGCGATCCGCGAGCAAATTGCCTCCGCCGTGAATCTCATCATCCAAATCTCCCGGTTGCGGGACGGAACGCGCCGCATCACGCATGTAACTGAGGTTCAAGGCATGGAAGGCGACATTGTCACCCTCCAAGACGCTTTTGTTTTCGACTACTCGGCCGGTGTTGACAACCATGGCATGTTCCTTGGAAGGCCCGTCCCAACGGGTATCCGTCCACGGTTCATCGATCGCTTCGATGACTTGGGCATTCGCGTTTCTCCTGGCGTATTTGCCGCTCCCTTGGCACCAGCAGCAAGGACGTGAACGAAACATGATTCTCTTGATCGGAACCGCTTTGATGCTTTCAGCCATCCTGCTCTTCGGGGTGGCCGTGATCTTGCCGAAAACCCCGGAAGTTCCGCTGGATCGGAGACGGCCCTACCAAGTAGGCTCAGGCTCCCAGCTGACGCGCTTTGCTGGTTCTACCGCCGAGGTCGTTCACGGGGTCCTGACCAGGCGCAACGTCCGGCTTTTCAACCGTGAAGAACTGGAGAACGCCGGACTGCGAATGAGCCAGGCGGATTTCTTCATCCTGGTAATTGCCGGTGCATTCGTGGGCGCCTTGATCGGGCTCGTCGTCGGCGGTCCGTTTTTGGCCTTCCTGTTCTTTATCCTGGCACCCTTCGTGGCACGACTCCTCCTTGGCTCCATGGCCGGCAAAAGGCGTGCAAAATTCGATGCTCAGCTCGGCGACACCCTCCAACTACTGTCCGGTGGCCTGCGGGCCGGGCACAGCATACTGCGCGCCATTGACGCGGCGGCCGCCGAGTCGGCGAGCCCCACGGCCGAGGAGATGCGTCGGATCATTACAGAGACAAGCCTCGGCCGTGATCTTGAGGCATCGCTGAACGATACTGCGGAGCGAATGCGGAGCGAAGACTTTGTGTGGATAGCGCAAGCCATCCAAATCAACCGTGAGGTGGGCGGCAACCTTGCAGAGGTCCTGGACCAAGTGAATGAGACCATACGCGAACGCAGCGAGATCAAGGGACATATCAAATCCTTGGCCGCGGAAGGAAAGTTCTCGGGATACATCCTGATGGCGCTTCCCTTCGGCATCGTGACCATGCTCTTGGTTGTCAATCCCGGCTACATGAATGTGATGTTCAGCCAGCCGCTTGGTTGGGGAATGATTGGGTTGTCAGTCATTCTCATGACCATCGGCGGCCTCTGGATGCGCAAGATCATCGACTTAAAGTTTTGAGGTGACTCGTGAATCCCTCTCTCCTCCTTTC
This sequence comes from Arthrobacter sp. 05L417, assembly GCF_056397865.1. NCBI lineage: Bacteria > Bacillati > Actinomycetota > Actinomycetes > Micrococcales > Micrococcaceae > Arthrobacter > Arthrobacter sp. 05L417. The sequence goes on from NZ_JBFTOG010000034.1 coordinate 13,751, forward strand.
CTTGCTCCTCGTGCCCCTGCCTATTGCCTACCTCGCTTGGTCAGTCCTGTCGGTTGACCGCAAAGCCCAACGCGTCGTGCGCGAGCTTCTGGCGCGGGGGGAAAACATTGCCGAGGCCGGCCCACAGAGTCGGAGCGGTGCACTCGAACTGATTGGCTACCGAGTGACCCCAGGAAGCTACGTCCAGAAGCTGGATCGGCTCCTCTCGTTGGCCGGCCGGCCGCCGTCGCTCCCTTTGGGACGGGTCCTCGCAGCCAAACCCCTACTCGGATTGTGCGGTGCGCTCTTTGGTTGGCTCATCAGCGCCAACAGCTCAAGCGGAATCCTAAAGCTTGTGGGGATATTTGTTGTATTGCTTGGATACTTTATCCCGGACCTAATGCTGTACAGCAAAGGACAAGAGCGCCAAAAAGCCATGCAATTGGAACTCGCAAATACTATGGACCAAATGCTTATATCGGTCGAGGCGGGCCTAGGTTTTGAAGGAGCAATGGCTCGCGCGGGCGAAAATGGCAAAGGACCCTTGGCTGAGGAGTTGGTGCGGACGTTGCAGGACATGCAGGTTGGACGGAGCCGCCGCGAGTCCTATCTGGCACTCGCCGAACGTACCAACGTGCCGGAGCTCCGAAGCTTCGTGCAGGCCGTGATCCAAGCGGATACTTACGGCATTGCCATCAGCCGGGTCTTGAGGGTCCAAGCGAAGGTGATGCGGGTGAAGCGTCGCCAACGGGCCGAGGAGAAGGCCATGAAGCTTCCCGTGATGGTCCTCTTCCCGCTTCTGCTCTTTATCTTCCCAGTGCTGTTCATCGCCATCCTGGGGCCGGCTGTGATCAACGCTATAGCCACCTTCAGCGGAGGCTGAGCGCGATATCACATTCTCCGAATTGGGTGCACCGCATGAAAAGGGGTTAAATCAAGAAAGGCCTAAGATTTCCTTAAGATGGGCAAAAGTTCGGTTTTTCCGGAATTCAGAAAGTAGCATTGGGCTTATGTTCAGTTCAGGTTCTAGCGAGGTCAACGAGGGTTCGGATCCGAGCCATCCGGGCTCGGATGACGATTCCGTTGGGCTGCCCATCGTCCCGCTTGCCGAACATCCCATACTGGACCTCGCGGAATTCCAACTCCTGGAAGACCAAGTAGACAATCCGCTGATCGCACGAACGTTTGCCGGCGACTTCGCAAAACTCTGGGCGAAGCGATACGAAATCCTGGCGTCCGCCGTCGAGCGCGGTGACGTGGCCGCGGCCCTGAACGCGGTCCTCAGCCTCAGGACCTCCTCCATCATGGTTGGCGGTGTCCGCCTTGCGGTACTTGCAGCGCAACTGGAGGAACGCATTCGAAAAAGTGAATTGCGTGAGGCCCGGCCCCTCCTCAAGGAAGTTGCGGAATGCGGGCACCTAACGGTCCAGGAACTAAAGGACAGCTACGTACTCAGGAACGATTAACGTGCCCGCCTAGTCCGGTCTTTTCGGTGTGAGTCGATACCCGACTCCTCGAACAGTCTCTAGAAAGCGCGGCGATTGTGGATCTTCACGGAGCTTTCGGCGGAGGTTCCCAATGTGGGTCTCCACAGCCCGTTCGTCGGCGTCGCTGATGTACGCATCGTCGTCGTAGTAGTCACCGCGCGCCGCCCGCACGAGGTCCGCGCGCGTCCGCACTTCGCCTTTGGCCCGAAGCAAGTCGTAGAGCAGATCGAACTCGCTCCGCGTCAAGGTCAGGACTGAACCTTGAAGCGTCACCATGCGTGATTTGTAGTTCAGGGCCAAGCCATTGTGCCGGATCACCGCTTGCTCGGCGCCGCCCGAACCGGCTCCGGCCGAACCGCCGGCCGAACCGGTTGCGGCCGGTCCGGCCAAACCGGCGCCGCCTGAACCGCCGGCCGAACCGGTGACGGCCAAACCGGCCCCGGCCAAACCGCCGTCGGGCCCGTAAGCACCGCCGTCGGGCCCGTCTGAACGGGCGGGACCCCCGTAAGCACCTTCCGTGCGTGGCCGCCTCATCATGGCTGTGACCCGGGCCCTCAATTCACGCGGCAAGAACGGTTTCTTGACGTAGTCGTCGGCGCCGGTCAGGAAAGCCGTCAAGGTGTCCGGCTCGTCGCGCCTGGCCGTCAGCATCAACACATATGCGTCGCTGAATTGCCGAATTCGCCGCAGGACCTCGTGGCCGTCCATATCCGGAAGCCCGACGTCGAGAGTTACTACGGAGGCGTGGTGATCCCGCACGACTTCGACGCCTTCGCGTCCGGTGGCGGCAGAGTGCACCACGAATCCAGCTTCTTTGAGGATGGCGTCAACCAAATTCCGCACATCTTCGTCATCCTCAATGACAACAGCTACCCCAGGCTCGCTCATTGGACATCCTCGTGGGCACAGACCGCCGCACAGCCCAGCGCAATGCGGGAAGTTTCACCCAAATACTCACGATACAAGCATTGAAGGCATCTGGCATCTAATATGTGGATTAAGTGCCGCTCGGAACTTATAAGTCGCGCGGGACCGTCGTATTGTTGTTCCTTGGGGGGAATAGTGGACTCCGGGCGCTTCCTTCTGGAAACGCGTGGAGTAGTAATTGGTTCGCGAATCTCCAACGAAGGGTCTCGACTTGAGTGAGCAGCCATTTTTCCGTGCAGCCGCCCGTTTGTTCAGAAAACTCACACCTCGAGCCCGGTTGGCTGTCTGTGAATTACCACTGACGCTCATCATCGCGGGCCTGGCGATCGCGGCACCTACCGTTTGGCCGGGCCTGGTCCAAAATTGGTTGTTCGTCACTGGAGTCCTCCTCCATGGCATCCTGTTCGTGAGCTGCCTGCTGGTTCCTTGGGAGCGATTGGCGCCGAGCGCAGGCCTTGCCATTCCTATTTTGGATTTTGTCGCCCTCTGGTTCACGCGAAACGGCGCTTTCACCGCGATACCAGGCCTAATCACCTTGGCTATCTTTCCCGTGATCTGGTTGTCTGCCTCGGGCATGCTTTCCAAGGCAAGCCTGATCCTCAGCTTTGTAGGTCCTTTCTTCATCGCGTTGCCGCCCGTGGTTTCGCACTTGCCCCGTCCCACCGCGTCGGACATTTCGTCGGTGCTGCTTTTGCCTCTCATGATGTTCGCAATGGCAGTTTCCATTCGTTTGGCTGGCTCCAATGCCCGGCTGCAGCAGCGGCGGGTAAAACAGCGGGATCAGGTCCTGCGGCAATTGTTGGCCGCCAGCCGGGAGCGGGAGACGCTGCTCAAGACAATCCTTGACACGATCGACGTCGGAATTGTCGCCGTCGATTCGAAGGGCGAAACTCTCCTGATCAACAACCAACAAAAGGCATTCCTACGGATGGCTGAAGGCTCGCCGGGGCCCGGGGAACAAGACCGGCTGGTTTTCGGCCAGGACCGGCGGACGCCGCTTCCCCCGGAAAAAGGCCCTATTCGAAGGGCAGTTCAAGGGGAAACATTTTCCGACTATCTCCTTTGGTTCGGCGCGGGTACCGAACAACGGGCCATCTCCACCGCTGCGCGGGGCATGAAAAGCGACGTCGATGACGGGTTCGCCGGAGCGGTCATCGTCTTCAGGGACGTGACGGATGTTGTCGATGCCCTTGCAGCCAAGGACGAATTGGTTGCCAACGTTTCGCACGAATTCGGTTCGCCGCTGACATCGATCTTGGGCAACATCGATCTTGTGCTCCGCGGCGCCCAAGAACTCCAACCGGCAACGAGGATCGGATTGGAAGTCGCGGAACGCAACGCCGAGCGGCTCCGTGTCCTGGTCGAAGACCTCCTTTTGTCAGCCGTCGCCGTCGAGAGCGTGAATCCACGGCGCACTGATTTGGCTGGGCTGGTGGAAAACAGCTTGGTTTCTGCACGGGCGCAGGCCGACGCCGCTCATGTGGGCCTTGTCGCCGACGTCCCCGCACCCCTGTGGGCGAATGCGGATCCTTTGAGGCTGGGACAGGCCCTGGACAATCTGGTTTCCAATGCCATCAAGTATTCGCCCGACGGCGGACTGGTGACGATAAAGGCGGAGCGGAGCGACGGCTGGGTCCAGCTCGAAGTGAAGGACACGGGAATGGGCATGACCATGGACGAGTCGACCAGGATTTTCACCCGGTTCTTCCGGACAAACGCTGCCCGTCAGGCCGCGATTCCGGGCGTCGGCCTCGGGCTGTCCATCACCAAGTCCATCGTGGAACGCCACGGAGGCAGCATCTCCTGCAGCAGCGAGCCCGGCAGTGGAAGCACCTTCACTGTGGCGTTGCCGGCTGGTCCGCTCCGGGAGCATTCGCGGACGGACACACCGGCGCTGTATTAGGCCCGGCACTGTATTGAGGCGGCACCTCGAGTCGGACGCTCGCTCACATATATAGCCAAATCCCAGGACGCTCGCTCAGATATCTGTGAGCGAGCGCCCGGTGAAGGCTGGCCGCTTACGCCGACGCCGACGCCGGGGCGAAGGCAGGTCGCGGTGCCAGTTGCTTCCGCGCCCAGCGGGCCAGCTTCTTGCCTTTGCCCTTCCACCAGTTGTCCTCGTCCTTGTCGTGGTGCCAGCGGAAGATGATCATCACCATCACGAAAACGCCCATGGCCACATCCGCCCAAGACAATTGGATTGCCTTAGCCAGCACGCTGATGCCCATTACGAGAATCGACGGCACCGCCAGGGTCCTGAAGATGGTGCTGGCGACATAGCGCCGATGCGATCGTGGCACGGACATGGCACGGACCATGTCGAAACACATGCATACCACCACCATTGCCTGGCCCAAGTCCATCAGGATCAGCGCGGGCAACGACCCCGCGAACATGGCAGCGGATTCCATCCCGGCGCTCAACGGACTGCCTCCGTCGCAGCGGAACGCGAAAATGACACAACAAGACTGCAGGAAACACACATACGGATAACCCCCAGAGAGACCAGGAACTGCGTTTGAGACCAACTGAGTTCCATTGAATCGGCTGGCTCTAGGGCCGGTCACGAGTAGTGGGTACTCTACTTTACGCGGCCGGCTACCTGCTCGGCGGGCCGCTACCCGGTCCGGGATCCGGCCTCGCTGGTCCTCTAATCCCCGACGGCGGCAATCCCGTTGGGCTGTCGTCCCGCCTTTGCGTTGTGCCCACCCCGGACGCTCGCTCACCTTTAAGGTGTTTTCCGCGGACGCTCGCTCAGATCATGTGAGCGAGCGTGCGGCCGTATGGCCATATATGTGAGCGAGCGTCCCTGTGGAGGTGCCGGGAACAGTGTCGTTTGTGCTCGACGGCGGCAGTCCCGTTGGGCTGTCGTCCCGCCTTTGCGTTGTGCCCACCCCGGACGCTCGCTCACCTTTGGGGTGCTTCCGGCGGACGCTCGCTCAGATCATGTGAGCGAGCGTGCGGCCGTATGGCCATATATGTGAGCGAGCGTCCCTGTGGAGGTGCCGGGAACAGTGTCGTTTGTGCCCGACGGCGCAATCCCGTTGGGCTGTCGTCCCGCCTTTGCGTTGTGCCCACCCCGGACGCTCGCTCACCTTTGGGGTGCTTCCGGCGGACGCTCGCTCAGATCATGTGAGCGAGCGTGCGGCCGTATGGCCATATATGTGAGCGAGCGTCGGGGGGTGCGGCCGTATATGTGAGCGAGCGTCGGGCCGCCTGGCCATAGATGTGAGCGAGCGTCCCGGCTGCCCGAGACCCAACCAACCCGAACGCTTGACGCATCTCGCGCCTTCCGCATATTCTGAACGAACGGTCGGTAAATATTTAGGAGCAACCATGGCATCGCAGAATCTGCAGTCTGTGCCCGCTGAGCTGTCCCCCGAAGAGCTTGAGCGGGAGCAGGCCGGTCAGGCGTACTTTGACCGCATCATTTCCGAGGACTCGCGCATCGAACCCCGCGACTGGATGCCGGAGGCCTACCGCAAGACCCTGCTCCGCCAGATCTCGCAGCACGCGCACTCGGAGATCATCGGCATGCAGCCGGAAGCCAACTGGATCACCAGGGCTCCGAGCCTCAAGCGCAAGGCCATCCTCATGGCCAAGGTGCAGGACGAGGCAGGCCACGGCTTGTACCTCTACTCAGCCGCGGAAACCCTCGGCCAGAGCAGGGACAAGATGACCAGCGACTTGATCGCAGGCAAGGCCCGTTACTCGTCCATCTTCAACTACCCCGCGATTTCCTGGGCGGACATGGGAGCGATCGGCTGGCTGGTGGACGGTGCCGCGATCTGCAACCAGGTTCCCCTGTGCCGCGCTTCCTACGGCCCCTACGGACGTGCAATGGTGCGCATCTGTAAGGAAGAGTCGTTCCACCAGCGCCAGGGTTTCGAGATCCTCCTTGAACTGTCCAATGGCACGCCCGCCCAGAAGGCGATGGCCCAGGACGCCGTCAACCGCTGGTACGCGCCGGCGCTGATGATGTTCGGCCCGCCCGACGACGATTCACCCAACTCCAAGCAGTCCATGGCCTGGAACATCAAGCGGTTCAGCAACGATGAGCTCCGCAGCCGCTTCGTCGGCATGATGGTGGAGCAGGTCAAGGTCCTGGGCCTCACGCTCCCGGACAAGGACATCCGTTTCAACGAAGAAACCAAGAAATGGGAGCACGGCCCCCTGGACTGGAACGAGTTCAAAGACGTTCTCGCCGGGAAGGGTCCCTGCAACGCGCAGCGGCTTGAGCGCCGCCGTGAAGCGCACGACGACGGCGCCTGGGTCCGCGAAGCGGCCGCCGAGTACGCCCGCAAGCAAGCCGAGAAGGAATACGCAGCATGACCACCCCAGCCACGCCAAAGGCGAACCAAGCCAACGAACCCCACGAGACCCCCTGGAGCCTCTGGGAAGTCTTCGTCCGCTCCAGCCGCGGCCTCTCCCACGTCCACGCCGGATCCTTGCACGCACCTGACGCGGCGATGGCGCTGCGCAACGCCCGTGACCTGTACACCCGCCGCAACGAAGGCGTGTCCATCTGGGTGGTCCCGGCCGATGCTATTTCCTCGAGCGACCCGGATTCCAAGGGTTCCTTCTTCGAATCCCCGCAGGGCAAGGACTACCGCCACGCGACGTACTACACCAAGAGCGAAGGCGTGAAGCACCTGTGACCACGCCCGCAAACGAACAAAAGACAAACAACCCAGACTTCGCCATCGAGGGCCACGGCGATATCTCCGTCGGCGTCAAAGGTGCGGGTGCTTCCGGCGACGGTTCCGCAAGCGCCACGCGCATCACTCCCGGGAACGCCCTGCGCCCGGAGGACATCGCCCTTGAGGTCCGCAAGGGACAAGTCAAGCCCACAAACGACGTCGCGGAATACGCCCTGCGCATCGGCGACGACGGCCTGATCCTCGCCCAGCGCCTGGGCCACTGGATTTCCCGCGCCCCGGAGCTTGAAGAAGACGTCGCCCTGGGCAACATCGCGCTCGACCAGCTCGGCCACGCCCGTTCCTTCCTCACCTATGCGGGTGCGGCCTGGGACAAGTCCGAGGACGATCTTGCGTACTTCCGCCGGGAGCACGAGTTCCGTTCCGCCCACCTGTTCGAGCAGCCGAACGGGGACTTCGCCGTCACCATCGCCCGGCAGTTCATCGTGAGCTACTACCAGTTCGAGCTCTACAAACGGCTAACTGGCTCGAGCGACAAAACCATCGCGGCCATCGCGGCGAAGGCACTCAAAGAGGTCGACTACCACCGCGACCACAGCGCACAATGGGTCCTCAGGCTTGCCGGCGGCACGGAAGAGTCCCGCCGTCGTATCGTCCAGGCTTTCAAGCTCGTCTGGCCGTACGTGGAAGAACTCTTCGAAGACGACGAGCTCACGGCCCGCCTCGCTGAAAGCGGAGCAGGCGTGCAACCCTCGAGCCTCCGCGCCGACTTCGACCAGCTCACGGGCGAAATCCTGAGCGAAGCCGGCCTCGACGCCGCTTCGGGAGGGGAACTGAACCTCGAACGCATCCCGCAATCCTTGGGTGGCGGCCGTCAAGGCAAGCATTCCGAGCACTTGGGTTACCTGCTCGCCGAGATGCAGGTGCTTGCCCGCGAACATCCCGGTGCAAGCTGGTGACGGTGGACATGTTCGTTCAGGACACCAGTGCAAGAGCCAAGCAAACCGCCGAACAGAAGGCCTGGGGGATTGCGGCCACCGTCTGCGACCCCGAGATTCCCGTCCTCACCATTGAGGATCTGGGGATTCTCCGCAACGTCCAGCTGTTCGACGACGGCGGGCTGGTCCCCGCGGTCCAGGTCACCATTACGCCGACGTACTCGGGCTGCCCCGCGATGGACGCGATCCGCGACGACCTCAAGACCGCGTTCACGGAAGCCGGCTACCCAAGCGTCTACGTCGAACTGGTCCTAGCCCCGGCGTGGACCACGGACTGGATGACCGAGCACGGCAAGGCCAAGCTGCAGGAATACGGCATCGCACCGCCCAGCGGACGTGCCGCCGCCGGTGGACATGCCGGCAAAGTGCGCCTCAGCCTCGCAGTGAAATGCCCCCAGTGTTCGTCGCTGAACACCAAGGAACTCACCCGCTTTGGTTCCACGTCCTGCAAGGCGCTTTTCGTCTGCCAGGACTGCAAGGAACCGTTCGACTACTTCAAAGTCCTTTAAGGAATTCGACATGCCCGTTGTCCGCCAAACCGCAGCCGAACAAGCGCAGGCCACCGGCCGCCGTCGTGCGTCCTTCCATTCCCTCAGCGTTTCGGAAGTCCGCCGCCTGACTGAAGACGCCATCGAGGTCACGTTCGATGTTCCGGCAGAGCTCGCCGGCCAGTACGACTACCTTCCCGGCCAGTACGTGGCCCTGCGGACCACCCTTCCTGATGAGAGCGGTGAGCCGCACGAGGTCCGCCGCAGCTACTCCATCTGCGCAGAGCCGCGCAGCTTCGCGGACGGCAGCAGCGAGATCCGCGTGGCCATCAAGAAGGACCTGGGCGGCATCTTCTCCACGTGGGCGAATGCGGAACTGAAGGCCGGCGACACCCTGGACGTCATGAGCCCCATGGGCGCGTTCATCTCCAAGCATGGCAAGGACGGCAAGACCGTCCAGCAGAACGTCATGAACTCCATGAACAATCCGGAGAACATGGCAGGGGAGTTCGGCGACGCCGGTTCTTTCGTGGCCATCGCCGCCGGCTCGGGCATCACCCCCGTGATCGCTATCGCCCGCACCCTGCTGGCCGCCAACCCCGAGACCCGCTTCGACCTGATCTACGCCAACAAGGCCGCGATGGACGTCATGTTCCTTGAGGAATTGGCAGACTTGAAGGACAAGTACCCGTCGCGACTGGCACTGCACCATGTGTTGTCGCGCGAGCAGCGTATCGCGCCGCTCATGACGGGACGTATCGACGCCGAGAAGCTCCAGCAGCTGCTGGGCACCGCCATCCACGCGCAGGATGTGGACGAATGGTTCCTGTGCGGTCCGTTCGAGCTGGTCCAGCTGTGCCGGGACACCCTCGCTGCCCGTGGCGTGGAGCCCGAGCACGTCCGCTTCGAGCTGTTCACCACCGGCCGCCCGGACCGCCCCGAGGGCAACGCCGGCCGGCCCGTTGTGGAGGACGAGTCGCAGGACACGTACAAGATCACCTTCAAGCTGGATGGTTTGACCGGCGATGTCGCCAGCCCCACCCACGCACGGGAATCCATCCTCAACGCGGCTTTGCGCGTCCGCCCGGACGTTCCGTTCGCGTGCGCCGGTGGCGTGTGCGGCACGTGCCGCGCCAAACTGGTCACCGGCACGGTCAGCATGGACGAGAACTACGCCCTGGAGCAGGATGAACTGGACAAGGGCTACGTGCTCACGTGCCAAGCCCACCCCACCAGTGAATCCGTCACGGTCGATTTCGACGTCTAAGGAATAAACGAATGATCGAGCTCTCCATCGCCAACGGCATCGCCGAAATTGTCCTCAACGCCCCGGAAAAGCTGAACTCGCTTGACGAGGCAGCGCTCGCGGAACTGGATAGGGCGTACGACGACGCCGCTGCCGCCGCCTCCCGCGGGATGGTGCGGGCGCTGCTCCTCCGCGGAGAGGGCCGCGCCTTTTGCGCGGGACGCGACATTGCTGGCGTGACGCCGGAGAGCGACGACGCGAAGGCATACTTGAACGGGCTCGTGGAGCCGCTGCTCAAGAAGATGGCGGCCTTCCCTGCCCCGACGTTCGCGGCAGCGCACGGCGCGTGCCTCGGCGTCGGGCTCGGCCTGTTGCTGGCGACCGACGTGGTGTACGTGGCGGAGAACGCCAAGTTCGGTTCGCCGTTCGCCAAGCTGGGCGCCACCCTGGACTCGGGCGGGCACTGGTACTTCACGGAACGCCTGGGCATGCACCGGACCTTGGACCTCATTTACACCGCGGACCTGATCAGCGGTGCCGAGGCCGTGGCGCTGGGAATGTTCAGCCGGGTCATGCTTGACGACGATTTGCTGCCTGGCACCCGGGCCATCGTTGAGCGAGTGGCGGCGGGCGCGACCGGAGCTTTCCTTGCGAGCAAGCAATTGGTGGCCGATATCCGGGATCAGCGCCTTGGCCTGTGGGCTTCCATGTCCGAGGAGAACAAGGAACAGGCGCGGCTCTGCAAGACCGAGGACTACGCCGAAGGCTTCCGGGCGTTCCAAGAAAAGCGGGCACCGGTCTTCAAGGGGTAGGGAGACTGGTTCGTGTACCTAAGGGGTGCACGATGCTCTCTGGGCAAGCCAACGGTGTGATGGCGTCGTGTTCGTCCCAGAGTTTCGTTCCGGAGGCGGTCACTGCCTGGACAGCCATGGCGCTGATGAGTTCCCCTGCATGGCATTGGTCGTTTTCGGTGACGACATATGTGAAGACCAGCTCGGTCTCCGCCCCTGCTGGCATGGGGCCGATGCTCAAGATGGACGGGCCGGTCGCGTACTGCAAATCCTCCATGCCCGCGTTGGTGAAGGACCTTAGAACGAGCGTGACTTGGGACAGCTCTTCCCCTGATTCATTGATGATCCAGGCGGAATAGGACAAAGTTTCGTGCGAAGAAGCGGTGGCTTTGTCTGCGTAGTGAACCAGACGAACCGCGGGTATCTGCCGCATCAGGTCCTCCGGTGCCACACAGCCAAGGCCGCGCCGATAGCAGCGAGCAGTCCGCCCAGGCCCAGCCAGGAGAGCGGATTAAACCCGCCCGTGAACGCAAGGGGAGACCCACCGCCCGCGCCCGCGGTGGCGGTCCCGGTCGGCACCGGGGTCTCGGTCGCCGTTGGGGTGGCGGTCCCGGTGGCCGTCGGGGTGGCGGTCCCGGTTGCCGTCGGGGTGGGCGTGGCCGTCGGGGTCGGGGTCGGCGTCGGCCCGGAATCCGCCACCGTGAGGGAAATGCCCGTGCAGCTAGCGCAGGCCGTCAGCTCGGCGCGCGGCGCGAAGCCGGCGACCGCCACTGAGAGCCGGCCCGGAACAGGCGAGGAGCCAGGCGCCTCGGCAGCCGCCGACACCGCCTTGGATTCAGGACTGGTAGCGTTGATCCGCGCCGAAACCGTCAGGGTCGCGCTCTTACCGGCGGGCAGATCCGTCTTCCACACCGTGACCCCGCTATATTCCTCGGTGGTACCGGTCGACGCCGTGAGGCCTTCGATGGTCGCGTCGTCAACGAGGTCCCTGAGGTCCACGGCCACGGCCGCGCCTGCCACGTCGACGGATCCGGCGGTCGCCGACACCGTCCACGAGACCGTGTCACCCGGACCCACCTCACTCCCGTGCGCCGGAGTGGACGCCACCGCCAGCGACCAGGTGCCCTTCGGCACGACGCCGGCGGCCTTGTCCTGCACTGCGGACAGGTTCTTCATCCAAGAGAACGCGGTGGGCGTGATGGTGTTATCGCCCCAGGCCTTTCCGTCGCGGTCCAAAGCGTATGCGAAGAACCCGCCCTTCGGGGAGCCGCTCTCGGGCTGCCAGGTCGCGTACTGGTACGCCGTGCTCCGCGGTGCCGTGGCGGGATCGTAGATGCCTTCGGCGTCACCCCAGCGCGTCGGATCCTTCTCCTCGGGGAAGGAGAAGCCGGGCAAGAACTGGCACGAGGCGATCTTGTCCGCGAATGTGTTCCATGTCCCCTGCATCCCCCAAGTGCCGCGGCCGTAGGCCTGCAGGAGCACGAAGGAGACGTTCTGGTGCACGGCCTTGAACAGCGGGGTGTTGCCGTCCTGGTTGGTGTCGAAGATAAAGAGCTTGTCGGTGCCGGACTTCGGGCCAATCAGTTTGCCGAGGGCGTTGAACACTCCGATCGCGCGGGTGAGGTTGTCGCCCTGCGGATAGGACTCGACGTCGATGTCGATCCCGTCGAGGCCGTACGGGGTGACGTAAGTGTCGACGAGTTTCTGCGCGTAGGCGCGGTACGCGTCCTCGGTCAGCGGGATGTCAGCCTCGGCGAGCCGCTCGATCCACAGGGTGTAGACCACCTTCGTGCCTTGCGCGTGCAATGCGGGCACATAGGTGTCGCGCAGGGTGGCCCAATAGTCGGTGTTGGCCGTGGCGCCGGCGTCGAAGACCATCGCCACATCGATCTCCGGAGGGAGGTCGCTCATGCGCGTGACGTTCGGGTCGGGCAAGTCTGAGTTGGCGTTATGCGGCACGGTGACGTCGCGCCAGGTCCGGTAGTACGCCATCGTGAGGGGCTCGGCCTCGCAGTGCGTGGTGTTCCCCACTGATGCCTTGGGGGTCTCAGCGGCCACCGCAGACTGCGGGCCGAAGGCGGCGAGCCCGGCGAGCCCGGCGAGTAGTAACCCTGCACCGAATGCTGTTGTTCGTCTCATTGCTCTCTCTTCTTCGAAGAGGCATCTTCAAAATCCCCGTGAAGATACCGGGATGGGGTGCAACTATAGCGATTTAGTAAAACGGTAGCAGGTGGAGGCTGCCATGCACAGAAAAAGTTTTGGGATGACCCTGTATCGCTACAGTTGAAGCATGAACAAAGCGAAGCGTGTGACCATCACGGACATCGCCCGGCTCGCCGGGGTGTCTCCCGGGGCGGTGTCCTTCGCGCTGAACGGACGGCCGGGCGTCAGTGCGCAGACGCGACAGCGGATCCTCGACATCGCCGAGGAGAGCCAATGGCTTCCGAACTCGGCGGCGCGGGCGCTCGTGGGCTCGCACGCCGGGGTCATCGGCTTCGCCGTCAACCGCTCGGCAGGCACCCTCGGTGCCGAGGCGTTCTTCACCGACCTTATTGCCGGCGTCCAGTCGGCCCTTGCGGGGAAACGCATTGCGATGCAGATGGTGCTCGTCTCCTCGGTCGAGGAGGAAGTGGCCACCTACCGCCGCTGGCACAGCGCCAAGCAGGTCGATGGGGTCATCGTCATCGATCCTCGTGACGACGACCCGCGCCTCCCCGTCCTGCGCGATCTCGCCCTCCCCGCGGTCGTTCTCGGCAGTCATGCGTCCCCCGAGGGCCACCCGGCGACGATTTGGCTCGACGACAGTCAGGTGGCGCACTCTCTCTTCGACTATCTCGGCGCCCTCGGTCATCGCTCGATCGCCTACGTCGCAGGTCCTGCGGAGTTCCAACACACGCGCCTGCGCACTGAGGTGCTCGCCGGCCTCGGCGAACGCGGGGTGCGCGGAGAGGTGATCGCCACCGACTTCTCGCCAGCCGCGGCATCCACTGCCATGCGCCGCCTCCTGAGTCGGCTGGAGCGGCCAACGGCCGTGGTCTTCGATAACGACGTGATGGCGATCGCCGGCCTGCGCGTCGCACAGGAGATGGGGGTGCCGGTGCCGAAGGATCTCTCGGTCGCCTCCTTCGATGACTCGGTCGTCGCGGGCCTCGTGCACCCCTCGATCACCTGCATCACCCGCGATACGTTCGGGCTCGGAGCGGAGGCGGCAAAGTTCCTGCTCGAGCAGATCGACGCCCCGGACGTGCTGGCTGACCGCATCGGCGCCATGCCGCAGCTCACCGTCCGAGAGAGCACCGCCGTCCCGCGTTGACGTCAGTGCCTGCGACGGCAGGTGGGGTAGCTGCTCAGACCACGGTGTTCCGGGAGGCGTAAGCGGTCCGGCTGACTGCGGGGCGGATGAGCTCGGTGATGCCGCGCGCGGCGAGAACCTCGGGCTTCGCGGCGTCGATCGACGTGACGATGGCCGGGTCAGCGCCTGTTGTGCAGGCGTCCACCCAGGCCTGGAAGATCGCTCCGCCCGGACTCACCGCGCCGCGGCTGACCGGCGTCGCGTTCTCGTCGACCTCGACGACGATGCCGAGGGTGCGTGCGGGGGCGGGCTGCCGCTTGCGAAGCTCCGGGATGAGTTCGGCGAAGCGGCGTCCGATCGGCTTCGCCGCGCCGTTTTGGTCGACGAGGCCGAGCGTGTACTCCAGCTCGGGGAAGTCCGCGAGGCCGCGGCTTACGTCGTGCGAGCACCACCACGTGACGCCCCAGAGGTTCTCGGTACGCGCTACGGAGCGCAGCGTAGCCTCCAGGAAGCCCGGGGCCTGCGCAGGAGTCAGGCAGTTCGATGGGGCGCCGACTTCTTGCAGCCAGATAGCACGGCCAGGGTCGGTGGCGAACCCGCGGGCGAGTTCGATCATGTACTCGGCGTGGCGGTCGGATGCCACGGAGCGGCCGCCATACTGCTGCGCCGTGCCGTTGAAGATCCACGAATGCACGGTGGTCATATCGCCGAGGCGGGAGGCGAGGGCGGGCGTGAAGCCGTGCCCGTCCATGTACCACGCGGCGTCGTACTCGCTGTGCACATGCTGCTGCGCAGGGGCGGAAGTGTGCGCGGCATCCAGGAGCGTCGTGATCCAGTTCGCGGCCTCGGCCTCGGTGACCGGCCAGGGGGATGGGTGGCTCGGGGCGGAGAACTGGTTGGTCTCATTGCCGAGGGTGAAGCCGAGGAAGTTGGCGGCATCGCCGAGCCGCTCGCCGAGACGGGTAACCAGCTCGGCCTGTCCGCTGAGCGCATCGGGGTGCGTGAACATGTTCTTGTCGTGCCAGGTGAACAGCCAGGAAGGGATGAAGTCGAAGCTCGACAGGTGCCCTTGGATGACGTCGACGCTGACATCCAGTCCGAATTCCGCCGCCACGTCAACCACGGCGCGGACGTCGTCCACGGCCTTCCCGCGGATCAGCGTGCGGTTGGGCTGGAGCAGCGTCCACAGCGGGAAGATCCGCACATGGTCGAGGCCGATCGCTGCCAGCGAGGCGAAATCCCGGCGCACCTCGTCGAGATCCAGCGACATCCACGCGTGCATCCACTCTGATGACGGGGTGTAGTTAGCGCCGAAGCGCAGCGGGGCGACGGAGCGGGGCATCGCGGTCCTTTCCTCGGAATAAACGTCCGGCCGGTGTTTGCCGGCACTGGACTATTCGACGTTCTGTGTGGCAAGCTATGGCAACTATATCGCTTTAGTAGCAGGTTGTGACCGCGATACATTCCAAGGCGTAGCAGCCTGGACCCCTCGAAGGAGAACGTCCATGAAGATCCGCACGACTGTCGCCGCAGGCATCGCGGTGGCCACAGCACTCGCCCTCACCGCCTGCACCGGCGGAACCTCCTCATCCAGCGCTTCCGGAGCTTCCGCTGGCGACGGAAAGATCAGTGGGAACATCTCGTTCCAGACCTGGTCGCTGAAAAACGACAAATTCACCCCCTACTTCGAGGGCGTCGTCAAGGCGTTCGAGAAGGAGCACCCGGGCGTCACGGTCAAGTGGATTGACCAGCCCGGCGATGGCTACGAGGACAAGATCCTGCAGCAGGCCGGGTCCGGTGAACTCCCGGACGTGGTCAACCTTCCGCCGGAGTACGCGTACTCCCTCGCTTCGGCTGGGCAACTCGTCGACTTGAAGAAGGACTCGAAGATCCTTGGCGACTACGTCGACGGCGGAGTCGGAGCGTACAAGTTCGACGGCATCGATGGCTCGTTCGGATTCCCTTGGTACCTGGGCACCGAGCTGAACTACTGGAACAAGGACCTGCTCGCCAAAGGCGGAGTGACCGCGCCGCCGAAGACGCACGCCGCGACCTTGGACGCCGCGGCCAAGCTCGCGGCAGCCGGCGTGCAGACGATCTCGGATGTGCCCAGCCCCAAGTCGCTGCAAATCATGGTGTCCGACCGGGGCGGGAAGCTCGACGTCTACAAGGACGGCAAGTTCGTCTTCAACACCCCCGAGGCCGCGGCGATCATCCAAAGCTACGCCGAGCTCTACAAGGCGGGGGCGATCACGCCCGAGGCGTTGCAGAACGCCGGAACCGCGAATGCCAACGTCAACAACTTCAACAAGGGCACCGTAGCCTGGACCACCTCGGGTCCGAACTACATCGACAAGGACGTCTCCGTGAATGCGCCGTCGATCCTGCCCAGCGTCGAGGCGACCAACGGCTTCGGCAACCCGCCGCTGTTCGTGCAGGGCATCAGCGTTTCGGCGAAGTCGAAGAACTCCGCCACGGCGCTTGCCTTCGCAGAGTTCCTCACGAACACGAAGAACCAGATCGCGTTCGTCAAGCTCGCCCCCGGATTCTTCCCTGGAACAAGGGCCGCCAACGAAGACCCCGCCGCTTTCACCGAGACGGCGAAGAACAAGATGCAGGGCGTCGCCACCGACCTGGCCGCTTCGCAAATGAATAAGGCCCGGATGGTGGGCGCCCCGAAGTTCACCGAGGCGATGGAGACGTATGCCAAACAGCAGATCGCCCTCGCGGTCAAGGGGGAAATCTCTGCCCAGGCTGCACTGGATAAGGCCGTCGAGTACGCGAAGCAGAACGTCGCCGGCTGAGCCGGCGACGACGAGATGAAGGGGGCGTTCGCCATGAGACTACAGCGCTGGTACACACCGTACCTGCTGGTGCTGCCTGGTGTGATCTGGATGGCCGTGTTCGCGCTCTGGCCATTCCTGAACACGATCGCACTCGCGTTCACGGATGCCCGCCCCCTTCGTCCCGCGGAGTTCGTCGGCTTCGCGAACTTCGACAAGATGCTCGAGGACGACCGCTTCGGCTACGCGCTGACCACCTCGCTGATCTATGTTGTCGTGTGCGTGCCGCTGCTGACGTTCCTCCCGCTGCTGCTCGCACTGCTCGTGCATACCAAGGTCCCCGCGATCGGGTTCTTCCGCACCACGTTCTACTTCCCGGTGATCGCCTCCGCCGTGGTCGTCGCGATCGTCTGGGAATTCCTCTTCTCAGGCAGTGGCACGATCAACTCCGCACTGAACTTCTTCGGCCTCATCGACCGCCCGGTCGAATTCCTCTCCGACCGCTGGTTGCTGATCGGATGTGCCATCGGGTTGACGGTATGGAAGGGGCTCGGCTACTACATGGTCGTCTACCTGGCGGCCCTCGGGAACGTCGGCCGCGAGCTGCACGAGGCGGCGGCGATGGACGGCGCCGGCCGTTGGCGCCGATTCTGGTCGGTGACCGTCCCCGGAGTGCGCGGACCCATGATGCTCGTCTCGGTGCTCGTGTGCGTGGGGGCGACGCGCGTGTTCACCGAGCTCTACGTGCTTTCCAACGGTTCGGGGGGACCTGGCGGGCGGGCAATGAGCATGGTGATGCTCATACAGTCGATGGGCAAGGGACTGAACGGTCAGATCGGCTATGCGTCCGCGATCTCGCTGGTGCTGTTCCTGCTAACCCTCGTTCCGCTGCTGATCGTCGGGATCGCGAACAACGGTGACACCATCCGCGAAGCGTTGGCCAGCAGGCGCGCGGTCAAGGCAGCGAAGATCAAGCGCGAGGCGACGGTTCAGGAGGCCCGGAGATGACTGCGACGCAGACGAGCGCAACGGTGAAGCCACCGCGGGAGAATCCCTACCGCACCCGCGGTTCGGCGGACATCATGAAGCCATCGCTCGGCGGCCTGATCGGCAAGTACGCGATGCTTCTCGGCGTGCTGGCGCTCATGGTGTTCCCCTTCGTCTGGCAGATGTCGACCTCGCTCAAAGGGGCGTCGGAGAACATCTACGACTTCCCGCCCTCGCTGATCCCGGCGGCGCCCACCCGCGACAATTACGCCGAGGTGTTCCGCACGATTCCGGTGGTCGACTATGCCTGGCACTCCCTGCTCGTCGGCGTCGGTACAGTGATCACCAACGTCGTGTTCGCGACACTCGGCGGCTACGCGTTGGGCACGATGAAGTTCCGCTTCAAATGGGTCGTGTTGGCGATCTTCTTCTCCACGCTGCTGATCCCGGCCGAGGTCACCCTGACCAGCCAATACCTCACGGTGAAGTCATTGGGGCTCGCGAACACGCTCTGGGGTGTGTTCCTCCCCGGGGCGATCGGGGCGATCAACGTGCTGCTGATGACGGCCGCGTGCCGCATGATCCCGGCAGACACGTTGGATGCTGCAACCATCGACGGCGCGAACACGATGCAGCGCCTGCGCCACATCGTCTGGCCGAACGTGCGGGGCATGGTCTCGGTCGTCGCGCTCTTCGCGTTCATCGGCGCGTGGGACGACTTCCTCTGGCCGCTCGTCGTGCTTTCAGATCCCGCGAACTACACGCTTACCGTCGGGATGCAATATCTCAGCTCCAACTTCGCGGCGAATCCACGCGTGATCGCAGCGGGAACGATGATCGCGCTCGTGCCGATCATCCTGCTCTTCGCGGTCTTGCAGAAGTGGTTCTTCAAGGGCGTCGAGGAGGGAAGCGTCAAGGGATGAGAACAGTCCATGCATGATGACACTTCGCTCACCATCGGACGCGTCAAGCGCGTCCTTGAGGAGCGCATCCTCCCGGCGATCCACTCGGCATCCGTGCCTCTGGCAGTCGAGATCCACGAGCTCGACGGCGAGCCGATCAGCCCCGCTGACGGGCTCGCGCTCGACTACGCGCCGTGGTGCGTCGGAGCGCCATGGGGTCCCGCCTGGGGCACCACCTGGTTCCGGCTCACCGGCCGCGTGCCGGCCGAATGGGCAGGGCGCACGGTCGAAGCCGTCGTTGACCTCGGGTTCGACGTCAACATGACGGGCTTCCAATGCGAGGGACTCGTGTATCGTGCCGACGGCACCCCGGTGAAGAGCATCAACCCGCGCAATCAGTGGGTGCCGATCGCTGAGGCGGCCGACGGCGACGAGCCGGTAGAGCTGTACCTCGAAGCGGCATCCAACCCCGTGCTGCTCGACTACCATCCGTTCCTCCCGACGCACGAGGGCGACATCCTCACTTCGTCTGCGGAGCCGCTCTACCGCGCACGACGGATGGATCTCGTCGTTTTCGAGAAGGAAGTCTTCGAGCTCTCCCTCGACCTCGACGTGCTGTTCGAGCTGCAGGCCGAACTTCCGGACACCTCGCCGCGGCGCATGCGCATCCTGCAGGCCATGGATGATGCCCTCGATGCGCTCGACCTCCAGCGCATCGCCGCGACCGCTGCGGACGCCCGCGCGAAGCTCGCCGTCGTGCTCGCGGCTCCCGCCGAGGCGAGCGCCCATCGCATCTCGGCCATCGGCCACGCCCACATCGACTCGGCCTGGCTGTGGCCCGTGCGCGAGACGATCCGCAAGGTCGCCCGCACCTCGTCCTCGATGGTGGCGCTGCTGGAAGAGCAGCCGGAGTTCCAGTTCGGTATGTCCAGCGCGCAGCAATACGCGTGGCTCAAGGAGCACCGTCCCGAGGTGTTCGAACGGGTGAAGGCCGCTGTGGCCGAGGGTCGCTTCCTGCCTCTCGGCGGCATGTGGGTCGAGTCCGATACGGTGATGCCGACGGGTGAGTCGCTGGTGCGGCAGTTCTCGCACGGTCAGCGGTTCTTCGAACGGGAGTTCGGTTTCCGCTCGAAGGGCGTCTGGTTGCCCGACAGTTTCGGCTACTCGCCCGCGCTGCCGCAGCTCATGCGCCGCGCCGGCTTCGAGTGGTTCTTCACGCAGAAGATCTCCTGGAACCAGCAGAACGTCTTCCCGCACCACACGTTCCTGTGGGAGGGCATCGATGCCTCGCAGATGTTCACGCACTTCCCGTCGATGGACACTTACAACTCGCAGCTGAGCGGGATGGAGGTCGCCAAGGCGTCGCGCCAGTTCAAAGAGAACCGGGTCAGCTCCCGGTCGATCGCGCCCGTGGGCTGGGGCGACGGCGGGGGCGGCACCACCCGCGAGATGACGGGCCGCGCCCGACGCTTGCAGAACCTTGAGGGAAGCGCCCAAGTGGTCTGGGAACACCCCGACGTTTTCTTCGACGCCGCCAAGGCCGAGCTGCCGCACCCGGCCGTCTGGGTTGGCGAGCTGTACCTCGAGTTGCACCGCGGCACCCTCACCAGCCAGCACGGCACCAAGTCGCGTCACCGCAGGGCTGAGCACGCACTCGTTGAGGCCGAGCTGTGGGCGGCAACGGATGCAGTCCGTGCCGGGAACGCGTACCCGCAGGCTGAACTCGATGAGCTGTGGCAGCAGGTGCTGCTGCATGAGTTCCACGACATCCTTCCCGGTACGTCCATCGCCTGGGTGCACCGCGAGGCGGTGGCCGTCCTCGAAGACGTGATCGACAGGGCTCGGGCGATCTCGGATGCCGCGCGCCGCTCGCTCGCCGGCGAGGGAGACCGGGAGCTTGTATTCTCGCCGACGTCGGTCGCCGGTCCGGTGCCGCTCGGCGCCACCTTGGCCGTCGCCTCGGATGACCGGGTCACGCTAGACGATTCAGGCGAGGGCATCGTGCTGGAGAATGCGCTCGTGCGTGTGCGCATCTCCGACGAGGGACTCATCGTCTCTGCGGTCGACCTCGGGACTGGGCGCGACGCCGTCGCCGATGGTCGCGCGGCGAACTTGCTGCAGCTGCACCAGGACTTCCCGAACATGTGGGACGCCTGGGATATTGACCGCTATTACCGCAACAGCGTCACCGAGCTGCGCGATGTCACCAGCATCTGCTCCCGGCTGACCAGGACGGGCGCCGAGGTGGTCATCGATCGCACGTTCTCCAAGTCGACCATCACCCAGACGATCACCCTGTCGCCCGGCTCGCGGACGTTGCATATCGTCAATGACATCGACTGGAACGAGACCGAGAAGCTGCTCAAGCTCGCGTTCCCGCTCGACGTGCAGGCGGCACACTCTGAGGCCGAGACCCAGTTCGGCTATCAGTCGCGCGTCACGCACACGAACACGAGCTGGGAGGCGGCGAAGTTCGAGACGTCGATGCACCGCTTCGTGCTGGTGCGCGAGGCCGACTTCGGCGTCGCCCTGGTGAACGACTCGATCTACGGCTACGACACCTCCCGCGAAGTGGCGGACGATTCCGTGACGACCACCGCGCGGCTCTCGCTGCTTCGGGCACCGCGCTTCCCTGACCCCGAGGCCGACCACGGACGGCACGTCATCACGATCGGCATGGTGATCGGTGCTGGTCCTGCCGAGGCCACCCGCGCGGGCATCGAGCTGAACGCTCCGGGTACCGTAGTCCGCGGCGGTCACGACGTCGCGCCACTGGTTTCGGTGCAGGGCGAAGGGATCGTCGTTTCCGGCGTGAAGCTCGCCGACGATGGCTCGGGCGACCTTATCGTGCGCGTCTACGAGTCGCTTGGTCGTCGCACGAACGGCGAGCTGTCGGTCGACTTCCCGCACCGCGAGGTGCGTGAGGTGAGCCTCATCGAGGACGCCCTTGACGAGGCGCGCCTCGGTGGCGAGCTGCGCCTGCGGCCATTCGAGGTGCGCACCCTGCGGGTCGTGCGGTGAGGGGGTACCCTTTCGCGATTCAGGCGGCCTGGAGTTCCGTGAGATGGGCGTATTTCAGCGCCTTGGCTTGGTGGCGTAGTTTGCGCCGATGGTGTCTGGAATGCGGTGGCGCCGTATCGGGTGGGTCGGTTCCAGGCAGGGGCGGGGCTGTTGATTGGTAGTGGTGTCCTGTGGGGGTGCGGATTTCGACGACATGCCGTGTCCCGGGGCGTGTTCGGGCTGTCCAGCCGCGGCGTTCCTTGGTGTAGTTGCACGATTCGCACAGCCCAGCCCCGTTGGCCTGGCTGGTGGGTCCTCCGGCCTGCCACGCAACGACATGGTCAAAGTGCCTGATGGGCGCGTCGCAGTATGGTGTCCGGCAGGTGTCGTCACGGGCTTGGATGAAGCGCCGCAAGCCGGCGGGGAAGAGCCGGGCCCGGGAATCGGCCGCGACGAGGTCCCCGGTCCCGGGGGCGGTGTAGAGGCGCCGGAGCCAGAGCTTGAGTTCTCGACTGCCCTCAGACTCGCCGGCTGAGAGCAGTTCCCTTGCCCAACCTGCCGGGACGATGCCGTAGCCGGTGAGGCGGGCTGGTTCGCTGTCGCCCTGGAAGAGCGTGCGGTCGGTCATGACGAGCTGGATGTCCACCCCGCTGATGCCACCGGGGGTGCCGGTGGTGCGTTCGACCAAGGCGTCGGCCATGATCTGGCCCCGGGTGCGTGTGTCCCCTGTATTGCGGAGGGTGTCGGCGTGCCGGGACAGGGCCGCATGCACGGCCACGCCCTGGGCGACGGGAACCAGCGCGGTCAGGTAGGTCATGGTGTCCGGTGCCGGGCGCAGGCTCACGTGCCGTTCGGTGGCGGCGTGGCTGGCGCGTTGCGTGACCGAGCGGGGGTCCCGACGGTAGGCCGCGGCCCGGGCGATGGAGATGATCGTCCGGTCTCCGGCGCCGTCGAAGGTTCCGGTGTCGGCGGCGAGTTCCTCATCCACCGCGCAGCGGTTCTCGGCGGACAGGCAGGCTGTTTCCTTGACCAAAAGGGTTGCGCGCCATTCGTTGAGCCGGCCGGTTTCCAGGGCGGCGAGGGTGTGCGGCATTTCGGCGACGAGCGCTTTGGCGAGGCCGTGGAGCCGGGATCCGCGGGCGGGGGATTCCCGCCGGGCCAAGGCAATCTGGGCGGCGACGCCGCGTCCCTGCTCCTCGGCCGGGACGCCCAGGTCTTTCTCGGCGCTGCGCTGGACGGCGTCGAACGCGACAGCGATCCTCGCCTGCGCGGCAGCGGCCGCGGACTTCAAGTCCTCAAGCCCACGCAACTGGTCGATCAGCAAGGCACAGTCCCGCAGTTTGCTGTCGGCCAGTGCCCCGCCGTCGACTGACCCGGAACCGCCGGAGGCTGGCCGAATCGATTTCACGGCAGCGATCAGATCCTCCACTGCCGGGGTTCTCCGAATGCCGTCCATAACCAAAGCATTTCAGGAGGGTCTGACAGTAATGATGGAATTGGTTGTGTTGCGGTGTGACTCTGGGTCCGACTGACGCCCTTGCGGTTTGTCTTCATTTTGATCTGTCCGCCGCAGCACAACTGCAGTAAGCGCGGTGACCGGGTGGACATGACCTCATAGGAGCCTGCTCAAAGAGTCCCATTACTGTCTTGTCTGCCCACCCGGCCGGCGTGCCCACCTCCATGTTCCATCGCACGCAACGGAAAGGTCAGGGCAGTTTCATCATGGCAAAACCACGTCGGAAAGTCATCGCCGGGATCGATACGCATGCCGATACCCATCACGTCGCCGTGATCAGCGAAACCGGCGAGCATCTCGCGGACCGGGAGTTCCTGGCCGTCGGTTCCGGGTATCGGAAGATCATGGAGTTCATCACCGGATTTGGTCCGGTCACCGCCGTCGGGGTGGAAGGCACCGGCAGCTACGGGGCCGAGCTTTCACGAGTCCTGAGCCGTGAGGGCCTCCAGGTGCTGGAGGTGATGCGTCCGAACCGGCAAGGGCGCCGGCTGCGGGGCAAATCAGACCCGTTGGATGCCTACCAGGCCGCGGAAGCCGCGCTCTCCGGCAGCAGGGTCGCGACGCCGAAATCCCGGGACGGGGCCGTGGAATCCCTGCGGGTCCTGCGGGCCGAGAGAACAACCGCGATGCGTGCCAGGGTTGCGGTCATGACCCAGATCAAAAGCATCCTCGTCTCGGCGCCCGAGGCCATCCGGGCCAAATACCGCGACCTGGCCCGTGCCGCGCTGATGAGCGCGCTGGAGAAGAGCAGACCCGCCGGGAACCCGGTTGAGCCAGCATACGCGACCGCCATCGTGCTCAAGCGCCTCGCGATCCGGTACCGCCACCTGGATGACGAACTGGCCCTGATCGATGGCGAACTTGACGCGGTCATCACCCTCCACGCCCCGATGCTCCGGGACCTGCACGGTGTGGGCACCGAGGTCGCGAGCCAGCTGCTCGTCACCGTGGGAGACAACCCCGAACGGATCGGCACCGAAGCGAAATTCGCCTCCCTCGTGGGCGTCGCGCCTGTCCCTGCGTCTTCCGGGAAAACCATCCGCCACCGGCTCAGCCGGGGCGGTGACAGGCAGGCAAACAAAGCCATCCACCACGTCGCTCTGGTCCGGATGAAGAGCGACACCCGGACCAAAAACTATGTGGCCAGGCGACGGCATGAAGGCAAAAACACCAAGGAAATCATGCGCTGCCTCAAACGCTACATCGCCCGCGAAATCTACGAGCAGCTCCTCCACCCGCAGCCGGCCCCGGACGCCGGGGCCCTCCGTGCACTGAGAAAAGCCAAAAACATCACCCTGCAAACCGCCGCCGACAACCTCCACGCCTGGCCCAGTGCCCTATCCCGGCTCGAACGCGGACTCACACGCGATGACGCCTTTCACCAACGCTACGAAAGCTGGCTCAACGACCATTGACAGCTATAGGAGCATCAATTTAGGCCGAACGAACCCCTTCATGCAGAAAAGTAGGAAACTAGAAGAACATTTCGGCTGAGGGTTGGTTGCTAAGATGCAGCAATTGGCTTGAGTCATTTGGGGGAGACCATGCGCTTGTTGTCTTCTTTTCGTCATGTCTGGCGCAATCTGAGCGCCTTCATCCTTGTAGCGGCGCTCGTTGCAGTCGGGATCCCTGCCCAAGCGGCGACCACCGACACTGGCTCGATCACCGGCACCATTTCGGGTGCTCCTGGTGTTGACGTCAAACGTCTCTCGGTCTCGGCCATCGGTCTTGTCGACGGCTCCGAATGGGGCCACGCCTGGACCGCAGCAGATGGAACCTACACGATGGTCAACGTGCCGACGCGCACTTACAAGATCAGGGTCGGCGGTGGAAGAAGCGGGGGGTACGACACCTGGTATGGCGGGGCAGTGTCAGAGAATGCAAAGACGGTGACTGTGCCCTCTAACCAAGTTCTCACCGGAATCGATGTCGTCGTGCCCTTGGGAGCTACGGTTTCGGGAAGGGTGTCCGTTCCTGAAGGATTCTTGGTCAGCAAGGTCTTGGCAGAAGCCTTCTGGGGCTACACCCCGGCCACTCAGCTGTTTTCACACGCCGATGCTCAAGGGAACTACGAGATCAGGGGTTTGGCTCCCGGAACATACATCATAAACTTCCGTACGAATGAGGCCCTTGAACAAACCTCCTACCATTTGGGTGGAGGATCCACGGGTTTCACGCTGCTTAACATTGCCGGGTCGGAAAAGCTCACCGGGATCGATGTCACCATGCTCAAGTCATCCAGCATTTCCGGCAAGGTGACACTGCCGCCTGGCGTCAGCACCGACGGTCTCAAGGTTTCGGCACGGAGGGAAGACAACAACGTCGAAGGCAGGGGATCGATATCACCCGACGGGTCATTTCAGATTACGGGCCTGTACGAAGGGAAGTATCGGATCAGGTTCGAAGCCGGCACCACTGGGCTCGTTGACCAGTGGTACAGCGACGGGACCGGCACCGGTTCAGCCACGAGCATTGATGTGCCTCAGTCGACCGATGTCGGCGGGGTCAATCTGACGTTGGTCCAGACTCCGTCCTTTGGTGATGTTGCACCTGGCACTGCGTTCTTCGACGAAATTTCGTGGCTCGCTGCAAGAGGTGTCACGGGCGGATTTCCTGATGGTACCTTCCGCCCACTAGACGTGATCCATCGAGATGCCATGGCAGCGTTTATTTACCGGGCAGCCGGCAGGCCAGAGTTCACGCCACCAGCGGTGTCGCCATTCCGTGATCTAGCCACTTCGGACCCGTTCTACAAGGAGATCACCTGGCTGAAGTCGAAGGGAATCACCAACGGTTATCCGGACGGCACGTACCAGCCACTGGGTGCCATCAATCGGGATGCCATGGCCGCTTTTCTGTACCGCATGGCCGGCGGTGTCGGCTGCGCTTTTCCGCTGGCGGAGGCGCCGGCCGAAATCCCCGTTTTCACCGACAACCCCGTCGGCGGTTCATTCCACAACGAGATCCAGTGGATGGCCTCGTGCCGCATTTCAACCGGCTATGCCGACGGATCCTTCAAACCGAGCGAGCCTGTCCACCGGGATGCGATGGCGGCGTTCATCAAGAGGCTGAGTGTGCAACCAGGGTACCTGGGTCTAAATTGACGAAGCTTCCCGGCAATTTCCACGGGCGTTCCAGGAGAAGCGGGCACCGGTCTTCAGGGGGTAGGGAGGCGCTAGAATTCTGTACATGACAACCCTTCCAGTTGCAGAGGCTCGATCACACTTCTCGCGGATCGTGGAACAGGCATCGTCCACCCATGAACGATTCGAAATCACTCGAAACGGCGCACGTGCCGCGGTCCTCCTGGGCGCCGACGATTATGACGCCATGATCGAAACGGTGGCGGTATTGTCCGACGCGAAACTCGTCAGGGATATTGGAAAGGGGCTGAGAGAACTGGCTGGCGGACAAACCTTCAGCATCGACGAGGTCAAGGCGGACATGCGCACGACCAAGCACGGGGCGTGAGCCCTCGTTATGAGGTCAGATTCTCCAAGTCGGCGAAACGGGCTCTAACCGATGACCTGCCGGAGAAGGTTGCAGCTGCTGCCTTTGAGTTCATCACCGGCGCCCTGAGTGAGAACCCTCAACGTGTGGGCAAGCAGTTGCAGGAGCCGCTATTCCCCTTGTATTCGGCCAGACGGGGAGAGTACCGCGTCATCTACCGGATCGTGGAGGACGTTGTCCTGATCGAGATCGTCTCGATCGCGCATCGCCGCGACGCCTACCGCTAAGACGGACTCGCGGCTTCGGGGCAGGCGGAATGGCAAGCACATCCGCCTCGTGGCTCGCCACGATCGGTGGGTTGCTTGGTGTGGTGGGCTGGCTGCCATTCTCGGCTTTGGCCGCCTTGGACGATCTCGCCAGCGCGATGGCCCAGGTACCGGGCGGCCGCTATTCCGCTTTGGGCGGCGTGCGCGATGGTCGCCAGTAGCCCTCTCACGATCGCCGCGTTCGCTTTCCACGACGGCGGACGCACCGCCGTCGGCGTCGTCGCGCTGACCCTGTTGCTGCTCGGCAGCCTGCCTGCGGCCCGAGGCATGGCTGTTCCCCGACGCACGGCCAGGGCCCAATCGGACTGGGGTGTATCCGGGCTCCCTGCCCGGGAAGCCGTGGTCCGTACTAAGCCGTGGCCCGTACTAAGCCGTGCAGCCGAACCTAAGTAATGTACGGGCCGAACTCTGCCTCAGGGTCGCGCCTTCTCCCTGGGAAAAGAGCGCGTCCTGCTTCATCAATGGCAATTGCCGGGATCAGGACGAGGCCCACGGTGATGGACAACATGGTCCACGCCGCGTCTTGCAGAACATCTTTCGGTGGCCGCTTCGGCTGCTCTGGCCGCCATGGGCCTCCATGCATCAGGGTGATCATGGTTTGAGGGTAGGGACCGGGACCGCGCAGCGCCTGAGTGGTAACTACTTGTCTAGCTCAGGGTCCGTACTCGTTTCAGCCCGCTGGCCGGGATGTGGGGGAGGGCTGCTGATTCCGTGCCCGGTGGATGCGGTACTCACGCCCGGTGATCCAGACGATGAAAATGTCGAAGGCTGTGAGGAGGACAAGCCCCCAAGAGAAGGCAACGGCGATCCGGTAACCCTGGTAAAGGATGAAGACCAGCAGGAATGCGATCATCCACGGGTAGGCCCAGAGCTTGTCCTTCAGGACGGCCCAGACCAGGACGATTTTCACCAGGCCGTGCAGCAATAGGTAGATCGCGCCGAACAACGTCGCCGAACCTGAGAGGTTGGAGCTCAAGTGCACCAAGCTGTTCGCCAGGAAGTCGTGCGGGTCTTGGGCGAGCTCGTGCTGGGTGAGGACCCGGACCAGATCACCGATTTGCCGGGGAGTCACCAACAGAAGAAGAATGCCGCCGATCAGTTCCAGGACGCCGTCGAGGCCTTTCAGGATGAGGCTCACGCGAAATGTCCGGTCGAGCAGGGTTGTTCCAGCCGGTTTCGTTTCCATGACACATCCCTTCGGTACCTCAAGATACATTCTTTCTTATGCCCCTCTCTTCTGATCCCGCAGGAGTTTTCGCAATTGAAACACGCGGCCTGAGCAAGCATTTTGGCAGGCATACCGCCGTCGATGGCCTGACCATGCGCGTCCCTGCGGGAGCCATCGCAGGTTTTATCGGTCCCAATGGGGCAGGAAAGACGACCACCATTCGCCTGCTCTTGGGGCTGGTGCGACAAGATGCGGGCAGCCCCACGGTTCTGGGCCACTCTCTCACCGAATTCGAGCGCTACCTGCCGCGCGTCGGAGCCCTGGTCGAAGCGCCGGCGTTCTATCCGGGCCTCTCCGGGCGGACCAATCTGGAGGTGCTCGCCCGCCTTGGAGGGCATCCCGGTTCCCGCGTGAGCGAACTGCTGGAAGTGGTGGGACTTTCCGATCGGGCGCGTGATCGGGTCGGAACGTATTCGCTGGGCATGAAGCAGCGCCCTGGGGTGGCGATGGCCCTGCCGCCCGATCCGGATCTGCTCATTCTCGACGAGCCAGCCAATGGCCTTGATCCCCTCGGCATCATCGAGATACGCGAGATGCTGCGCCGTTTGGCCGGCCAGGGGAAAACCATCCTGCTCATCCTGGTGGTCGAAGGCATCATCGCGGTGGTGTTGCCGCAGGTAACCCAGTGGTTCCCAGGCCGGGTGTTCAACACCATCGGGGGGACCACCGTGCCCCTGGTTGGCCCGACCCCTCCCCAAGGCTATCCGGCGGCACTGGGAGCAGCACTCCTGTGGATTGTCGGCTTCGTCGTGGTGAGCGCCGTCGTGTTCTCCCGCCAGGACGTGAAAGCGTGACAGAAAGAGCGCGAGGTGAGTCCTCCGGCGTCGTCGGCAATGAGCGCCTGACCGCACTGATAGGGGCCGTGGTTCTGGTTCTGTCGGTGGCGGAGATCGCCACCGTTCCGACCTTGGGCAGCCTGATCGTGGCGCACTTCTTCGTCGGCGTGCTCCTGGCGGGCCCGGTCGTTGCCAAGACGGCCAGCACCGGGTGGCGATTCATTCGCTACTACTCGGGGGATCCAGCGTACCGCCGCAAGGGTCCGCCCCGGCTGCTGCTGCGCGTGATGGCTCCGGTGCTCGTCGTCTCGACGATCGCGCTAATCGGCAGCGGCATCGCCTTGGCCATCACCGGCCCTGCCCCCGAGATCCTGATCCGGGTCCACGTAGTCAGCTTCCTGGTCTGGCTTGCCACCCTCGCAGTGCACGTCTTCGCGTACGTGAGGCGGGTACCCCGGTTAATAGCCGACGACTGGCGCCGCCCCCTCCCGCGGACGCGGGAGAACGGGGCCGCACCGGGGCCTTCGGGACGCCGGATGCGGCTCGCCGTCAACATTGCGGCGCTCGTGCTGGCCGCGATCGCTGCGGTGCTGCTTCTGCCGACTGCCGCACCATGGGAGGGGTGGCGTGGTCAGGCCGTGACCGGACTCGGAGTTCTCGCCGTCGCAGTGTGCAACGGGACCGCGGTCGCGGTCATGCTCAAGCGCCGCTAGAGGAGGAAACAAAGCCCCGCGTCGTCGGGATCATTGCGCGGATGGCCGATTACAATCTGCTTTCGCTCTGGTGGCGCCGCGAGTCCAGCCACCACGCCAACGCCGGCGGGGACAGGAGAACTTCATGAATGATGGGCCCCACACAAGGTCTCAAGGCCCTCGCCATATGCGCCGCAAATCCCGGCGGAAATCCATCATTCTGATCTCGGCCACGGCGGTCGCAGCCGCCGTGGCTTTGGCCGCCACCGCTGTCACCTATGTGGGCGCGACGGCGGTTGCGGTCAACAACAACGTCCACCGCTCGGATGTCCTCAAGGATATGAAAACGCTGCCCGCGGCGGTGCCGAAGCTGGGCCAGGACACGAACATCCTGATCATGGGACTGGACACGAGGGTCGACGAGAAGGGCAAGCCTCTTCCACCCGAGATGTATGACGCCTTGCACGCGGGGGATGAGAATATCGGCGGGTACAACTCCAATGTGCTGATGCTCATCCACATCCCCGCGGACGGTTCCAAGGCCGCGGGGATTTCCATTCCCCGGGATGACTACGTCCAGGTCGACGGCATACCCGGAAGCGGCCCCTTCAAAGCCAAAATCAAAGAGGCGTACGGCTACGGGTTCGCGGCAGAGAAGACCTCCTTGATCAACGCGGGAAAGCCCGACGACGACACGACGTACCAGGCGGCCCGCGACGCCGGACGCAAGGCCGAAATAGCTACCGTGACCAAGTTCCTGGGCAGCGTCCACATCGACCACTTCCTCGAAGTCACCATGGCCGCGTTCTACGAAACGGCCCAGGCCATCGCGCCCATTACCGTGTGCGTCAACAAGGCCACCCAGGACACCTTCTCCGGGGCCGACTTCAAAGCAGGCATGCAGCAGATCAATGCCAAACAGGCGATGGCCTTCGTGCGGCAGCGCCGGGACACGTCCGATCCGACGTACCTCTTCTCGGACCTGGACCGCGAGCGCCGTCAGCAGGCCTTCATCGTTTCGGTCTCCCACCAGCTCAAGGACGCCGGGACCTTCACCGATATCGGGAAAATGCAGGGTGTCCTGGATGCGGTGAGCAAGAACATCGTGGTGGATTCGGAGTTGAACCTGATCCAGCTTGCCCAGCAGGCCACGTCCCTGACCGGGGGCAACATCTCCTTCTCCACCCTGCCGATCACCGGCTTCGGAACGTCCCCGGATGGCGCCTCCATCAACACCGTGGACATCAACCAAGTTCAGGCCACTGTCAAGGAACTTCTCACCCCGGTCCCGCCGGCTCCCGCACCGACGACGACGGCGACCGCGACGGCGGCGGGCCACCCCGCCGGCGGCAGCCGCAGCCTCTGCGGCACCCACCTCTGGGGGTGCAGCACCGGCAGCTCCGTCAGCACCTGCAAGCAACGTCTATGCGGATTCGACCGGGGCCCTCCAAGGCGGCGCCATTCCCTGCGTCAAATAGCGGCTTTTCGTTCCGCCGGGTTGTAACGTTTTCGTTTTTGCTTGCGCTCCGGAGACCTCCCGTTCATACTAAATGAATCCCGTTCATTTTGTGATATCCGTCTCCTTCGAGCTCTTGCCAACGGAGGCATCCCCTTCATCACGCGCAGGAATCTGCTTCCCACGAA
This sequence comes from Arthrobacter sp. 05L417, assembly GCF_056397865.1. NCBI lineage: Bacteria > Bacillati > Actinomycetota > Actinomycetes > Micrococcales > Micrococcaceae > Arthrobacter > Arthrobacter sp. 05L417. The sequence continues at coordinate 44,921 of NZ_JBFTOG010000034.1, forward strand.
AGGCCCTATCGTGAGTCAAACTGCAAACCAAGATCCACCGGCCGGCGCTCCGGTCCCTGTGAAGTCACAGCCGGGCACTGCCACGCCCATGCCTGAGACCGCGTCGACAGCTCCCCGCGCTGCGAGGGCAATGGAGAAGAGATCGATTGATTGGGTCCCGAACAACGAGCGGCACGGTAAGCTGCGCGGCGTCGGGGCGATCTGGTTTGTCGGAAACGTCAACCTGACGGCGATGGCGACCGGAACGGCCGCGCTTGCCGCGGGAGCCGGATTGATGTGGACGATCGTAGCAACCGTGCTTGGCTCTCTCTTCGGCACTTTTTTCATGGCTTTCCACAGTGCGCAGGGCCCCCAGCTCGGGCTTCCGCAACTGGTGCAATCGCGTCCTCAGTTCGGATACATCGGTGCAGCCATCACTGTCTTCATCGCCGCCTTGGTCAACTATGTCGCCTTCAACACGAGCGACGCGCTGCTGTCCGGCTCTGCGACGAATCTGCTCTTCGCGGTGCCGCCTCGAATCGGTTTTACGATCGCTGCCGTCCTCGCCGCCGTGCTGGCCCTCTTCGGCTACGACTGGATCCACAAGGTCAACAAGTGGCTGACCTTTCCGCTGCTCGGCCTCATGGGAATCCTCACCGTAGCGGCCCTGACCAATGGGGCGCTCCCGGCGGGAGCCTTCGACCTCGGGGAATTCAACGGCCCGGCCTTCTTGACCGTCTTCGTTATCATGGCCGGATTCCAACTCGGCTGGGCGCCCTACGTGTCTGATTACTCCCGCTACCTTCCCGCGTCGATCGGCGTCAAGGCGGCCTTCTGGTGGACCTACCTGCCGAGCGCGATCTCCGGGATCTGGGTATTTGTGCTCGGTGCGATCATGGCGGCTGCGTCGCCAGGCGCCGACCCGGTGACCGGGTTCCTTGCCGCCGCGGTGAACTTCGGCGGGCCCGTCTTTGGCTGGATCGTGATCGCGGCCCTGCTGGTCGGGGTGCTCTCGGTCATGGGCATCAACCAGTACGGCGGCAGCCTCACGATGATCTCGATCCTGGACTCGTTCCGGCCCGTCAAACCGACCCTGAAGCTCCGGGCCATCACGATTGGGCTGATGTTCGTGCTGGTGTTCGGCATCTCGCAAGTGGTCGGGATCGACAGTTTCAACGCCTTCTACGGCAATGTGTTGATCTTCATCGCGTATGTCTTCACGCCGTGGACCGCCATTAACCTGGTCGACTTCTTCTTCGTGCGCAAGGGCAAGTACGTCATCGGCGAAATCTTCAACCCCGACGGGATCTACGGTCGATGGGGCTGGCGCGGCACCACGGCATACCTCGTCGGCATCGCGGCCATGATCCCGTTCATGGTCACGGCCCCGTTCGTGGGCTCGATCGCCCAAGGGCTGGGAAGCGTCGACTACTCAATCTTCGTCGGACTCCCCGTTGCCGGGATCCTTTACCTCGTCCTCTGCCGTAGCCTCGACCTCGACAAGGAGCAGCGGATGGTGGACGCCGAAGGACTGCTCCTGCATGACAAGCACTGACTGCGGGTCCGCCCTGCACAGCGGCTCGGACACAATCCGACAGCGCCCCCCGGACGCTTACGTGAGGCGGATCTGGCGATTTGCGTCGGTGTAGAGCAGGTAACGGAACTTGCCCGGGCCACCTGCGTAGCAGACCTGCGGACAGAATGCGCGCAGCCACATGAAGTCGCCGGCCTCGACCTTCACCCAGTCGTCGTTGAGCAGATAGACGCCGTTGCCTTCGAGGACGAACAACCCATGTTCCATGGCTGGTGTTCCAGAGAACGGGATGGAAGTGCCAGGCTCGAAGGTCACGATGTTCACGTGCATGTCATGCGCGAGGTCGTCGGGATCCACGAATCGAGTGGTGGCCCAACTGCCGTTGGTGCCTTGCATCTGGCTGGGCTCCACATCCTGATCGCGGGTAACAAAGGACGTGGCCGTATAGCCATCCGCCGGTTCGTAGGCCTTACGGATCCAGTGGAAATTTGTGATCCCGTCCGAATCGTTCCTTACGGACCAGGCGGCCCCTGCGGCGATATACGCGTAACTGCCTTCCTCCAAGATATGCAGTTCTCCGTCAAGCGCCAGGGTAAGCCATCCCCTTGTCAGGAAGAGGACCCCCTCGACGGCGGCTTCCGGCTCGGGCTTCCGCGAACCGCCGCCGGGTCCCACCTCGACGATCAACTGGGAGAACCTTGTCGCGAAACCTTCGATGGGGCGTGCGATGATCCAGGACCGTGTGTTCTCCCAGCCGGGGAGATTGCTGGTGACTGTGTCTTTAAGGACGCCCTTAGGTATGACGGTATATGCGTCCTTGACCATGGCCCGGTCTTTTGGGAGCTGGGCTTGTGGAATGGCGACTTCGGGGTGAAATGAACTGGCCATCTAACTGCGGGTCCCTGCAGCCTGCACAGCAAGGTTCCCGGCATTGATCGGGCCGCCTTCAGCTACGGTTTTCTCTCCGTTGAAAGCACGTAGCATGGCTTCGCGGTCGAACTGCCCCTCCCATTTGGCGACGACGAACGTCGCAACGCAGTTGCCGAGCAGGTTCACCACGACGCGCATGGAGTCCATGAGGCGGTCGGCTCCCAGGAGGAGTGCGACGCCGGCAACAGGGAAGATGCCCAAGGCGCCTGCGGTGGCGGAGAGTGCGAGAAAGGCCGAACCGGGGACACCTGCCATGCCCTTTGAGGTGAGCATCAGGATGCCCAGGGCGGCCAGTTGCTGCCCGAGATCCAGGTGGTGGCCGAAGGCCTGTGCAAGGAACAATAGCGAGATCGACAAGTAGATGGCCGCACCGTCCAGATTGAAGGAGTAGCCGGTGGGGACCACCAGGCCGGCGGTGGAACGGGAGCAGCCGGCGTCCGTCAGCTTGGTCATGATCCGCGGCAGGACCGACTCAGTGGACGCGGTGCCCAGAGCCAGGAGGAACTCCTCGCGCGTGTATTTGATGAACTGCCACAGCGGGACCCGGACCAAGCCCCAGGCGATCAGGAACAGCAGGCCAATGAACACGATCGCCGCACCGTAGCAGGCCACGATGAGCAGGGCATAGGTGCCCAACGTGCTCAGTCCATACTGGCCAATGATGAACGCCATGGCACCGAAGGCGCCGATCGGTGCCAGGCGCATGACCCAGCCCATGATCTTGAAGAAGACCTCCAGGATGGTGTCCAGGACCTTCATGACAGGGGCACAGCGGTCCTTGCCGATCACCACAATTGCGGCGCCGAAGAAGACAGAGAAGCAAAGGACCTGGAGGAGGTTGTTGCTGGCGAAGGCGCCGATCACGCTCGTCGGGATGATGCCCAGGATGAATTGTCCGGCGTCGCTGGGCGGCGCGGTGCCGGTCTTCGCCTTCAGGGCGTCCTGGCTCAGGGTGCTCGGATCGATGTTCAGCCCCGCACCGGGCTGGACGATGTTCGCGACCACGAGGCCGAAGGCCAGGGCAAACAACGTGGCCCCGGTGAAGTACAAGAGCGCCTTGACTCCCACTCGGCCCACGGCTTTGACATCGCCAACGGCCGCGATCCCCGTGACGATCACCAGGAAGATCAGCGGCGCGATGATCATCTTGATGAGCTGGATGAACCCGTCACCGAGCGGGCGTAGTCCTGCGCCGATCGACGGCCAGAGATACCCGATCAGGATCCCGGCGACGACGGCGACAAAGATCTGGAAGAACAGGGATTTGTACAGCGGTTTCTTGATGGCGACTGCCTGCGCAGCGTTGATGTCGAGTTTCATGGCGAAGCCAATCCTCATGCGGAACCAGAAGTCCGCGGCCGAAATTCAAGGGACCCTACCAACGTAGGGGAGCATTGTTTCCGGCCTGAAACGAATGTATTAAACTGTCGGAACTTTGAAACATCTGTTTTAATGTTGGCGCACTCGTGGTCTGAGGATGGTTTCTGGCCGTCCGAGAGTCGGATCTACCGAAGCTTTTCGACCTCTCCGAGCGAGTCGAAAAGGCCTGTGATTTCACTGATGCGTTTGGTCCCTGGTCTTCCGGTGGCCGCAAGTACCGCGTTGGCAAGGACACTCAGGAGGCTCATGGGCGCAGCATAACTGTCGAAGGCTCCAGTGCCTTCCACGGGACACTCGATCCACACCTTGGCGTCGCCGGCCATCCGGCGCCCGGTGGCGTCGCCAATCAGGATGGTGGCCGCACCTGTTCCGGCAGCAGCTTTGAGGACGTTTGAGAAGGCTTCTGGACGGCGGCGGAATCCCAGCAGCACCACAGCATCGGCGGGACCGAGCCCTGCGAGTTCTTCGCCCACGCTTTGGCCCGGCTGCGGAGCTAGCCCGACGCCGTCGCGGCATTGGAGGAGCTGTTGCCGCAAATGGAGCGCGAGGGGAAAGCTGTTTCGGAAGCCGATGAGCAATACCTTCCGGGCTCCCGCAAGCAGATTGGCCACTTCGCCCAGCCGTGTTTCGTCAATGGACTCGAACAGACGCTGAAGGTTCCGCTGTTCCAGTGCCGCGTGGGTCGGCAGATCGCCGTCGGAATCCCTGGTGGCGAGCGGCACACCGCTGGACCGCAGTGCCCTGGTGTGCTCCTTGACCTCATTGAAATCGGCAAAGCCGAGCCGGCGAAACAAGCGGCTCACGGTTGCCTTGGAGACTCCGCTCAGGCGCGCCAGTTCGGCCGCGTTGTAGACGGCGAGATCACCCAAGTGGTTCAGGATGGTATCTGCCGCGAGCTGTTCCTGCGGGCCAAGCGCCGGATAGTGCTGTTCGATTCGCTCATCGATCCTCATGAAACAACCGTCTCACGCCCCTGCGCTGTTCCCACAGCCGCTTCTTTTCTTTGTGTGGTCTTTGCCGGGTTTATCTCTCCGATAGGCTCGACGAATGAGTGAAAACACCCCAAGGCTCGCAGGATATCTGGACAAGCAACAGCCTGGACTTTATCAGGCACTGTCCGCCTACGCGGGGCAGGTCACTGCGGAGGCGGACAGGACCGGGATCCCGCGCCGAACCCTGGAGCTGGTGAACTACCGGGCTTCGCAGATCAACGGCTGCGCCTTCTGCCTGGACCTGCATCACCGCCGCGCCATTGGCTATGGCGAGACCGAGCAGCGGCTTTCCCTGGTGTCGGTGCACGGCGAAGTGGGGCTCTTCGACGAGGCCGAACAGGTTGCGATTGAGCTTTCCGAACAGATCACGCGAATGTGCACAGCTCGTCCCACGGCCGAGCTGTTTTCCCGCGCGCGGAAGGTCTACACCGAGGAACAGATCAGCGTGCTGTGCATGGCGTGCATCGGCATCAACGCCTTCAACCGCCTGTCCATCCTGAGCGAGCACCCGGTGCGCAAGGCGCGTTCATCGTCGTGAAGCGTGCGAAGTCGCACGACGCCGGCTTCGAACCAAAGAATGGAACGAAGCCGGCGTCTGCGATCTAAATGTAAGGACATGCCATGGGCAGTTGCGTTTGGGTACGACAAACAATCATCAGGAGTAAAAAAGCCCCCGAGCAGCGCAAGAATAGAAGACGCCCCCGGTGATTCCACCGGCGGCGACGAGGCACGGAACGCAACCTGTGCCGGCGCTGCCCACACAGATGGCGGAGCATGCAATAGTGATGGCAGTAATCACCCAGGACGCCACTCCAGCCCCGTTAAGACAGGCAGTGAATTCGTTCCATCCCACCGTAACGTTCTTTCCTAAGGGCACCTGATCGGGTACGAATCGATCGAGCACCTTCGTTCCGTCGATCCAGGTCGTTACCGTTCCGCCGCCGGCGCCCTGCAAGAATATTGTTTCCACCCTCTGAATGGGCTGGCGCGTCGTCTTGTCGAACAGCAACGAGATACCGGAAGGTTCCACAACCCCGGAGCCAATCAATCCCGAACGCACCATGACCAGATCCTCATTTGCGAATGCGCGGAGAGTTGCTGGGACTATCTTTCCCGTCCCTGAAGGAACCGGTTTGGCGTCTAGGAATGCCTCGCCCCAGTTCTCGGCGTCGCCAGCACCGAGTGGCTTCCAAGTCTTCTCGAACTCGGCGACTGTCTTCTGGACGCTCGGTGTCGTAGACCGATAAATACTTGTCGCACTGACGCCTTCGTCGACGGATACGCCCCCTGTCGTATCTTGTTTGTCGAATGTCCCTACCAGTGGCAGAAGGTATGCCGCAACGACTGCAAGCGCACAGAATATGGCAACTAGCGCGGCTTGAGAGCTACGCACGATTTTCATTTGAGTCATCCTGTCTTTCCGATTTCCACTCACGGGTACGTAGGAACAGGGCTGCCCCAAGCATCAGTAGTCCGCCTATCCAGCCGACAACCGCGAAGCTCCCTCCGACTGCTGCGAAAGCGAAGCACGCAGGAGCCGCCAACAGCGGTAGCATGAAGATTTTGTTTGCTGCCATGAATTGACCCCTACTCTCACTCGGCGATTGACCAAGGCGCGCGAACACGACCCGCTGTGAGCCATCGATGCTTTGCCTGACGTAGCATCCAAATGTTCCGGAATATCTGCGACGAGGCGATGAGTTGCATGTTCCTCTTTGAATTAGGATCGGCGCCGGTCCTGTGCTGATCCTAAGCGGCCGTTTCACCTTTAGATACGGATTTCCGCAGAATTGAGTGCCAATCTGACTAAATTGAGTGCCAAAACTGAGCAAATTGAGTGGTGCGCAGACGTCTCACTGTGAGTAAGGATGCTTCGCCTGGGAGCGTTAGGTAATCAGCTGGCGTGCCGAGGCACAGATCAGCGTGCTGTGCATGACGTGCATCGGCATCAACGCCTTCAACTGCCTGTCCATCCTGAGCGAGCACCGGGTGCGCAAGGGCACGCAGCCAGAGACTTCTTGACCCGAGAGCCAGAAATCTTGCCTCAGGGATTAGCGCTTTTCATAATCCGTTCGTAGGATTTGCCTATGTCTATGGGGAGATTAGTTCGTAAAGCAGTTATTCCGGCCGCCGGATTGGGCACGCGCTTCTTGCCTGCCACCAAGGCGATGCCGAAGGAAATGTTGCCGGTAGTGGATCAACCGGCCATCCAATATGTGGTTGAGGAGGCCGTGAAGGCGGGCCTCAGCGACTTGCTCATGATCACAGGCCGCAATAAGCGCGCTCTTGAAAACCATTTCGACCGTGCACCTGATCTCGAACGCACGTTGGAGCTGAAGGGCGACGAAACCCGACTGGACGCAGTGAGGCATGCCTCCGAGCTTGGGCCAATCCACTACGTGCGGCAGGGCGAACCGAAGGGTTTGGGCCATGCCGTGTTGTGCGCCAAGCAGCACGTGGGTGACGAAGCGTTTGCCGTGCTTTTGGGGGACGACCTTATTGACGAGAACGATGAGCTCCTGTCAACCATGATCGACGTCCATGCGAAGACCGGCGGTTCGGTTATCGCCCTCATCGAAGTGGACCCGTCACAGATCAGCGCGTATGGCTGCGCTGACATTACGCCCATCGCGGGCGAGGACTACGTCCGGGTCAACAGCCTTGTGGAGAAGCCTTCTGTCGAGGAGGCGCCATCAAACTTGGCTGTCATTGGACGCTATGTACTGCACCCGGCCGTGTTCGATGTCCTTGAGGAGACCGGGCCCGGACGCGGTGGCGAGATCCAGTTGACCGACGCCCTCCAAACTCTCGCTGAGGGAGATGGTGAAGGCGCGGGCGTTTACGGGGTCGTCTTCCGAGGCCGTCGCTACGACACAGGGGACAAGCTCAGCTACTTGAAAGCCGTCATCACCTTAGCGTCCGAGCGGGCCGAATTCGGTGAAGACCTCAAGTCCTGGATGAAGGGATTCCTCGGCTAGGACTAGGAGTGCTGCATGCTTAGCCGCGCGTAGCGCAGAATCCTAAGGATGGCCGGAGCCAGCTCGTCTTCCATCCGCAGGTATGCTTCAGCACCCTGCTTGTAGGGGTCAGCGACGTCGTTGTCTGAGGATTTTGCCGCGAGGACGAGGTGACGCACTGAGGATGCCCGTGCCGGCAGTTCTCGCCATAGTTGGGTGAAATCAGAGCCCGACGCCGGTGCGTCGCCTCGTTCTTCAAGGGCCGTCACCATCCGTGCGAACTCGCGGATGGTGAAGGTCCTCTTGAGCAGCGAGGCATCCAGTTGCAGCACTTCGCCGCGGTGGTGGGACGCCATGGTGAGCACCAGATCCGCCTGCCTGAGGATTTTCTGGGTGAGTTGCCGGGCGGCAAAATCATCCGGTGTGCCGCCGTACGTGCGGATGATGTCGGCAGACAGCGGTTGGATGGGACTTCCCACCATCGCGCGGGTGCCGGCGCTGCGCACTTCGAAGCCGCCGGGGAGAACCTGGTCCAGGCCTGCCTGGAGCAAACGTTCGGCTACGGGGGAGCGGCAGATGTTGCCGGTGCAAACGGTCAGTATCCGAATGGGTTGGGTTGATTCCAAAGGTGTAGCTCTTTCACTAGCTGGCAGGCGCGTGCGACGCCTGTGATTTACAACTTAACACGGCAGACATCGGGGCTCATTCAAGGCCTGACAGCGCTCAGCGGCAACCGTTTCAACACTGTCGCAAGCAACAGTCCGAGGCCGGCTCCAAAGGTATTCATGAGGATGTCCTGGAGGCTTGAAAAGCGCTGTGGCAGCAACAGCAACTGGCCGAGCTCCACCGTCCCTGATACTGCCGTACCGAGCGCCAGGAGCTGCCACCATCGCTTGCGCCGAAGCGTGAGCGCAAGAAGAAGCCCTGCAGGTGCAAAGAGGAGTACGTTGGACGAGGCCTCGACAAATCCGTAGTCGATCCATTCGGGTATGCCGTTTCGGTGGAGCAAATCCAAGAGGACTGAAAGGTCGCCTGCTGCCGGCTTGTCCACTGGCGTCGGCCAAAAAGCGATGAATGCGAGTACTACGAAATAGCCCAGAAGAATCCAGCGGAGTAGTCCAATTCGGGCAAGCGATTTCTGGAAGGAGCCCGATTTCACGAGTCTCGCAACAGCACGAAAGCAGCCATACCGAAAGAAACCACGGCCAGCAGGATCAGAAATATCGTCGGCCAGGCCCGCCTCGGGACGGCTGGAATTCGTGGAATCGCGGGCAACTCCACTCTGAAGCTCAGCCTCTTGCGGCGTCGCCAATGTCTCCCCATGTTCATAAATTACAGTACCCAAAAACAGGGAGGGGTTGTTTCCGGATCACCGGAAACAACCCCTCCCTTTATTTTGCGTTTAGGCCGCGGCTACGGTTTCGTTTTTTGCGCGGCGGCGAACCACCACTACGGAGGCCGTGCCGGCTACGAGAGCGCCAGCACCAACTAGACCCCAAAGGATCAGGCTGGAGTCAACGCCGGTGTTAGCCAATCCGGTACCGCCCGTGTTGGCCAGTCCTGCGCCGCCGGTGTTTGCGAGTCCCGCACCGCTGACTCCTGCTGCCACCACAGTTGAGGTGACGGTGTGTCCGGAGGTCGCGCCGACGGCGGTCAGCTGGTAGGTGCCTGCGGCGGTCAGCGTGACGTCGGTGGAGAAAGCGCCGGAGCTGTTTGCAACGGCCGTCACCGTGGTGGGTGCCAGGTGAAGGGCGCCGGGTACGGCCAAGGCGAGGCCGCCACTAGTGCCAGGTGCTGCTGCGCCCTGGGGAGCGGCAGTAAATGTGATTGTGATGGTGATGGTTTCGCCGGGCGTGAAGCCGCCTCCGGAGAATACGACGGTTCCGCCTACCGTTACAGTTGCGCTAGAAACCGTGCCCGGAACCGGTGCCGGGTAATCGACGGCCATTGCTGGAGCCGAGGCGGCAAGTGCGATGGTGCCCGCAAGTGCGAGCGCTGAAAGAGTTTTCTTCATTTTGTCCCCCTGAGACCTTGGTACGTACTTGAGACCTGATACGTAATTCATTGTGATGACGTGATTTCATCCACCACGAACACGTGAACTGAAATCTGAGACCCACCCAACAGAGAAGCTATCATCCTAAGGGTGCTGACGGCAAAGTAAATCCAAACCCGTTACAAAGGGTTAACACCCCGTCTATCTTGCGGCTCCACAGGTTTCCGATTGAGTCGGGAGTATTACGTTGTCCACGGATTGGACGGTGGGAGTCACCACCACTTCGGGCTGGCTGTGCTGGACGATTTTCCCGAAAGTGAATTCCACGGTGCTGCTCTGCCCAGGCGCCAGACGAACCGAGAGAGTGCCAACTGGCCGGTCGTCGTGGCGTTGCGCGCCGAATGGGACGTTTTTCCCATCCTGGGTTGCAGTTTCAACGTTGGCCTGGGCTGGCCCGTAGGTGATCACATTCGTTTGAACCGAGCCGGCGGGGATGCCGTAGGCTCCTCCGGCGGTTACGTAATTCGGCAACGAGGTCGCGGCATCAGTCGGTGCAGTGTTGGTGCTGGTGATCCGGACCTTGAAGGTTCCGTAACCATCGGCAGCCGTGCATTGCTGGATAAGCTGAACGGTTCGTTTCACGTAGTAATCCATTTTCGCGCCCGTGCCGTCGTTGAAGTAGGCGCCAAACTGTGCGGCCGGAACGCTGGGTCCGGAGATGGAGCCACTGAGAGCGTATTTGCCAAGGACGGTTTGTTCCCCGCTGTCCGCCGACCAGAGGAGCACTCGGCGCTCTTCTACGCCTTTTCCGATGCCCGCCAGGAGGCTTTTGGCTTCGCCTTTGCCGGAGGAAAAGGCACCGAAGATTTCCCTGGCCACCGCTGCGAAGTACACGTCTTGCATCTTCGGTTCCTGGATTTGGGCGTACACATCAGAGAGCAGGGTTTTCACGACGTTCTTGCCGGAGAGCTGGGTCGGTAGTTTCCCCGCGGTCATAGCCTGTATCTGTGGATCTTGAAGCGTAACGGGTCCCGTGGCGTCCAAGATGTAGCCCAGAGCTACGGGGTCGATCGAAATCGCTCCGTCCAGACGTTCACCCTTTTTTTGTTCCCACATCTGCAACGCAGTGGTGGCAGCGGTGGGGAAGTCCGGGGTGAAGTTGACGTCCTGCATGAAGGTGCCCATGCGGTCCGTGTAGATGCGTTGCTGCTCGGCATCAACGGGTACCGGAGGCTTGAACGCTCCAAGCTCAGTGGCGCTGCTCTCGCCGGAGAGACTGACCTTGCCTTTGTCCGCGGTGAGTACGGCCAAGGCGCCGGGAATTCCTCCAGTGGCGCGAACTTCGGCGTTGTTCTGGATAAGCAGCAAATAGTGCCGCGGCTTATCGGAGCCCAACATGCCCGGGGCCAAGCCTGCTGCGTCGGACGCCGTGTCCAACTCGTCCACAATGGAGCTAAGTTGTTGCCTGGCTTGTGTTAGTGGTCCGGCAATTTGTGGCAATAGGCTGCTTGCGTCGATCCCGTTCAGCCGCTCGGCTGACGCGCGCACGGCGTGCGCGGCGGAAATGACGGAGGGCGCGGCCTTTCGAATCGGTTCAAGGTCGGTGCCGCTGCCGCTGGGCATCAGTTTGTCCCAGTTGAGAGAGTCATACACATTCACCAGGGGAGTGACGCCCAGCGTGGCCACGTCGTCAGCTGAGCGGGCTATTTCCGAAGTGGCGGAGAAATTCGCGCCGAGCCATGGAGTGGCCGAGGCTAGGGACCAGAGGGGATCGGAAGTGGCGTCCCGCGCGGCGGCAGTGTGGCGCCGCAGATCGTTCGCTGCCGAGGTTGCATCTGCCGGACGATTCTCAAGGATGCTCTCCTTGAGCCTGGGTACCAATTGAGTTGATGCTTCCAGCTCGGATTTGATGGTTGAAGCCTTAGCGCCTAGCCATAGGACGGCTGCCCCAGCGACCACCAAAAGCACCGCGAGACTTATTCCGACTTTCACAAGACGGCGCCGGCGCCTGGTTGGGACGGCTTTCCTTGTGTCCCTGCGCAGCTCGTTTTCGTCCGGGATACTTTCGGGTTGTTTAGTGTCGGTCACGCTTTATGGCCTTCCGAGTCCGCGATAGTGCCAACCGGCGGCACGCCATTTGGCGGCATCCAGAACGTTTCGTCCGTCGAGAATCCGGAGCCCGGCGACGCCGTTGCTCACTTCAAAGGGATCGAGTTCTTTGTATTGCTGCCATTCGGTGAGCAAGAGCAGTGTATCGGCTCCGGCGATAGCTTTGTCCAGATGCGGTTCGTATTGCAGCTCAGGGAAACGTTTGGCCGCGTTTTGCAGGGCTTTCGGGTCAGTGACCGTAACGACGGCACCTTGGAGCTGGAGTTGGGCGGCGATGCTAAGCGCCGGCGAGTCCCGAACGTCGTCGCTTTCGGGCTTGAAGGCGGCCCCGAGAACCGTGATGCGGTGTCCTAGGAGGCTTCCTCCGCAGAGTTCGCGCGTGAGCTCGACAACCCGGGTACGGCGGCGCATATTGATGGAATCCACTTCCCGGAGGAAGGTCAAGGCTTGATCGGCGCCAAGTTCGCCGGCTCTGGCCATGAAGGCCCGTATGTCCTTGGGGAGGCATCCTCCGCCAAACCCAATTCCGGCATTGAGGAATTTGCGGCCGATCCTGTCATCCATGCCAATGGCGTCTGCGAGACGCGTGACGTCTGCTCCGGACGCCTCACAGAGTTCTGCCATAGCGTTGATAAAGGAGATTTTGGTAGCCAGGAAGGAGTTTGCCGCAGTCTTAACCAGCTCGGCGGTCGGCTGGTCGGTGACCAATCGAGGTGTGCCAGCCGAGAGGGCATTAGCGTAGACCTCGTCCAAGACTGAGACCGCCACGTGATCCTCTGAACCATCTGCTACGCCGTACACCAAGCGGTCCGGGGACAAGGTGTCCTTGATGGCGTGGCCCTCGCGCAAAAATTCGGGGTTCCACACGAGGTGGGCGCTGGGTTCACTTTGGGCCAAAACATCAGCCAGACGGGCAGCTGTTCCGACCGGAACCGTGGACTTGCCCACCACAATGTCACCGGCACGGACGTGGGGGAGGAGCGCCTCTATTGCTGCATCCACAAAGCGGAGATCCGCGCCGTTTTCGCCCTTTTTCTGAGGAGTTCCAACGCAGATGAAGTGGACGCTGCTCCCCGCGGCGTTGGACATGTCGGTTGTGAATGACAAGCGTCCTGTTTCTTGGACCTCGTTGAGCAGTTCATCCAAACCGGGTTCGAAGAACGGGGCACGGGCGGCGGAGAGTTCACTGATTTTCCGCTCATCCACGTCGATTCCAACCACTTCGTGGCCAAGCTTGGCCATGCAAGCTGCATGTACGGCACCAAGGTAGCCGCAGCCGATCACTGAAATGCGCATTGTGTTGCCTTCCCCGAGAGGTCGTTTTCTACGTTAGGTAGTTAGTAGGCGCCATGGCTGCCGAAGACGGCCTGGGCAGTGCGGAGTAGGATGACCAGATCTCCGGCCAGTGACCAATTTTCCACATAGTAGAGGTCCAAACGAATGGAGTCCTGCCACGAAAGGTTGGACCTTCCACTCACCTGCCAGAGCCCCGTCACCCCTGGCTTGACCAGCAATCGACGGCGAACGTCATGTTCGTAAGCATCGACCTCTTTTGGCAGGGGAGGCCGCGGGCCCACCAGGCTCATGGAGCCGGAAAGGACATTGAACAGCTGAGGAAGTTCATCCAAGCTGTATCTGCGGAGGAAGCCACCAGTCCGGGTGATGCGTGGATCGTTTTTGATCTTGAAGAGGAGCCCGTTCCCTTCGTTTCGGTCGGCGAGTTCGGAGAGCCTCGCCTCTGCATCGACCACCATGGATCGAAACTTGAGCATTTTGAAGCGGTTGCCCTCGAAACCCACCCGTTCTTGCCGGAAAAGAATTGGGCCAGGGCTGTCGAGCTTCACGAGCAGGGCGAGGACCGCCAACAGGGGTGAGGACAGCACTATCAGCCCGGCTGAGACAGCGACGTCGAAGAGCCGTTTAGCGACGCGCTGGCCAGCCTCAAGTGTAGGTGTGGTCACGTGGATAAGAGGCAGTCCCGCCACTTGTCGGGTGTGGATGCGGGGCCCGGCGATGTCCGTGAGAGCGGGGGCCATGATGAGTCCGACGTTTCGATCGGCTAGTTCCCACCCGAGGTGACGCAGCGTTTGCGGGTGAAGCTGGACGCCAGCCGAAACAGCGATAGCATCTGCGTCGCATTGTCCGATTGCCGCAAGAATCGCGTCGGTATCCGGTATATGGCCGAGCACGGGCAGTCCAACGCTCGCAAGCTCAGCAGACGGGTCGTGAGACCCTGGGGTATAGAGGGCAACGGGCATGTAGCCCGCATGTTTTTCGCGCCTCAAGGTGGCTGCCAAGTGGGCGACTGCGCCTGGACCTCCCAAGAGCAATAGCCGGGACATGCGCCGTCCCTTTTGACGGTGGATGCTTAGGTGTTGGCGAAGAAGCCAGCGTGCTAGCAGCAGTCCAACAAGGCCAGCCGGCAGAGCGATTCCGACGTATCCGCGGGCTGTTTCTACACGGAAAACATACGAGAAGATCGCAACAAAACCGAACAACCAAAGAGACGCGGCCGCTACTCGCTTGTACTCGTCGGGGCCCGAGCCGAGAATTCGGCTTTGCCGAGTCCCCCAGGCTCCAAGCATGAGCCACCATGTGACGGCCAGGAGTATAGATAGCCAGACGTAGCTGGAATCTTGTCCGGAAACTGCAAAGCCAGAGTCCAACCCGAACCTGATGCTGTAGGCACCAGCCACGGCCCAAACGATGACGAAAGCGTCAACCACTCTTAGAGTGCGGGCTGTTCGCACCCGCCAATCAGAAACCGCCCCCACTAGCATCCCCAGTATCTAGTCGTTTTCAGTTTTCGGGAATCCCCGGGCTCAGGATACAGCCACCGAAGGGGGCAGCTCTAATGTTGCGAATTAGAGGCGCGATTGCTCTCGGCAATACGTGAAGATTCTTAACCTGTCCCACGTCCGCAGGGTTCGAACTCGATCCGTCAAAAGCGGCCGGATGCGGCGTAGCGGCCAACACCACGGACCTGAACAAGAACAATAGAGGGCGCGAAACACTACCGGCTAGTTAGTTCCGGCCAACGGTTTCACATGCCCCATTCAGTTCCTGTCACGTCCTCCGGCAGGTTAGCATCGACCGTGGGACCGCGCTGCGGAATCCGAACGGACTCATCGCCGTTGGCGAGATTTACTTGCCTGAAACACAAAGTTTGAGACAACAGAGGTAGGGACCCTCCACCGTTGCGCCGGGCAACACGGATCCTGCAAAGCTGTGTGATGAATCGTCCCCGGCAGGTGAATCGGAATCAGCCGGAAACATCGATGTATCAGGACATAAAATGGGGGTGTTTGTATGACCAAATCGGTAGCAATAATCGGCACTCGAGGCTATCCGAGTTACTACGGGGGCTTTGAGACGGCGGTGAGAAAACTGGCCCCGTTCCTTGCGGACTCCGGCTGGGATGTCAACGTATACGGCCGCGCAGGGGCGACAAACGAGAAGGATCCCACCAGGGACCATCGTGTTCGCACGACAGAAACATTTGGACTCGAGAGCAAGTCCTTAAGCACGCTTACGTTCGGCTTCAGTTCGGTTGTTCATGCGTTGTTCAAGAAACCGGACATAGCTCTGGTAATGAACGTGGCCAATGGATTCTGGCTTCCGCTTCTAAAAATGCGAGGCATACCCTCGGTTGTGAACGTAGATGGAATCGAGTGGGAAAGAGCCAAATGGGGGCGGCTCGCTAAGCTTGTGTTCAAGCTCGGTGCAAAATTTACGGCTCGCTTTGGCACGATTTTGGTCAGCGATTCGCTGGAGATTCAGCGTCGCTGGCGGGCTGAATTTGGGCGCGATAGTGTATTCATTCCGTATGGAGGCGAGCCTTATCATCACCTTGACGTCGTCGAGGGACTGACCTCCGGGGGATATGTACTGATCGTGGCCCGATTTGTTCCTGAAAATACTGTCTTGGAATTTTTTGAAGCTGCCGAACGAATCGCTCAAGACCATCCGGTGGTAATTGTCGGATCCTCTGGATACGGCGGGGACCTGGACAACGCAGCCGCCGCACTCAGCACTGGCAATGCAAACGTTACGTGGATGGGTCACGTCAGTGACGATCTGAAGCTTATGTCGTTATGGCAGCATTCAGGGGCCTACTTCCACGGGCACAGCGTAGGGGGAACAAATCCGGCGCTTGTGCAGGCAATGGCGTGCGGCGCTCCCGTTATAGCGCGCCGAACCCCATACAATGAAGAAGTTTTAGGTTCAGAAGAGTTCTTGGTACTTCCGGAGCCTTCCGCCATTGAGGAAGCAATTCGGGACCTCTTGGCAGATCCTGCAAAACGAACCAGAGCTGGGCTGGCCAACAGGGAGCGCGCTGAGAGGTACTACAATTGGCCCGACGTTTGCTCCGCCTATGAGCGGAGCTTGGTTGAAGGCCAAAACCCACGGGCGGCGTCCGCTGGGTTCAAGAGCCTGGAGGAATCAGCGGCGAACTCTCTGGTTGGCGTTCAGAAACCGTCAGCAGACTGATGTGCTGCAATGAAATCAAGAGTTGATAGAGAGCTGATGTCTCGGCTGGCCACGAGCAAGTACGACAGCATTCGAATTCGCCCTGAGTTGCGAGCCGCGCAAGTAAAAAGATCAAGTTTGATGACACCGGCCCTCACTCTCTACTTCGATGAGAAGTATGACTTGGGCGCGACTTCGCTCCGAGAGTCGTTCGTCAAGGTGAATTTTCTTACATGCGCAATGATTCTGGCGATTTCGAAAGCGACGATTCTGGAGGTTCCCGAACCGCTTTGGCTTCGATTTGCCGCAAAGAATCTCATCCTGATATTTGTTTGGAAGTTATTCGGGCTTTTCCGGAGGAATCGCAGAATCACCGTAACCTACGCAATAGAAAATAATGATCTCGCTGCTTTGACGTCCATTCGAGATCGACCCGTTTTTGTATTGCAGCGTCTGTTTCGATTACTGGCCGGAGCGGCTATTCGCGCTTCGATTGATCGAATAGTATTTGGCAGTTACGCATCGCAGGAGCTCTATTATTCTCTTAGGGGAGTTCGCTCCATTCCCAATAAACTTATAGAGGAACTGCCTGCAAAAGCGCTTTCGGGGCACGATGGCGGTTATTTGCGACGGGGCGCCAACCAAGCGATTTTCGTTGGCGAGCTGGATGACAGAAAGGGTATCAGGGACCTCATGGAGGCATGGCCTTCTGTGGAATCCGACCTGCCTGACGCGATTATCACTGTGGTTGGCCGTGGGGAGCTTGAAAGCATAGTTAGGCAGTGGTGTGAGGATCGTCCGACGAGCCGAGTGTATCTTGGGCTTGTTCCGCACGAAGATACCCTTTCCCATCTCGGCCGGGCATCGATTCTCATTGCCCCGTCGCGACGTGCAGGACGGTGGAGAGAACAAATCGGACTGCCGATTGTGGAAGCACTTTCCCTTGGGACCACAGTCGTTACCACGGACGAGACGGGGCTGGCGACCTGGCTGCTAGAGCACGGCCATGTCGTGATTCCCGAGCCGAGGCTTGCAGAAATTTTGCCTCGCGCGATCACAGCTGCGTTAAAGTCTCCGCTCGATCGACAAGCTGTTGTAGATGTTCTTCCATCCTTACCAGGACGAATTATGGCTGATTCTTGGCTCCATGCGGCCAAGACCCCTGGCTCCGCGGAGGTTAATTGAAATGACACTTTCTAATGTTGCAGCCGTCGTTGTTCATCATCGAAGCTATGACACAGTGGGGGAAACCACGGAACGCCTAATAGCTGAAGGCGTCGAACCCTCAAGGATAGTTGTGGTTGACAACAGTGAAGAGGACCATCAGAGGGAAAAGGTGAAATCCCTGTTGCCGGATGGCGTCCACGTAGTCTTTTGTTCGAATCACGGCTACGGAGCCGCGGTTAATTTTGGTGTCTCCTGGCACACCCGTAATACGGGCGCGACCGAGTATCTCTTGGTTTCGACCCACGAAGCCCGACCGGAGACTGGCGCCGTTCGTAGGCTTGAAGCCGCGCTCGGTGGGGATGAACGAATCGCCGTCGTTGGTCCGGCTTTGGTCACGGGAGATGACTCTGAAATCGTTTGGTCGCTTGGTGGGACATTGTCCCGGGTTCTCGGCCTTCCACGTCACCTTGCCCACAAGGCATCAAGGACTCAATTGAGTGATGCCAAATCCGGTCCTGTTTCCTGGCTCGATGGCGCCTTCTTGATGTTCCGTAGGGACGTCATTGAGAAGCGCCCGATCGATGAAGAATACTTCTTGTATATGGAGGAAACAGATCACCAGTTGGCTCTCCGGCGAGAAGGCTGGCGGATTTTCATAGAGCCGACCGCAGTAGTCTGGCAGAGCTCAGGAGGCGTTCCGCCTTACTACCAGACAAGAAACATTCAGCTTTTTCATGCCAAGAACGGAACGTCGATTAGGCGTCAAATTTCTGCGCCATTCATAATCGCCAGATCGATTGCAAGAGACATCATCCGGCGTCGAGGGACTTCAGAATGGGGCCAACTGATTTCCGGCTGGAGAGCCGGGATCAAACTAGCAAAGGGTCGGTCCGCAGGCGAAGTGACGAGGGTTGTGATAGTGAATCCACTTGGAGGAGCTCTCGCTCACTACACGGATGCGCTCGCGAAAACACTGGAGGAAACCGGGGCAGCGGTGGAGACATTTTCGATCGAGGAACCATCAGTCTCGGGGCGCAGTCGCTTTCAGTGGTTGGTCGGATATTTGAGACTTTTGAATGCTGCGGCTCGGCGCCAAAACGCTGCACCCGGTTCAAAGATGCTGGTCACGTGGCCCGTTCTGGGCTTCCTCGATCTCCTGTTGGTTGGCGCAATTTGTGGTAAGGCTTCCGCGATTGTGTATCACGATCCAAAGCCGCTAGTTAGGGCTATTGGAACTGGCCGCGCGATTGCGACCGTAGTGCAAAAGGTTTCGAAGCTTCCCGAAATCATTGTCCACAGCCAAGCTGCCCATGAAAGTATGCTTGATTTCGGCTTTGCGAGCAGGTTGCAGGTGCTTGCTCATCCGATGATGCGCCCGGCAAATCGAAATTTCGGGGAGGATGCCGGCGTAGTAGGCCGCCGCAAGGTTCGCGTCTTGGGCCAGTACAAGCGTGACAGGGACCTGGATGTCTTGGGAGTTCTGGCCCGTCATCTTCATACAGAATTCGATCTTGAAATTGTCGGCCGAGGATGGCCATCTGTCGACGGCTGGGACGTGGACCCGCGCTTTGTATCTGAGTCAGAACTGGATACATTGATTGAAACCAGCGCCGCGATTGTCATTCCTTACAGACGGTTTTACCAAAGCGGAATCGCCATTCGGGCGCTGGAACGTGGTACCCCTGTTGTTGGCCGTTCGGAAACCAGCTTGTCGTCTTTGTATGGTGCGGATTCCGAGCTCCTGGTAAGAGACTCTTCAGACGGGAAAGATTTCGACGAAACTTCTTGGCCAACGGCCGTTCGGCACGCAGCGGGACAGGGGCAGTCGGAGGTGGAGAAGGCAGCCAACGAGCTGTTTTTTGCTACCGTTTCGGAGTGGAAAAGCTGGATATACCCAGCAGTGGATTCGGCGAGGGGTGTCTAGAACATGGCAACCTATACGCTGCTTGCACTCGGTCCAGCTCACCCAGACACTGACCGCGCATGGCTTGAAAGTCCCCACATAGGTCGTATATTTCGACAGCATTCAACAGCGCCTATGGGCAAACGGCTCGGATCTCGGGTACTGGGAATCGGTCTGGACTCTCTCCTGCTTGCGATAAGGACACTTCGCCCAACCATGAGGGGGCCATACTTGGCCAACAACCCGTGGATCGGTGCGGCACTTCGACTCACTGGTCGACGCGATTTCGTGGTCACTGGTATTTACGCCGAGCCAGCGAGCCGAAGCTGGAGGGTATTGCGGCGATTGATAGGCGGTGCTCCGGTAATCACATTGTCGCAATCAGAAGTTGGCCCATGGAACGCTGCGGGAGGAACTGCGACAGCCGTTCTCTACGGAAATACATTCCGATACCCCGCGAAGCAAGATATTGATTCGAGACTTAAGATATTCGTCGGCGGGTCGTCAGACCGGGATCCACAAATAATTCGTGCGCTTCAAGAAGAAGTGTTGCTGAGCGAGGATCCGGTGGAACTCGTGCTAGCCACAGGGGAGGGCCCCAGCGAGACCATCTCGGGTGAAAGTGTTGTGAAAAGACCCGGGCACTTGAGTCAGTCGGATTTTGGGGCGCTATTGAGTACTGCATCCGTGACATTCCTGCCGCTGCGAGACGGAACAAGGGCTGCTGGGCACATGGTCATGGTTGGATCTCTTGAGAGCGGGGTCCCCATTGCCGTAACTTCCAGTCGTGGGATGTCGGAATATGTATTTGGGCAGGCTGTCGTCGCGTGCGATCGAGATCAGCCAATCCTGCCTCAGTTGCGGTCACTGGCCCACACTATGCTTGGGCAAGAGGAATCAATACGTGAGTTTTGGCGTGAAACCTTTAGCTTGAACGCTTATATCGCACGAGTTGGGAGCATTTTGGAGTCTCTTTCGAACGCGATGGAGCGCTGATAGGCCGGGTTGATGCATAGTTGATCAGTTGTGCCTGGATTGGCGGCTCGGTTGCGTCCCGCTGAGTGGTGGAGTTTTCTCGACACCGTGCGGGTCAGTGATCTGATTATGCTGCAGTGAGTTCGGGGAGCAAAATCCCTTCTTTTACTGGTTCGGTCGTCGTGGTGTTCATGGCTTTGAGCTCGGCCATGGAGGCTT
>NZ_JBFTOG010000035.1:0-62003 GCF_056397865.1 Arthrobacter sp. 05L417
GCGACAAGTTCTCCGGTTCCGGGGGCGGTGTAAAGGCGCCGGAGCCAGACCTTGAAGGTCCGGTTCGCGGGTTGGCCGGGACCGGCCTGGCCGTGGTTCCCGGTGAGGAGTGTGCGTGCCCAAGCGGCGGGGACGATGCCGTAGCCGGGCAGGCGGGCGGGTTCGCTGTCGCCCTGGAGAAGGGTCCGGTCGGTCATGACGAGCTGGACTTCCACCCGTGAAATACCGCCAGGGGTGCCGGTGGTGCGTTCGACCAGGGCGTCGGCCATGATCTGTCCCCGGGTGCGTGTGTCCCCTGTATTGCGGAGGGTGTCTGCGTGCCGGGTCAGGGCCGCGTGAACGGCCACGCCCTGGGCGACGGGAAGCAGTGCGGTCAGGTAGGTCATGGTGTCAGGCGCGGGCCGCAGGCTCACGTGGCGTTCGGTGGCGGCGTGGCTGGCGCGCTGGGTCACGGAACGGGGGTCCCGCCGGTAAGCCGCGGCCCGGGCCGCCGCGATGATGGCCTTGTCCCCCACCCCGTCGAAGGTTCCGGTGTCGGCGGCCAGTTCCTCGTCCACCGCGCAGCGGTCCTCGGCGGACAGGCAGGCTGTTTCCTTCACGAGCAGGGTCGCCCGCCATTCGGTGAACTGGCCGGTGTCCAGGGCGGCGAGGGTGTGCGGCATTTCGGTCACCAGCGCCTTCGCCAAGCCGAACAGCCGTGATCCGCGGGCCGGGGATTCCCGCCGGGCCAACGCAATTTGAGCTCCGACCCCGCGGCCGTGTTCCTCGGCGGGCACACCTGCCGCCGCGTCGGCGCTGCGCTGGGCGGCATCGAACGCGACGGCGATCCGGGCCTGGGCAGCGGCGGCCGCGGACTTCAAATCCTCCAGGGCACGCAACTGGTTTATCAGTTCGGTGCTGTCGGAGCCGGGCCGGAGTGAGCTCACGGCGCCGAGTATTTCCTCTATTTGGACGCACGGGACAGCAGTATCCGGACCCGCGCCGCCGGACGGCGCGCTCGAGCCGATCAGCTGTGTTCCCCGGTTCCCGGCCATAACCAAAGCATTCCAGGGGGGTCTGACATTAATAGGTCAAAGAACACCTGCCCGCCGAAAAACCCGGAAATCGGCCGAACGTCGGTCCCCTCCCCGCCGAGAAAGCTACCCCGCCACTAGCTCTACCTCGTATCCGTCGGTATTCACCAGATAGGCGGCGTAGTGGTCGGCCCCGCCGGCGTGGGGATATTTGCTCTCGAACATCTCGTACCAGCCTGAGTCCGCGCCGAGCTCCCGGAGCCGGTCCACGTTCTCCCTCGTCCCCGCATGGAAGGCGAGGTGGTTGAGCCCGGGCTCCGTCCGCCGGTGAGTGCTTCCCGTGAGCGCCGTGGACTGTTCGATCACGATGTACGTGCCTCCGAGTTTCCAACTGCAGCCCTCGGGCCACTCCTGGAATTGTTCGTAGCCCAATTCGGTCAGCAGCCAGCCCCACTCTTCCTGCGCCCGCGCGATGTGAGGCACCCAGATCTCTACGTGGTGCAGCGAACCCACTGGAACATCAGCCATGCGCAGAGTCTACTTTTGCCGGGAGTCCGCCGGAATGGCTGGCAACTCCACCACAAATGCCGCGCCACCCTCAGGCGCAGCGCGCACACTGATGCGGCCACCCATCCGCTGCACGATCCTTGCGGCGATGGACAAACCCAGCCCGCTTCCAACAGGCCTTTGTCCGCTGTATCTGGCAAAGAGCGCGCCGCGTTCAAACGCGACGGCAGCATCCGCCTCCGTGAGGCCAGGCCCGCCGTCCCGCACTTCCACAGTGAGCGCGCTGCCGGAAAGGTACGCGGCGAGCACAACGGGAGAGCCTTCAGGTGTCACGCGCAAGGCGTTTTCCAGCAAACCGTCCACCACTTGGCGCAGCCGCTGGCCATCGCTGCTGACCGGCAACGGCCCAAGAGGCAGTTCGAGCCGTCCAACTATGCCGTTCTGGATGCACACCGCCTGCCAGGCCTGCCAACTCTCGCGCAGGATCAGGGATGCGTCCACGGGCTGCAGTTCCACCCGGAAATCATCGGACTCAAGCCGTGCCAATTCCAGGAGATCGCGGACAAAACGGTCCAGACGGTTGGTTTCGACAACGAGCGTCCGTCCGACCCCGCTCACGTCGTCTCCGCTGACCACGCCATCGGCAAGCGCCTCGGCGTAGCCGCGCAGCGCGGTCAGGGGTGTCCGGATTTCATGCGAAATGGAGAGCAGGAACTCGCGTTGGCGGCCCTCGCTGGTCCGGAGCGCTGCATCGAGGGCCTCCAGCGCCTGTGAAACCTCCACCACTTCGGCCGGTCCGCCGGGTGCCACGGTCACGGATCGTTCTCCGGCTGCGAGCCGATGGGCCGAGTATGCCGTGCGCACCAGCGGGCGGCTCAGCCATTGCGCCAACAGGCCGCCGGCCACGATGGCGAACACGAGGCAGACGGCGAGGGCAATCAGCATGCGGCTCAACAGGGGAGCGGCGGCCGCGCGGATTTCGGACACGGGCTGCGCCAGCACCACGCCTCCGCCGGCCGCCAAGGGCCGGGCCTCGAGGACCACAGTGTTCTGCGGACCGTCCACCGTCCTGGATACCGGCTTTCCGGCCAATACATCCGCCACGGTCTTCGCATCCACGAGCCTCGCCCCGCCGCCTGTTACGCGGCCGTCGGTGCTGATTTGCGCGAGCCTCGCGCCGTGCGTGAGCAGATCCGCGCGCAGGTCCTGCAGGCTTCCAAGGCTTGACTGCTTGCTCAAGGAATCGGCCTCGACCGCGAGGTACTTCTTGGCTTCGTCCACCGCCGTGGCGTTGACCAGTTGCGCGGCCAGAAGGCCGGCGAGCACGACGGCGACAGTCGCGACGGCGGCGATCACCGCCGTCGTGCGCCCGGCCAGTGTGCCGAACCAGCGCCTCACGTGGCTCCCCCGGCGCCGGGGCGGGGCCCGGATGTTTGGGGAGCTGAGGCCGAATAGCCGACGCCGCGGCTCGTCGCGATAGGGGAGTGCCCGCCGAGCTTCGCGCGGAGTTGCGCGATGTGCACATCCACGGTCCGTCCGGCGGCATAACTGGCCTGCCCCCACACGGCGGACAGGAGTTGCTCACGGGAAAAGACCCTGCCGGGCTGGGCCATGAGATACGCGAGGAGGTCGAATTCGGTGGCGGTCAGCGTGAGGTCTTCGGCACCTGCGCGTACTGTCCGGTTCAGCGGGTCCAGTTCGACGCTGCCCAGCACCAATGGTCTGGACCGTGGGGTTCCTTCGGTCCGGCGCAGGACCGCCTTCACCCGGGCGACCAGTTCGGAGGGCGAAAACGGCTTGGTGAGATAGTCGTCCGCGCCCAATTCCAGGCCAAGGACGCGGTCCACCTCCTCATCGCGGGCAGTGACGAACAGTACCGGCGTCCAGTCCTCTGCTTGCCGCAGTTGCCTGCAGAGCTCGATCCCGTCCATACCGGGCAGGCCGACGTCGAGAATCACTGCGACCGGTCTGAGCCGCCTGATCTGTGCCAGCGCGGAAATCCCGTCCCGCTCAACGTGCACCCCGAAACCCGCGCGGCCCAGATAGAGGCGCTGGATATCGGCAATTGCCTGCTCATCCTCGGCAATCAGCACCAATCCGCGGCTGTCTTCCATGCGTCCATTCAACAGCAAGGAGGGAGCCCTTGGAGCCTCGTTGTCGGCCGGTGGCGACGGTTTTACATTCCTCGAACATTGGCCGAACAGTCAGCTCATGCGGCCGGACCAGAGTGTGGTGAAGAGCGCTGGCGGATCGACCGCCGGCCGGAACAAAGGACACGGATCATGAACAAGACCACCCCGAGCTCCAGTACCCCCGCTGAGGGCCGCAAGCGCACCAAGGCCCGCACCGCCGTCGTCGGTGTTTTGGCAGCAGGCCTCCTGCTGGGCGGTGGGATGCTTGCCGCAAACGCAGCCACCTCGGCCAATGCACCAAGCACGACGGCGGCAGCCAGCTCCCAGCCCGAGGCGTTGGCCGCGACGGCTTCCGTCGCGGCCAAAACGGCTCTCGGGCGGCATCCGCTCGCGGCCGGCCTGAGGTTCTTCATAAACGGTGACAGCAGCAAGCCCAACTACGGCCAGCGCGCCGCGAAGATCGCCACGTTCATCCTGGACAAGCGCCCGAAGCTGGCCGCAAAGCTTCCAGCCGCGCTGCAGGCGGACCTGAAAGCGCTGAAGGATGCGGCCGACGGCGACCGGGTCGCGAAAGCCACCCACATCCGGGACACCGCACTGAACGGCGGCTACGGCCCGAAGATCCAGGCAGAGGCAAAGCGGATGCAAGAGCAGAAAGCCGACCGCAAGGCGTAAAGGACAAACCCTAGGCCGGGACGGGGTCCCGGTCCGGCTCCGCTGCTACGGGCGTGCCGTCGTCGAACGGCATTTCGTCCAGGTCGATCAACGGGTTGGTGTCCTGGGTTGCCACGAGCTCGTGAGCCTCGGCCTGGGTGTCCACGCTCGGCATGGAGCCCGGGAGCGGTCGTTGCGCGGATTCACGCAGGAAGTAGATCGCGATCGCGCCAACCACGGACGTGCCCATGAGGTAATACGCAGGCATCATGTCGTTGCCGGTGCCCTGGATCAAGGCGGCGACAATGAACGGCGTGGTGCCGCCGAAGATCGCTACGGAGAAGTTGTAGGCGATGCCCATTCCCCCGTAACGGCTCGACGTCGGGAACAGCGCCGGAAGCGCGGAGGCGAGGTTGGCTATATAGAACGTGACCGGGAAGGCGATCAGGGCCAAACCGGCAAGCGTGGACCAAATGTCGCCGATGCCGATCAGCAGGAAGGCCGGGACGGCGAACACGACGGTGCTGACCGCGCCGATCCACAGTACGGGCCGGCGGCCGATCCGGTCGGAGAGCTTGCCCGTCAGCGGGATGCAGACTGACATAACGACCAACACGGGGATGGTCAGGAGCGTGCCGTGAACGGGGTCGTAGCCCTTGGAGTCGGTCAGGTACGTGGGCATGTAGGAAGTCAGCATATAGCCCACCGTGTTGGCGGCTGCGGCAAGGATCATGGCGAGGATGATCTGGCGCCAGTAAGCCTTGACGATGCCGATAGGGCCCTTGGCCACTGCGGCGTCGCCCGCTGCGGCGTCCGCGGCGAGGGCTTCCTGGGCATCTAAGGTGGCCTGGAACTGGGGTGATTCCTCGATCTTGCTACGGAAGTATACGGCGATGACGCCGAGCGGACCCGCGATGAGGAACGGCAAGCGCCAGCCCCAGTCCTCCATGGCCGATTGGCCGATGGTGAGCTGCAGGATGGACACGAGCGCCGCGCCAAGGGCGAAGCCGATGTACGAGCCCATGTCCAGGAAGCTCGCGAAGAAGCCGCGGCGCTTGTCGGGAGCGTATTCGCTCACGAACGTGGTGGCGCCGGCGTACTCGCCGCCCGTCGAGAAGCCCTGGATGAGTTTCAGGATGACGAGCAATGCGGCTGCCCAGATGCCGATTTGTGCGTATCCGGGCAGGAGTCCGACGGCGAAGGTGCTCGCCGCCATCAGCAAGAGTGTTGTGGCGAGCACCTTTTGGCGGCCCACCTTGTCACCCAGCCAGCCGAAGACGACGCCGCCGAGGGGGCGTGCCACGAAGGTCGCGGCGAATGTTCCCAGCAGGAACAGGGTCTGCACGGACTTGTCGGCCTCGGGCAGGAAGACCGGCCCCATCGTGGTGATGAGGTAGCCGAACACGCCGACGTCGTACCATTCCATGGTGTTGCCGACGATCGTGCCGCCGAGTGCTTTTTTCAGCATGGGCTGGTCAACGACGTTGACGTCGGATACCTTGAGTCGACGGCGTGTTGGAAGTTTCAATTTTGAGGCACCGCGTGGTGCGGTCTTGCTCGTTGCAGCGGCGTTCCTAGCGCCTGCTGAAGAGTCGGTGATGCTTCGGTCTGTGGGCATTTGGGTTTCTCCTAGGGAGATCATTTGCTTGCGACATACAGCTGCTCCGCTCTGGGCAGGGTTTCGATTTTACGCGAGATTCGTCGAAACTGAGAGTCGGAGTCTGAATTCCGGGGCCATTCCGGCCCATTTTCGGCGCAAATGTCTGACATCCATGCGCCCCCTAAAGCCCCGGAATCACGCGGATTTTGGCGTGCTCCAGGACTGCGGAACCAAAATTTTTGGTCAGGGTCCTCGAAACGCACAGTTTGCTGATCATTTTTGGTGGGTTTACCGTAGTTTTCCGAGCACCACCGTGGCATCGAATTCTTTGGAATGGACCACCCGCGCGGACAGCCCCGCGTGCCCGAACAGGGCCGCCGTCGTCGGGGCCTGCCGGACGCTCGTTTCGATAAGCAGCCGACCCCCGGGAGCCAGCCATGACGGAGCCTCCTCTGCGATCCTGCGCTGCACGTCCAAACCGTCCGCGCCGCCGTCGAGCGCCACCCGCGGTTCATGCAATCGGGCCTCCGGCGGCATCATCCCGATCGAGTCAGTAGGGACGTAGGGGGCGTTGGCCACCAGGACGTCGACCCGGCCGCGAAGAGTCTCCGGCAGTGCCGAATAGAGATCGCCTTCATGCACCTGTCCGCTGTCCGGCCCGATGTTGCGGCGGGCGCAGCGGACCGCAGCGGGGTCGACGTCGGCCACATGAAGCTCGATGCCGCCCACCGCGGCAGCCAAAGCGGCGCCCACGGCACCCGAACCGCAGCAAAGATCGACGATGACGGCGCCCGGCCTGGCGGCGCGGGCCGCCTCCTGGACGAGGTACTCCGTGCGGCGGCGGGGGACGAAGACTCCGGGATCCACCGCAATGTGTTGGCCGCAGAACTCGGCCCAGCCCAGGAGGTATTCAAGGGGTAATCCCGAGACGCGTTGTTCGACCAAGCGGTCAAGGTCCTCCGGAGCGCGCGCCGCGGCGATCAGGAGGCGGGCCTCGTCTTCGGCGAAGACGCAACCGGCAGAACGGAGCCGTGCTGTGACGGCGGAATGGGAAGGCTGGAACGTGGGTGCTGACATGGGAGAGCCTTTCGGGACACCGAGGGGTGCTCTCCGGGCCATGCTAGCCGAGAGCGTAGGTGGGGGCCATGCGTGAAACGGCTTCGACAAAAGCCGGGGTTCACAAACACGGCCAGGAGTGTCTAGGGTGGGTGCATGGGAACACTGATTTTTGAATAGACCAGCGGGTCCTGGTTCGTCGCAGCTGCCGTCAAGGCACTGCCGACCCTTGCCGATGCCGCTGAGTTTTGATCCGACAAAAATCCATGCCTGTTGAGGCTTCGCCTCCGCGCCGTTCCTGTTGCTTTCACTAGACCCAGGGTCTCGCAGCGGACATCGCGTCCCGATACCTCCTCAGGCAAATCAAGAGCTTTAAGGAGTCCACTGCATGACACCGAACACACCCGAAACCGACGCCGGGCAGGAACCAGTAGCGCAGGAAACCGACGCCCCGGCTGCCGGTGTCCGATCGAAACTGACTGACGCGCAGAAGGAGATGCTAGCCAGCAAATCCCGTGGCGGGGCAGCTAACAGCTGGCAAAGCACCGGAAAAGGACACAAGCCCACTCAAGCGAGTGGCAAGCTGGCCAAGTCCGAGAAGAAAGTCCGCTGGTAGAACCTGCAGACAAGCGGACAGCTCCCACCTAGTATGGAAAATCCCTTCGTTTCAATGCAGAAAGGAAGAACAATGGCTGCGAAGCATGTTGAGCAACAAATCAACTCGGAGGTGGCCAGCCATCTGGTCGAGTCCATGGACAAGGCGCCCATGCCGGCCCCGGCAACTGTGGCCATGGCACTGGGTTCGACGCAAGGACAGGCTTGGCCAGACGGTAGCGGCAAGACCAGGCACCCCAAGGATCGCGGCGCCAGCCACGGCCGCGTGGGCCAACAGGCAGCGGTCACCGCGGTTCACCGCACCAGCCGACCCCAGATGCCACACTCCTCTTAGGAACACCGTCGACACGGAAAATGCCCTGCGAGACCGGAATTCCGGTGGCGCAGGGCATTTTCCGTTTCGCTGGATTGGTCGGGGAGCTAGGCGCGCTCGACGTCGTCGGGGGACTTGTCGGGGCGCCATCCTCGCCAGACGGGATGGCGCATCCGCTCGGTGCCGGTCCAATCGCCGAACGTCACCTCTCCCACGAGTTCGGGCGAAACCCAGTGCGCGGTGGCGGCGTCCTCGGCCGGGATGTCATGGAAAGGTGAGTC
This sequence comes from Arthrobacter sp. 05L417, assembly GCF_056397865.1. NCBI lineage: Bacteria > Bacillati > Actinomycetota > Actinomycetes > Micrococcales > Micrococcaceae > Arthrobacter > Arthrobacter sp. 05L417. The sequence goes on from NZ_JBFTOG010000035.1 coordinate 8,172, forward strand.
CGGGCGATCGAGCCCCTGCATGCGCTTCAGGATGTCTCGCAGTTGCCAGTCCTTGAACCCGGTGCCTACCCGTCCCGCGTAGCGTAGCTTGTCGCCGTCGGGAATTCCCACGAGCAACGCGCCAATGGTCCCCGCCCTCGCCCCGGCGCCGGGCCGCCAGCCACCCACCACCACTTCCTGTGTGCGTTCCAACTTGAGCTTGATCCAGGACCTGCTGCGCCGCCCCGGCTGGTACCGGCTATCCGCGCGCTTGGCCATGACCCCCTCCAGGCCAAGCTCCTCGGCGCTCGCCAGGATGTCGTCGAGGTCATGCTCAAGAACCTCCGATACATGGATAGGGGAGCCCTTGGCCGGGAGCTTGGCACGGAACGCCGCCAAGCGGTTCCGGCGCTCGCTGAGCGGCAGGGAGGTGAGGTCGGCGCCGCCTTTTTCGGTACTGCCTTTTTCGGCGTTGCCGTGGGACCCGGCGTCGTACAGGAGATCGAACACCATGAGGTGCACGGGGACCGCGGCCCGGGCGCGTTCGACGTCGCCGGGTTTGAAGAGGTTCATCCGCTTTTGGAGCAACTCGAAGCTGGGCCGGCCGTTCTTGCTGAGTGCGACGATTTCCCCGTCTGCCACGAAGTCGTGATCCGGCCAATAGCGCGGATCCGCCAGTTCTGGATACGTAGGTGTCATGTCGATCCCCGAGCGGCTGGTCAACCTGATCTTGCCGCCCGAACCTGAAACGATGGCCCGGAAACCGTCCCATTTGAGCTCAAACAGCCAGTCGCCGGAGGAGACGTCGGCGGTTGTTCCGGATGTTGCGAGCATGGGTGCGTAGCTGGGGGTCCCGATTGATTGCGGCCGGGAGTCTGGCAACAGCACCGCCCGGTGGCCCGGTTTGTCCTTCATCAGGTGGATCAGCCACTGCGACGGCGACTCCCCGGTGTGGATGAGAGCGAAACGGCGGGTGCCGTGCAATCCGCCGCCGGGTTTGCCGGTGAGGGTGGCGATGACTTCCTTGCCGTCGCGCCATTTTTCGCACTCGAACTCGCCGCTGTCCCAGATGCTGACCGTCCCGGCACCGTACTCGCCCTTCGGAATGATGCCCGCGAATTGCGCATACTCCATGGGGTGGTCCTCCGTCCGCACCGCGAGGTGGTTCTTGTCCGGGGTGTCCGGCACGCCGCGCGGCAAGGCCCAGGACGCCAGGACACCGTTGTGTTCCAGCCGGAAATCCAGGTGGAAACGTCGGGCGTGATGCTCTTGGATGACGAAGATTCCGCCGGGCGGATTGGGTTCCGCGTCGGCCTGGAGGGGACGCGAACCGGGTTGGTGTCCGACGGCGGGAAACGGTTCGGGCGTCCGCTGCGGATCGCGCTTGTCCACGTAGCTGGCCAGCCGCGGGTTCACGGCGGTGGCCGCGACGGCGGTGCTTGCGACTGCGGCGGTGCTGACGCCGGCCGCACCGGGTGAGCCGCCGTCGTCGTCGTTCTTGGCTGCCGCCACCGCGGCGAACGGGTCCTTTCCCTCCTTGACGCGCTTCATGACGGCTGTGAAGTCGAGATGCTCGAGCTTGGGGGAGGCGAGTTCCCGCCACGTCCTCGGGGCGGCGACCATGGGGTGGGCCCGACCGCGGAGGGAGTACGGGACGATGGTGGTCTTGTTCCCGCTGTTCTGGCTCCAGTCCACCAGGACTTTGCCGTTGCGCAGGGTCTTTTTCATGTCGCTGACCACAAGGTCCGGATGGTCGGCCTCGAGCGAGCGCGCCAATTCGTGGGCGAACGCGGAGACCTGCTCCCATTTGCGGGTGCCATCCAGGCCGGCGTAAAGATGGATCCCCTTGCTGCCGCTCGTCACCGGAACCGGATCAAGTCCGATGTCCTGCAGGATGCTGCGAGCCAACTTGGCGACTTCGGCGCATTCGGGAAGGCCTGTGCCGGGACCCGGATCGAGGTCCAGGACAAGGCGGTCCGGCGGCAACATGGTCCCGTCGGCGTCCACTTGCCATTGCGGCACGTGGATTTCCAACGCGGCAATCTGGGCCAGCCAGGTGAGCGTGGCAAGGTTGTTGACGAGCGGATAAACGTTGCTGTGTTCCCTATGCTGGATGGTGACCCTGGGAACCCATGGCGGCGTGGAGTCGTCCAGATTCTTCTGGAAGAACATCGGCCCGGGATCCGAGGTGGTCCCTACTCCGTGCACCCAGCGCTTCCGGGTGGCGGGCCGGTTCGCGGCAGCGGGGATCAGGAACGGGGCCACGGCGGCGTAATATTCGAGCACTTCGGCCTTGGTGGTGCCAGTCTCCGGGTAGATGATTTTGCCCAGGTTGGTGAGCGTCAGTTCATGGCCTTCAACGTTGACGCGCTCCTTTTGGCTGGTTGCCACCTCTTCACCTCCGCCTTCTTGTGATGTTCACTTAGTGCATGAGGGCCATATGGAAGGGTTCTATCGCGTTCGGGCTGGTCAACGTACCTGTCAAGCTCTACAGCGCCACCGAGGACCACGATGTCAGTCTCCACCAGGTCCACAACAAGGACGGAGGCCGCATCCGTTACCAACGGAAGTGCGAAATCTGCGCCTCTGTTGTGGATTACGAGGATATCGACAAGGCCTACGAAGAGGAAGGCCGCACCGTGGTGCTCTCCGCGGCCGATTTGAAGTCGCTGCCCGCGGAGAACAGCCGCGAAATCGAGGTAGTGGAGTTCGTTCCGGCCGAGCAACTGGATCCCATCATGTACGAGCGGCCCTACTACCTCGAGCCGGATTCCAAGTCGCCCAAGGCCTACATGCTGCTTCTGCGCACGCTGCAGGACACCGAGCGCGTCGCGATTGTGCAGTACGCCCTTCGGCAGAAGACGAGGCTGGGCGCGCTGCGGGTACGCGGCGACGTGCTGATGCTGCAATCCCTGCTCTGGGACGACGAGGTCCGCGAAGCCGACTTCCCGTCGCTGGAAACGGACGTGAAGATCTCGGACAAGGAACTGGAGATGTCCGCCGCACTGGTGGACTCCATGGCGCGCGACTTCGAGCCCGAGCAATACACCGACAACTACCAAGTTCAATTACGCCAACTCATCGCTGCCAAACTCGAAAAGGGCGATTCCATCGACACCGAGGAGACGTTCGGTGTCGCAGCCAGCGAAGGGGAAGGCGCCGAGGTCATCGACCTCATGGAAGCCCTCAAACGGAGTCTCGATAAGAAGCGCGGCAAAGCGGCCAGCGGATCGTCTGCTGCGTCGTCCACCGAAGAGTCCGACGACGGCGCCACCACAAAGGCGGCGAGCAAGCCCAGGGCGAGGGTCAAGAAAGCCTGACGCGCCGCCGTCGTGCGCCCCGCGAAAAGGGGACATGTCCCCTTGGATGGCCTAGTGGTTTCGCAACGCCGAGATCAGCTCGGCTTTCTTCTTGCCTGAATACCCTGTGAGCCCCAGCTCTTTGGCCCGGGACCTCAGTTGGGGCACGGTCCAGTCCTCGTAGTCGCCCGACTTGCCTCCTCGGTGGCCGATTTCCTTGCGGCCCTCCTTGGCTGCGGCATTCGAGATTCTGGCCGCCTTTTCCTTCGAGGCGCCATCCTCCCGGAGGGTTTCGTAGGGTTCCGGATCCTTGAGGCTGGGATTCTTCTTGTTGGGCATGCGTTCCTCCTACGGTCAAGATCCTCGCTAGGACGGAAGCTCCATCCGGAACCCGCAGCGGCACTGCAACACCTTTGTCGCGAGGTACACGTCGAGAAGGTCGACAGCGGGGTCCTCAGTGGACATCGGAGCATACACGCTGTGGAATCCGGTTCCTGAAATCTTCATGGGTTCGCCGCAATGGATGTATTCCCCGCCGAATTGAAGCACGCCTGATACCGTGCCTCGCTGGTTCAGGATGGCCGCGACGTCCTGGAATGTCGCGGCATGGGCATAGAACCTATCGCATTCCACGCAGGTGTAAGTGACATCCACGAGCTCTGCCACCGGCGGTTTGAGGGGCTCGATGGAGTCGAGGATCACGTACTCGGCAGTGCGGCAATTGCCACACCAGATTCGTTCCGCTCTGGGGTGGGGCGCGCCATTGGGAACAATCGGGTCAGAGATAGTCGGCATCGACTTAACTCCTTGAACCGGGAAGTGCGGCTCCCGCGCGAGGCGGAAGCCGCACTTCGAGCGGATTTAGTCCTTCTTGAAAGCGTCCTTGACCTTTTCGCCGGCCGATTTCAGGTCGCTCTTGCTTTGATCCATCTTGCCTTCGGCTTCGAGCTTCTCGTTACCCGTCAGCTTTCCAGCCGCTTCCTTGGATTTGCCTGCAAGCTTTTCTCCGGCGTTCTGGATCTTGTCATCTGCACCCATGGACGTACTCCTTTGCTGGTAATGGATTTACTTCATTCCGCCGAGCGGTGTTGGGCCCGGCCGATGGGGCCAGGCGTCCTACGCGCTGTTGTCGGTCAAACGCCGTGTGACCTTCGGCCGGACATGAAGCTGAGGAGCCAGCCGATGGCCGCGACGATCAGGAGGACCACGCCGACCCAGAGGAGCCAGCTCACGGCCTGCGAGAATCCGCCGACGAGCAGAAGAACGATTGCCACAACGCCTGCAATGATCAGAAGAGTGTTCACAATGACACATTCCTTACTTCAGCGGGACCGCCGGCAAGCGCCCGGGTCCCTTGCGATGTATTCGGTTATTGGTTCGCTTGCGAACCGTTGTTCCCCGCCAGGCCCCCAGGCCCCTGCAAGGTCTTGCTGTAGCGATACCGCCCCGGATTTTCGGGGTTTTCATCCGGTACGAACCGGTACCGACTTCCTCCATGGTACTACTAAGCACCCTTATCAAATCAAGTACTAAGTACGCTTACAAATATTTTTGGGTTTAGTCGTAGGCTAAACGGAAGGTCGGGCGCCGGTTTCCGGCGCCCGCTTCGGATGGTCGTCTAGGAGGAGAAAACGTGAAAGCATCGCAAACTCTGGCAGATAATCTTCAGCTGGTCCTGACGGATCTCATTGAACTCCAGCTCCAGGGAAAACAGGCCCATTGGAACATTGTCGGCCCCAATTTCCGGGACTTGCACCTGCAGCTTGACGAACTCGTCGCAGCCGCCCGGGAGTTCGCCGACGAAACCGCCGAACGGATGCGGGCGCTCCATGCCCTTCCCGATGGCCGGAGCACCACCATCGCCGCCTCAACCAGGCTGGAGCAATTCCCTGCGGGGCTGACCAAAACCAAGGACGCCGTGAAGCTGATCACCGACCGCCTGGAGCGGACGGTCCAGACCATGCGTGATGTCCATGACGAAGTAGACAAAGAAGACCCCACGACGGCGGATCTCCTCCACGCGTTTATTGCCCGTTTGGAGCAGCTCGCCTGGATGGTCAGCGCAGAGACCATGTCAGCCAGTGCGTCCGTGGCAGACCCGCAGGAAGCCTAGAAACCCGGGAACGTAGGCGAACGGCGCCACGGGTATGCCACGGCTCGGCCGCAGCAAACCCGGCACCCCGGGCATTTCCCGACGAAAGTCCGGCCGCGGATTCAGTTACCACCGCCCGGACGGATCGCTTGTCTCGGGTGCGGAGCGCAAGCGCCTTGACGCGCTGGCGATTCCCCCGGCCTGGGCCGACGTCTGGATATGTCCGTTCGAGAACGGACATATCCAGGCAATGGGAGTGGACGACGCCGGCCGGAGCCAATACATCTACCACCCGGAGTGGCGGGCCCGCCAGGATACTGAAAAGTTCGCCCGGGCCGCGCGCCTCGGAACCCTCCTGCCACAGGTGCGCCGTATGGTCTCCCGGCATCTGCGGGAGTCATCTTCGGAGAAGACCAAAACTTTGGCCGCGGCCGTGCGGCTCATGGACCTCGGCGCCTTGCGTGTTGGATCCGATGGCTACACGCGACGCAACGGCTCATACGGCCTCACCACGCTGAGGTGCAAGCACGTGAAGGTCAACGGGGATGCGGTTTCCCTGCATTTCCCGGGGAAAAGCGGTCAAACCTGGGATTCCATCATCGAGGACCCTGTGCTGGCCCGATTCCTGGGACCCTTGGCAGGTAGGCCCGGCAAGGAACCCCTGCTGGTCTTCCAGGAGGGTGACGGCCGGGTCTCGCTGAATGCCGTGATGGTCAACGAGTACCTTCGTGACATCACAGGCGGCGACTACACAGCCAAGGACTTACGCACCTGGAAAGGCACTGCGGCGGCCGGTATGGCGCTCGCTGGCCCCGCTTCGAAAGTGCCGGCCCGCCAGCGAGTCCTCGAGGCCATCAAGCAAACCGCCGAACTACTTGGCAACACGCCAACAGTGGCGAGGGCAGCGTACGTCGATCCGCGCCTCGTGGAGGGATTCCTGGCCGGCGATCTCGAACAGCTCAGGGCCAGCGAGTCGGATGTTGCGGCCTATCTGGCGTCATTACCCTGAATAATTTGCCCTGAAAAACAATTTGCCCTTAAAAACAAAAGAGCATGCTCCCCGCTGTCTGCGAGGGATGGACATAGTAGGAATTTGTCCATCCCTCAGTGCCAAGGGAGAGCATGCTCAGTGGGGTTACTCGGCGTCGTGGTCCGTTTCGAGGATCTTCACGAGGCGGTCCAGGGCCTCGTCGGCCCCGGCGCCCTCGGCGCGCAGTACAACGACGTCGCCGAATGAAGCTCCGAGGCTCATGAGGGACAAGATGCTGGCGGCGTCCATGGCGTCGTCGGCGGGCTCGCCTTCGCGGGCGATGGTGACCTCGATGTCCAACTCGCCGGCGGCTTCGGCGAAGATGGCTGCCGGGCGTGCGTGCAGGCCGACGCGGCTGGCGATGGTGGCGGTACGTTCGGACATTGTTGCTCCTTCGATTGTGGGCTTGGGGAAAGTCTAGAGACCCAACTCGTCCAGGATAGGCAGCTGGGCGCGAACGGCTTGGCGCGCGGCGGATGCACTCGGGGCGGCCAGAGCCGCCGTCGCGAGCTGCTGGGCTTGTGCCACGGTGACGGTTGCCAGAACAGCGGATACGGCAGCCAGGGCGCGTGCACTCATGGAAAGCGTCGCGACGCCCAGTCCAACGAGTACGACGGCGAGGGCGGGGTCCGCGGCTGCCTCGCCGCACACTCCCACGGGTCGGGGGTTGCCGCCCGAGCTGGCGGCAGCAGCGCCGTCGGCGGTCAGCTTCACGAGCTGAAGCACGGCCGGCTGCCAGGGGTCGTTGAGAGTGGCGAGAGGGCCGAGTTGGCGGTCCGCGGCCATCGCGTATTGGGTGAGGTCGTTGGTCCCGAGCGAGGCGAAGCTGACTTCGCGCAGCACGGAGGCTGCGGTCAAGGCAGCCGACGGGACTTCAACCATGACACCCGGGGTCTTCAAACCAGCGGCGGAGCAGAGGGCTGCGAAATGCGCTGCTTCCTCGGCCGTGGAGATCATGGGAGCCATGACCCACACTTCGGCCTGGTTGGCAGCCTCTGCCGCGGCGATCGCCGCCAGCTGGCGTTCGAGGACGCCCGGGGAGGTCAGGTCGGTGCGGTAGCCGCGGACGCCCAGCGCAGGGTTGGGCTCGTCCGCGTTGGTGAGGAAAGGGAGGGGCTTGTCCGCGCCGGCGTCGAGGGTTCGGACCACCACCTTCTTGCCCGGAAATGCCGCGAAGACGGCGCCGTAGGCGGCGATCTGCTCCTCGACGGTGGGTTCGTCGTCGCGATCCAGGAAACAGAATTCGGTGCGCAGCAAACCGACGCCCTCGGCACCGGCGTCGGCGGCCTTGACGGCGTCGGCACCCGTACCTACGTTGGCGAGCAGCGGAACCCGGAACCCGTCGGCCATGACGTTGCTCCCGCTGAAGGCGGCGACGGTGGACGCCTGGGTGGCCCAAGCCTTGGCCGCAAGGCGAAGTTCCTCGCCGGGGTCAACCATGATGGTGCCGGCAGCACCGTCGAGGTAGACCTCGGTGCCGTCCCCGATCTCGTCGACACCAGGGGCGGCGACGATCGCGGGCAGGCCGAGGGCGCGGGCCAGGATGGCGGTGTGGGACTGCGGGCCGCCGCTCGAGGTGATCAGGGCGATCACCTTGGCGGGGTCCAGGGTGGCGGTGTCTGCCGGGGCGAGGTCCTCGGCGGCCAGGATGAACGGAACGTCCGACGCCGGGATTCCCGGCGCGGGCAGTCCGCGCAGTTCAGAGACGATGCGGGCGCGGACGTCCAGGACATCGGCCACGCGCTCTGCCATGTAGCCGCCGAGGGCCTTCAACGAATCGGCAACCGTGGCTGCTGCCTCCCAGATGGCCCGCTCGGCGGTGCGTGCGCCGCCCGGGGCCTCGGGGGAGAGGAGCCTGATGGCCGATTTCACCAGCATGGGATCGGCGGCCATCAGGGCTGTTGCTTCCAGGACCTCTTTGCCTTCGCCGGACGCCGTCGCGGCTCGGGCACGGAGTTCCGCCTGCACGGCCTTGGCGGCATCCTTGATGCGCTGGCCCTGCGATTCGGCGGTAACGTCCGCAGGAATATTGACGTTCTCACGGGGCTCTTGCACCGGCTTCGGCATCTGCCGCACCGGCCCCAGAACACGCCCCGGGGCAACGCCTACACCTGAAAAGGTCTGCATGGATTAGTCCTCTACTTCGCTTATTGGCGGGTTGTTCAGGCTGCGACCGGAACAGGAGCCTGCTCGGCCTCTACCGGCTTCCGGACTGCCCAACGCTTGAGTGCGAGCAGGACCAGGGCGGTGATGACCACGCCGACTGCGATCGAGATGATGAACATTGCCAGGTTTCCGATAGCGAAGAAGACGAAGATGCCACCATGGGGTGCCTGGGAGGTGACCCCGAAGGCCATGCACAGCGCCCCGGTCACGGCTCCACCCACCATGCTCGCGGGGATGACGCGGAACGGGTCAGCGGCAGCGAATGGGATGGCGCCTTCGGAGATGAAGGACGCGCCCAGCAACCAGGCTGCCTTGCCGTTCTCGCGCTCGGCGAGGCTGAAGCCCTTCTTGTTGAGCACGGTTGCCAATGCCATAGCGAGCGGCGGCACCATCCCGGCGGCCATGACGGCAGCCATGATCTGGAGCGGGGCAGGGTTGGCCAGGCTACCGGCACCCAGGCCGGCCACGGCGAAGGAGTAGGCAACCTTGTTGACGGGGCCGCCGAGGTCGAAGCACATCATGAGGCCGAGGATGATGCCGAGGACGACGGCGGACGCGCCGGTCATGCCGGTCAACCACGTGTTGAGCTGCAGGGTCAGCCATGCGATAGGACCGCCGAGAACCAGGAACATCAAGCCGGAGGCGACGATCGAAGCCAGCAGCGGGATGATCACGACCGGCATGAGCCCGCGCAACCAGCGCGGAACGCTGAACGTGCCAATCCAGTGCGCCGTGAGGCCGGCGAGCAAACCACCAACCAGGCCGCCCAGGAAGCCTGCGCCCATGAAGCCGGCAACAGCACCGGCCACGAAGCCCGGGGCAATGCCGGGCCGGTCCGCGATGCCGAACGCAATGTAACCTGCCAAGGCGGGGACCAGGAAGCCAAGGGACAATCCACCGATCTTGAAGGCAACGGTACCCAAGTACAAGGCGAGGTTACCGTTTGGAAGATCGAGCAAGGTGTTGTGGGCCAGGATGTCATTGGCCTTGGTTCCCAAAGCAATGTCGTAGCCCGCCAGCAAGAAGCCCAAGGCAATGAGCAGGCCGCCACCGGCGACAAACGGGATCATGTAGCTGACGCCGGTCAGGAGGACCTTCTTGACCTTGGTGCCGAGGTGCTCGCTGGCAGCTTCGGACGCCTTTTCGGCGCTCTCTTCGGCGCCGAAATGCGGGACGCGGTGAGCATGCGGGTCGGTAGCGGCGGCGAGGGCTTCTTGCACCATCTTGGCCGGTTCGTCAATGCCCCGCTTCACGGGCGCGTTGATGACGGGCTTGCCAGCGAATCGCTCCTTGCCGCGGACATCGACGTCTACCGCGAAGATCACGGCGTCAGCTGCGGCAATCACAGCCGGGTCCAACGCGGTAAATCCGCCCGAGCCCTGGGTTTCAACCTGCAGGTCGACGCCGGCTTCCTTGCCCGCAGCCACGAGGGAATCGGCTGCCATGTAGGTGTGGGCGATGCCGGTGGGGCACGCCGTGACAGCGACGATGCGCTTCGGGGCCGTGGCAGAAGAAGCACGGGCCGAAGCCGGGGCGGCCTCGGCTTCGGGTGCCACCGACCCTGCCGCATGCGCAGCCGGCTTGTCTGCCAGTGCGCCGTCAACCAAGTCGACGATGTCCTGCTCGGTGGCAGCCGCACGCAGGGCCGCCGTGAAGTCCTTCTTGATGAGGGAACGGGCCAGCTTGGAGAGCAACTTCAGGTGCTCCTGGTCCGCTCCTTCCGGGGCAGCGATGAAGAAGATGATGTCCGCGGGGCCATCCTTGGCACCGAAGTCCACCTTGTTCGAGAGCCGGGCCATCGCCAAGGCGGGCTCGGTCACTGCGATCGAGCGGCAGTGCGGGATGGCGATGCCGCCGGGTACGCCCGTGGCAGTCTTCTGCTCGCGGGCGAAGGCGTCCGCGAAGAGCCCTTCAACCTCGGAGGCGCGACCGGCTGCGGCAACTTTGCCTGCCAGGAAGCGGATGACATCGGCGGGAGAATCGCCGAGGTTCTGGTCAAGGGAGACCAGTTGGGGGGTGATGAGCTGGGTCACTGTTAGTCCTTCTGAAGGGCCGTGATGGTTACGGCGTCGGGAGTTGTTTGGTGGACCGCCGGGACAGTGGAGCCCGGCAGCGAAGCAGCGGCGGCACCATGGGCCACAGCCTGACGGAGGCAGTCCTGCGAGGTTCCGCCGTTGGTGGCGGCCAGCAGATAGCCAGCAAGGGATGAATCGCCGGCACCGACTGTGCTGACGGCTTGGATCGGCGGATGCGTGGCGAGCCACGCGCCGTCGGCGGTTACCAGGACGGCGCCCTTGGAACCGAGTGTTGCGAGTACTGCGCCCACACCGCTGCCGACGACGGCGGCGGCGGCCCTGACGGCAAGGCCGGGGTCCGCTTCCAGTTCGTCAGCCGTATGGACGTCTGTGAGGCCGGCTGCGGCAGCCAGTTCGGCCAGTTCTTCCGCGTTGGGCTTCAGGAGATCGGGCTTGCCGCTGATGTTGCCGAGTGAATCGCCACTGATGGCGGCAACCAGCGGGGCGCCGGAGGAGTCAATCGCTATTAGCGGCGGACCGCCGTTTGCAGGATCGTCGTTCCGTGAACGGAGCCTACGGGCGACCGTGGCGTAGAAATCCGCCGGTACTCCTGGTGGGAGCGATCCGGCGAGTACCACCCAGCTCGCGCCACGGGAGCGGTCCAGCAGCAGCCCGATCAGGGCTTCCTGCTCGTCCAGGCTCAACTCCGGGCCGGGTTCGTTGATCTTGGTGGTGACGCCGTCCGGTTCGGTGAGCGTCACGTTGCTGCGCAGCGGCGCGCTGATGGGAAGCGCTGCGTAGGGGACGCCGTCGTCGAGCAGTCCAGCGAGGACGGGATCGGAATCCCCGCCCGGCAGGACAGCAACGGTGTCCAGGCCCGAGGCGACGAGCGCCCGGGAGACATTGACGCCCTTGCCGCCGGAGTGCTGGTGGACGGCGATGGCGCGTTGAACCTCGCCGCGGGCCAAGGGTGCCGGGAGCTCCACCGTGCGGTCAAGGCTCGGGTTGGCGGTCAGGGTGACAATCATGCGATCACCACGTCGACGCCGGCCTCGGCCAAAGCGGCGGAGAGCTCTTCAGAGGGTTCGTGGTCAGTAATCACGGTGTCCACATCTTTTAGGGCAGCGAACTGGACCAGGGTTTCCGCGTCCAGCTTGGAGGAATCCGCGAGGACGACGACGCGCCGTGCGGACTTGACGAAGGCGGCCTTGACGGCGGCTTCTTCGGGGTCAGGGGTGCTGAGCCCGAACGTGGCGTGGATACCGTTTGCGCCGACGAAGGCGATGTCCGGACGGAGCCGGGAAGCGGCCTCGACCGTGGACTGGCCGACGGCGGCCTGGGTGAGACCGCGGACACGGCCGCCCAGGATCTGGAGGGCGATCTGCGGGTTGCCGGAGAGCCGTCCGGCGATGGGGATGGCGTGGGTGATAACCACCAGTTCTTCACGCGGGGTGTTCCCGTTGGAAGACGCCATGCGCTGGGCGGTGCGCTGGTCGAGCAAGCGGGCGAGAGCCTCGGTGGTAGAGCCGGCATCGACCAGGATGCTCCCGGCTCCATTCTCCGGGATGAGGGCAAGGGCGGCCTCGGCGATGCGGACCTTCTCCGGTTGGCGCTGGATGGCCCGCTCAACCACGCTTTCCTCGCGGGTGCTGAGGCGGTCCGAGGGGACTGCCCCACCGTGGACGCGGCGAAGGTTGCCAGCGGATTCGAGGGCGGCGAGGTCACGGCGGACCGTCTCCGTAGTGATGCTGAATCGATCTGCAAGGTCCGTTACGCTGACCCGTCCACGCTCGGCGACGAGCTCGGAGATCAGCTGTTGGCGCTCCTCGGCGAACACATACCCTCCATTGCGTACAAGCTTTTGGTACATCAGTGACTGTGATCACATGATGTGGAATTGCTTGACTCTATCTTTGTTCGTGTTGGTCTGTCAACAGAAAACAACATAAACAAAGATATTGGCTTGGTTTGGGTTTGGTTGGGGGGTGGGGCCGGCGGACCTAGCGTCGGAACGAAAGGTGTCCTAAGGCCACTCCATCTCCGGCAGGCCGGGGTAGTCGATGGGGAGGTTGTCAGGATCCGGCGGGTCAGGTACCCGGGACTGGGAAATGGAATCCGTTCCCTGCCGATGCTTGTTCCTCTGCCGACCCAGCTCATCGGGCCCTGGCCGCGAGTCGTCTTCGGGTCGCCGCTGCTGCGTACTTTCAAGCTTCATGGTGCTTCCTTCGGGTAATGCTGCAAGTCGTTGGCTAAGCAGGTATTTCCAACTCGAAGCCACAACTGCATCTCAAGATCTTGGTGTGGAGGCGGACTTCCGGGGGAGAACTGCGCGATCGGGGCATGCCCATGTGCGGTGCACTTCGCAGTGCTGTTTTCACATCACGGAGGGGTTCGCCGCAATGGAAATAGTGGCTTCCGAACTCCAGGAGGCCATCCTGAATCCCCCGACGATTCAGGATGGCCCCCGCCTGCTGGACGGTGGCTGCGTGGCTATAGGAAAACCCGCAGGAAGTGCACGTGTAGAACACGGCAAGCTGTTGGGAAATCCTTGGAGCCCGGGCCTGGATGGATTCGATAACCAGGTGCTTGTTTGTTCCACAACCGGCACACCAAAGGGGAGCGGTCCCGGGCTGATGTGGTTCGCGAGGGATCGCGGATTCGGAGAGGGCCGGCATCGACTAGCTCCGCGCCGGTAACAGGCATTTGCTCATCAGGCAGCACCTTCACGTTGAGTGACAGGGCGCCCGGCTGCTTGAGCGAAAACGGGCCGAAGGCTCGGCCTTGTCCGGAGTTCTGCACGGACTGTAGAAGAATTGTGCACTCTGTATTCCCGGTACGCAAGACCGGCGGAGCGTTTGTCCAAGTGGTGGACGTTGTATTGGGAGGCTCTTTTCGCTCCATTTCCGCCCTGCTGCTCATAGACTGAGCCATGGACGAAATGGGCCTGAACCCCTCGGTGGTGGGCCAACTCCAGGATTTGGTCATCGACAGTGAAGACGTCAGCGGCTTCCTCGAAGACCTTGCGGTTTTCACGGCCTCGTCGGTATCCGCTGCGCGCGGCCAAGACGTCCTGTGCGGGGTTACGTTGAGCAGAAGACGCCGATCGATGACGGTCGCCGGAAGCAGCCACGAAGCGCGCCTCATTGACGAAGTACAGCAAGCCTATGGAGATGGACCGTGCCTGGAAGCGATGAGAACCGGGAACTCCGTGCTCGTTTCGGACACTTCCGCGGACGCACGATGGCCTGAATACTGCACCACCATCGCGGAACGTGGACACCTCGCCGTGCTCTGCGTCCCCTTGGCCCTGGAAGAGGGTGCGACGGCGGCGATCAACCTTTTCGCCCCGCAACGCGATGCCTTCGACGAGGCCTCCATCCATAGCTGCGAGCAATTCGCGAGCCAAGCAGAAAAGGCTTTGCGGCTCGCGGTTCGGATCGGCGCCAGGCAACAACGTGCAGAGGACCTCGAGCAGGCAATGCGTTCCCGGACCGCCATCGATCTGGCAACTGGCGTGATCATGGGCCAGAACAGGTGCAGCCAAGAGGAGGCCTTCGGGATTCTGACCAAGGCCTCGAACGGCAGGAACCAGAAACTGAGGGATGTTGCGGAATCCCTTCTCCGGTCCTTGACGAACGAAACGCCGGTCTCGCACTTCGAGGCTTGAGCGACTCCGCTAGCTGCGCTCCGAGATATTTTTGACACTTTCCACGAGGCTGTCCCACATGCCCTTCGAATGCGCGGCTTCATCCGGGCTGGCGTTGTTGTCCTGGGCCAAAGTCAGCCTGGTCTTCCCGTCCTCAGGCTCCAATGTCCACGTCAGGGTGTGATAGTTTTCCGGGGCGTCGGCTTGGCCTGACAGCGGACTGAAATGCGTGTTTACCAGCCGCTTCCCGGGCTCGAACTCGAGGATGACACCTTTGTCCTCATAGTCTTTGCCTTTCCAGACCCCGCGCCAAGCGATGGGTCCGCCAACCGTCCAATCGGTGACAACCTCGGTCCCGAACATGAACTCCTTGATGGACTGGGGATCGGTGATAACCGACCACACCCGATCGGCGCTTGCATGGATCATGATGCTTGAACTCGCAATGAAGTTGCCCGCCATATCAGTCTCCTTTTTCATGGGTCGGCGTACGGCCGCCGGCGCAACAGAGTCTACGCCCGGGGCGCATAGGCTCTTCCCATGGAAACTGTCGTCTGGTCCAAGCCGGAGAATGAGCGTGCAGGGACGCCGCTCCTCGTGATGATGCACGGATACGGCACGGATGAGCAGCGAATGGTGAATCTCTTTCCCCAGCTCCCCAAAGAATTCACCTGCGCCGCGCTCCGTGGACCTATGCCGATCGGCGACCACTACGGCTGGTTCCTCCTGGACTACTTCCTCGCCAACGACTTTGCGGACGTCATCACCGCCACCAACAAGGTGTTCGCCTGGATTGACTCGGTCAAACGCAACCACAGCAGCGTGAGCCTCCTGGGCTATTCACAGGGCATGGCGATGGCCAGCACGCTTCTGCGGCTCCGCCCGGAAGGCTTCAAAGCGACTGTGGGCCTCTCCGGATTCGTGCTGGAAAACGACCTTCTGGCGCTCAGCGAGTCCTTCGACGCCCCGCCGCCGTTCTTCTGGGGGAGGGACAAAGCCGATCCGGTGATCTTCAAGGATGCCATTGAGCACACCGAGGAATGGCTCAACAAGAATATGGCTCTCACTGCGAGGACCTACCCGGGCATGGGGCACCGGATCGAGGCCCGGGAAATGGCGGATGTGAGCGCGTTTCTGCGGTTTTACGTCCTCCGTTGAGGTGAGGCCCTCGTCACATTCGGGGGTGCCGGAAAACAACTCTTGATTGCCAAAATTGTAAGCGCTTACACTCGTCTTCGGCGGTGCAAGGATGTGCCGCTAAATCCAGAAGATGAAAGGGTTGAGGCCGTGTTGAATGGTTAAGGCTCACCGCGTGACAATCCAGGACGTTGCCGTCCTCTCGGGCTTGTCCATCTGCACCGTTTCACGCGCCCTGCGGAACCTGCCGAACGTGTCCGAAAAAGCACAAGCCAAAGTGGCCGACGCCGCCGCCAAGCTCGGCTACAAGGCATCCTCCGCGGCAGCCCGGCTGGCCGGCGGAAGTACGGGTTCCATCGCCATCATCGCCCCCACCGCCACTGCCTGGTTCTTCGCCCAGGCCGTCGAAGCGGCCGAGGAAGTGTTCGGAGACAGCGGTTTCGACACCGTCCTGATCAGCCTGCGCGGCAAGTCGAGCGTCAAGCGGAAGATCTTCGGCGACCTCCTTGGCTTGTCCCAACGCGTGGACGGCGTACTGCTCCTCAACGTCGATTTGAGCGAATCCGAGGTTGCCCTCCTGGCCGCGTCCGGCCTCGCAGTTGCGAGCGTGGGGATGACTTCCGTACCGTGGGACAACGTAGGGATCGACGACGAACTCGCAGCTTGGCAGGCCACCTCCCACTTGTTGGGGCTGGGCCATTGGGATCTGGCGGTGCTTTCCGGGCGCGAAACCCACGAGAACTCGGTGTTGACGGCCAGCGACAGGCTCAAGGGATTCAGCCGGGCATTGAAAGACCATCACCTGACCGTTCATCCGGACTTGGTCATCAACTCGGATTCCACGATCGACGGCGGCCGTGTAGCCATGAACGAACTCATTGCCCACAGAAGCCTTCCCACCGCAGTCTTCGCGCACTGTGATGAGGCTGCGTTCGGGGCCCTGATGGCCTTGCGAGAGCATGGGCTGTCCGCACCAAAGAATGTCTCCGTGATTGGAATCGACGACCACCCTATGAGCTGGTTCCTGGGCCTTAGCACGGTGGCGCAGCCAGTTGCCGACCAGGGTGCCTTCGCGGCCAACCTCCTGGTTGACCGGCTCCAGAATGCAGACGCCCCCAATGAACCCACCAACCATTTCCTTGACACGAAACTCATTGAACGCAAAACCACGCGCCGCCAGCGCTGAACGGACCCCCAACACCATGACTAACACCCCCGCAACCCAGAAGTCTGCCTGGACGGGCGCCGCCGCGCTCCTTTTCGACCTCGACGGCGTGCTGACGCCCACCGCCGTCGTGCATGAGCAGGCTTGGCAGGAGCTCTTCGACGGCTACCTGGCCGAAACCGGCCATCCGGACGGATACCAAGAGAGCGACTACTTCGACCACATCGACGGCAAGCCGCGCTTCGACGGTGTGCGGGATTTCCTCACCTCCCGTGGAATCACGCTGCCGGAGGGGCCGACCGACGACGATCCCGCCAACACCAGCGTGCAGGGCCTGGGCAACCGCAAGAACCGGATCTTCAACGAGATCGTGGATTCGCGCGGCGTCGAGCCCTACGCAGGCTCCGTCCGCTTCATCCATGCCGCATTGGAGCTGGGACTCAAGCTCGCCGTCGTGTCCTCCTCGCGCAACGCGCCCGCCGTCTTGAAGGCCGCCGGACTGGATGGCTACTTCCCGGTGGTGGTCGACGGCCAGGTGGCGGCCGCCGTCGGGCTCCCCGGCAAGCCGGATCCGGCCACGTTCCGGTACGCCGCCGAGCTGCTGGACGTCCCCGCCGAGGGCTGCGTCGTCGTCGAGGACGCAGTGTCCGGCGTGCAGGCCGGCAGCGCCGGGAACTTCCGCGCGGTGATCGGGGTGGACCGGGGCGCCGGCCACCAGACCCTGCTCGACGCCGGCGCAACGTTCGTGGTCGACGACCTCGACGATCTCCTCTAACCAAGCCGTTTCACGAGAAACAGAAGGAACCCAACAGTCCATGGCACTCATCAGCTCCGACCGGCTGCGCTTCCCCTGCGAACCGTGGAAGCTCGTGGAGAGCATCCACGTTCCCGGTGACGCCGGTACGCTCGAAACCCTCTTCAGCCTCGGCAACGGCCACCTGGGCATCCGCGGCGCCCACTGGGCGGGGGCGGACAGCGAACTTCCCGGCACGTTCATCAACGGTTTCCACGAAACGTGGGACATCAAGCACGCCGAGAATGCGTATGGCTTCGCCCGCACGGGACAGAGGATCGTCTATGTTCCCGATGCCAACAACTTCAACGTCGTCATCGACGGCGAGCAGCTGAGCCTCGCCGAGTCCGCAGTGCAGAATTACCGCCGCAGCATCGACTTCGCCACAGGTGTGTACGAATGCGCGGTCACTTGGGAGTGCCGTTCTGGCGCCATCGTCACAACGGTGGAGCGCCGCGTCGTCGGCATCGATTCCAGGGGTTCCCTCGGCATCGAGCTGAGCCTCGTCGCGGACCGCCAGGTGTCGGCCGACGTCACGTCCTTGGTGATCAATCGGCAGGACCAGCCGGTGGAGGACCACTCGGCCCACGACCCACGCCGCTCCGGCCGCCACGCCGGCCGGGTGCTGCGTCCGCTCCACCTCCAGGGCTCCGATGGATCCCTGCGCATGGCTTGGGAAACCGCCGAATCCCACCAGCGCATCGGGATGGCCGTGGATCACTGGATTTCCGCCGAAGGCCAGCCTTTCGAAACCGTAGTGGGGGAGGACGAGTCCACGGTTCGCTACGTCATGGCCGTCAATGAGGGCGAGACCTTCCGCTTGGAGAAGAGCGTCAGCTACGTCGTGAACAGCGCCGATGCAAGCGCAGAGGACCCCGGCGAGATCCTCGCGTCCGACGCCGAATTGGGACTCGTGCCGTTCGACGCGCTCCTGGCCGAAGGTGCTGCCCACTATCGTGATTACTGGTCCACCGCGGATATCACCATTGGTGGCCAGCCCGAACAGCAGCAGGCCGTGCGATGGAGCCTGTTCCAGCTTGCCCAGGCCACCGCGCGTGCCGGCGTCGCGGGCATCCCGGCCAAGGGCGTCAGTGGCTCCGGCTATGAGGGCCACTACTTCTGGGACCAGGAGGTGTACCTGCTGCCGTACCTGACCTACACCAACCCGGCCGCCGCCCGCCAGGTGCTGGAATCGCGCCATGCCATGCTTCCCGACGCCCGCATCCGGGCCAAGGAACTGAGCGTTGACGGTGCGCTGTTCCCGTGGCGCACCATCAACGGACTCGAGGCCAGCGCGTACTACGCCGCCGGCACCGCGCAGTTCCACATCGCCGCCGCCATCTCCTTCGCCGCAAACCGCTACCAGTGGGCCAGCGGCGACGCCGGCTTCCGTGCCGAGGTGGGAGCCGATCTGTTGATCGAGACGGCCCGCATGTGGGCTTCGCTGGGCTTCTTCGGCAAGGACGGCTTGTTTCACATCCACGGCGTCACGGGCCCGGATGA
This sequence comes from Arthrobacter sp. 05L417, assembly GCF_056397865.1. Taxonomy (NCBI): domain Bacteria; kingdom Bacillati; phylum Actinomycetota; class Actinomycetes; order Micrococcales; family Micrococcaceae; genus Arthrobacter; species Arthrobacter sp. 05L417. The sequence continues at coordinate 26,997 of NZ_JBFTOG010000035.1, forward strand.
ATACACGGCCGTGGTCAACGACAACCTCTACACCAACGTCATGGCCCGCTTCAACCTCCGAGCGGCTGCGGCACTGGAACACCCGGACGTCCCGGAAACCGAGCGGATGGTGTGGCAACAGGCCGCCGCGCGCATGTCCCTTCCCTACGATCCGGACATGCAGATCTACAGCCAGGACAACGACTTCATGACCCTGGAGCCGTGGGACTGGAACACGCCCAAGTCCAAGTACCCGCTGCTGCTTAACTTCCACCCCCTGGTGATCTACCGGCACCAGGTCCTCAAGCAAGCGGATACGGTACTGGCGATGTTCCTGCAGTGGCAGGACTTCACGGCCGAGGAAAAGCAACGCGCGTTCGACTTCTACGATCCCATCACCACCGGCGACTCCACATTGTCCGCCTGTGTGCAGGGCATCATGGCGGCCGAGGTGGGGTACTCCGACGTCGCGCTCAAGCACTTCACCGAGGCCTTGTTCATCGACCTGGACAACACGCACAACAACACGGTCGACGGCGTGCACATCGCGTCCACCGGCGGCATCTGGAGTTCCTTGGTGTGCGGTTTCGCGGGCATGCGGGACCAAGGCCAGGTCCCGCACTTCGATCCGCGGTTGCCGGCCGAGTGGGACAGCCTGTCCTTCCGCCTCAAGATCCGCGGGCGGCTGTTGTCCGTCGAGTTGCGCCCGGGGTCCATCAGCCTTGCGCTGGTTGCGGATTCAGGCGCTCCCGCTTCAGCGCCCGACGCCGGGACGGCACCTTTGGAGGTCAGCGTTCGCGGCGAGCGGCTCGTCGTCGGCGTCGAGACCGTCACCGTGCCGCTCGACGAGGTGCCCGTCCCCGCGCCGTCGGTCTTCCCGAGCCTCTTCCCGACGGCGGGACTCCCCGTGATCGGAAGCGCGCGGGTCTAACTGGCCCATCGATTGCTCCCCACCGGCCCCCTCGCCTCACAAGTTCGGCCAGGGAACCCTGCCGGCGTGGGCTCAACTGCCGTTTTGAACCATCAAAACGGCAGTTGGGGAGCAACGGTTTCGAAGTTATTCGGGAACGGTTCATTCTTGATTCATGGGACGCCGATACGGTCTCCGGAGACCTCTCTGGAAAAGGACCCTTCCCATGGATCGACGAACATTCGCCTCCGCTGCCTTGCTGACCGCGGCGGCACCGCTGCTCACCACTACTCCGGCCCTCGCGGACTCTTCCGGGAAGGGAAAGGATGCCAAGCTGACACGCACTATGTTGGACGCTTTGGAAGGTGAACTGGACGACCATGCCACCGCCGCCGTCGTGGAGCCCCACATTGAAGACATCGGATTCAACTGGCATCCGCCAACCAAGCCGGTCGAGAGCATTGATTTCATCATCGCCTATGGTTTCGGCAACCGACGGCCGGCAGGAGGCGGGGATCCCAGCCGCGTGCTCTACGAGCCTGGCCCGGTCAACGAAGCACTCGCCGACACGGTTGCGAAGGTGCGGGCGAGGCGCAACGTTCCCGTCTTTGCCCAGTGGGAAATCGCCAGGTTCCTCGAGTCCAAGTACCACATGAGCGGGGTGACCTCGATTGAACCGATCATTTCGGCGGACGGGACCATTGTGTATCTGAGCACGGACGGTGTTGCAGCCCAGGTCAAGGAGCTGCGCGCCTCTCAGCCTTCGGGGATCGCCGGCATTGTTGGATTCCGGGACCACATTAAGCGCTGTGTCCAGACCACCCAAGACCGCGGGATGGACGCTTTCGCTCCCCAAGGCATTGACATGCCCGGCACCTATGATCCGCAGTCGGGACAGCCGTGGACTCGACGTCGTGATCTCTATCTGGTGCACGACATGTACGCCCAGATCGCCGTGCTCCGCGGGAAACTGATCGCACAGGCCTATCCCAACGGCTGATTCCCGGATGGCGCAGGGGACGCTTTGCTTGAGCGAAGTTCAGCGCGCCCGGGCCGTTTCCGCTGCATCCCAGTCGATGTGGTGGCGATAGACCCAGTCGAAGTTGTCGGCCGTCTTCCGGGCGAGTGAACGGAAGACGGCCTTCAGCACAAGGTCTTCGAAGACTCGCTTGAATTGGCCGCGGATCTTCGGGGCGGCGTTCCGGCGGCCCCATTCGACCACCGATTCCGCCCGGCTCCGGCGTTCCTTCTCGTAGCGGGACAGGGCGCCGGGGATGTCCGCGGGCGAGATGCCCCGAAGCGATCGCCCGAGCGCGACGGCGTCTTCGATCGCCATGGAGGCGCCTTGCCCGGACGACGGCGATGCGGCGTGGGCAGCGTCTCCCACCAGCACCAGGTTCCCTCGATGCCAACTGGGGATGCTCGGAAAATCGGAGGTCGTGTACGGCCGGATGATGCCGTCAGTGGCGGTGATGATCTTGGCCATGGGCGTGCGGTCCCCGGCCACGAGCTGCGTCAGCCAGGCCTTGCGGGCGCTGTGGTCCAGCGCGGCCGGATCCTCCGATGACCGCTGCAGCGGGTTGGCAAACCACCAGATCCTTCCCTCCGGATCCTGCATGTAGCAATAGAAGCAGCGCTTGCCGAAGACCATCTTCATGCGTCCCGGTTCGACGTCCAGCAGCCCGGCAGGGACCAACCCAGAGTCGACAATCCCGCCGGTGTTGAGCAGGGGGATATTGCGGGGAGCCGGGGATGAGGGGTCGATCAGCGGGCGCAAGGCCGAGTGGAGGCCGTCGGCGCCCACCACCAGGTCTCCACCCGCGGAGGTGCCGTCCGCGAAAACGGCCGTGACGCCGTCGGGCGCTTCCTTCACCGTCGCGAGCCGCTTTCCGTACTCGATGCAGATCCCGCGGTGGCTGGCCGCCTCGCGGAACATGCCATACAACTCGGAACGCGTCATCGTGCGGGCGGTGGTGCCGTCTGGGAGGGATCCGCCGTAGTCAAAGTCGATGAGGTGTTTTCCGCTGCTGCCCAGATACATGGACATTTGCGGGGTGCTGAAGCCCAGACTGGCAGCTGCTTCTTTGAGCTCGAGGGTTTCCAAGGCATCGAAGCCATTGACGGCCACGGTGAGGAAGCCGCCGACGCCGTCCGAAGGCACGCTGTAGGCCTCGAAGACGGTGGCGTGATGGCCGGCTTTTTGCAATGAGATGGCCGTGGCGAGTCCGGCGATCCCGGATCCGATGACAAGGCAGTTCAACATGGCGGGGTCCTTTGCAATTTATTTCGTTCGGTTGAAAGAAATATATGACTCGCGCTGGAGGCCGTCAATCCTTTCGGTGAGGCGAAATAATTTGCTAGCCTCGTAGGATGGAGATCCAACCGGGCGTCAGTGCGCGGCGCCAAGACTTGCTTGAGGCGGTCTTTGCCTCGGGACGGGAGCTTTCGACGGCGGCCGTCATGTTCCACACCAAGCTGTCCGAGCTGCGCGGACTGTCTGCGACGGAGGGCAAAGCGATCGATATCCTGCTGCGCTTCGGGCCCATGACGGCGGGGGAATTCGGCGAACATTCCGGGCTCGCTCCGGCCTCGGTCACGGGATTGATGCAACGGCTTGAGAGCAAGGGCGTGGCCCGCAGGGTCCGGCACGAAGGGGACAAACGGAAGGTCCTGATCGAGCTGGTAGGGGACCAAGTTAGTGCCGCGATGCCCCATTTCATCGACTTCATGGGCGGGCTTGCGACCCTGTTGGAGGGCTACAGCGACGAAGAACTCCGGGTCATCGCGGACTATTCGTCGAAAGCCGCGCGGATCCAGCAGGACGCGGCGGGGCGGCTGGGTGCTGCATCGGGCGGGGACATGCACGACGACGGCGGCCGCGCGCCGTCGTCGAACCCCGCCTGAGCTGCTCGCTACTTAGGCGCTATGCCCCGCATACTGTTGTTTCGTTTCTCGTGGGTGAGTTCCGCGAGGCCAAGGGCTTCCAGGAGCGGCGGCATGTACATGCCGAAACGGCCGCGGTATCCCTTGCGCAGGCCGTACCAACCGCCCACCGGATTGCCGTCGTCGCGCCCCCAGGCCTCAACAGTGCCTTCGGCGGCCGGTTTGTTCTCGTCGGCAGCCCCGAGCGGCACCCAATCGCCCTGCTGGAGTAGCCACGCGTGCAGATCCTCGATGGCGCTCAAATGGTATTTGAGGGTTGTGGAACCCACTTGGCAAACGATCGCGGGAGGGTCACCCGCTTCATCCCGGTACATCGTGTAGTCGGAGGAGCCGGGCGGGGTGGTGAGCTTCCAGGGGTCTTCCTTGGATCCAGCGGCCATGTACGGTGTCCTTCCAGTCGTGCGGCGCGTCAGCCCACGCGGATGTCATTGTCAGCGAGGAACTCGCGGGAGCGGCCCATCTGGCGGTCGGTGGAGAAGGCGTACCAGTCTTCGCTGAGGTTCTCGCCGTGGACGATGTCGCGGAACCGGGCGAAGGCACCTTTGCCCTCGATCGCGTGCTCAAGACGCTCCCGGAGGGCCTTATCGTGCTGCCGTTCCGCGAAGGCCGCCATGTCGCGCCAGCCGTCCCGGGAATCGCTGCGGTCGATTCGAAGCCAACGCTCCGGTTCTTCCTCTACATCGATGGCGGCGTCCTCCCCGACGATCATCGGGTCGGTGGCGGCGTCGTCGTACACCTGCCCGGTAGACAGGTCGAGGTAACCGCCGGTTGACAGTCCGGGATCTCCTTCCAACACGACACTGAGCATGTCGAGGTCGACAGGCACGGCCCTGCCTGTCGGCGGCACACCGCGCAGATACGCCAGCAGGTCCTCGGCCAATAGCTGGTCACCAGCGCCGTCGCGCCACCTCAGCCGGTTGATAACCGACAGTGCCACCGACTCGGCCTCCCGGCGTCGCTGCTCCAGGGCCATTGGTATCCCGGCCCCCACCTGCTGCAGAACGTCATCGATATCGTGTCCCATCACCACTGCGAGGAAACGAGACGCATTTCCCGCGGCGATGGCTCCCCGCAGTTCGGGCAGGTCGAGCCGGGGCGCCTGCACCTGTAAGGGCCACGCATGCAGCAACATAGGGTGCGGCTGGCTCGGTTTCCCCGGCGCCCGACTTTCCCCATCGTCATTAGCCCACCGGCGCCCGTACTGGTCCGGGATACTGCCCCAACCCCAGTACGGCAAGGGGACCCCAGGGCGGACACCCAACACTTCCAGCGGGTCCACCTTCACCTCCCCGACCACGCACCGGTGTATCCAAGCGTCACCGAGGTCAAACGTAAACTGAAACTCAGCCCCCGGCTCCAGCGTCCGGATGACCTTGAGAGCAGCAATGTCCATCGGCGCGATGATCGGGCCGCTGATCGATCCGGCCATCTCAGCTCCCGTCTCTTCATCAGTAATAACCCGGCCATCGGCCAGGGTAAACAGTGACAGGTGCGAGCGGTCCCACCGGGCGAAGGCATCATTGATGGCATTGGCGAGATCCATGAAGGTATGCGACGGTCCGACCGCGAAGACGCGCCCGGGCCACGGCCAGAGCTCCTCCCCACGACCGCCGAGCAGTTCCACCGTCACCGATAACCAGGTTCGTGCCATGCCCCAAGGATGGCACGAACCGCGCCGTGGAGTCGGCCAATGGCTAAAGCTACTGCGCACCTGATCGACCCAGGAGCAAGCTCGCCCGCCTACACAGCACTCGATCGGCGAGCCAGAAACTCCTCGATGGCGTCGGCGGCTGCGGGTGCCCCGCCCGCTGATCGCACCCGGGCGCTCATCGCCTCGAGGTTGCCCCGGATCGCCTTGTCGCCGCTGACTTCAATGACAGTTTCCCGGATCAGCTCGGGGGAGAGCCCCTCCAAGGGGAGACGGCGCCCGAGTCCCAGGTCTTCCACCCGGCGTGCATTGGCTCCCTGTTCGGGTTGCAGCGGGAAAGCTACCAGCGGCACTCCGAAATAGAGCGCCTCCATGGTCGAGTTCATCCCGGTGTGGGAGAGGAAAGCGTCGGCGTGCGGTAGGACTTCGAGCTGCGGAAAGAAGGGCCGTACCTCAAAGTTCTCCGGGATGTCTCCCAGCTCGGACTCCTCGACGCGCTCTCCGATTGCCATGGCAACCTGCCAGTGGGTGCCCGCAAATCCTTCCAAGCACATCCTGAAGAAATCCGGCCGGTCATTCAACGGGGTGGTGCCCAGCGAGACGAACAACAGCGGCCTGTCCTTCGCCCGGGGCCGCCAGGCCTCCTCGTTGCCCCGCAGGCCGAGGCATGGGCCCACGAAGTGGAACCTGGCATCGAATGTTTCCCCCGAGGGCTGGAATTCCCTCGGGATGAAGGAGATGTTCAACGACGCGGGTGGGCCTCCCATGAATTGCAGATGGCCCACGCCCTGCTCGGCGGCGAAATCATGGATCCGTTGTCCGATCTGTTTCCAGGCCTCGATCATGCCTGGCGGCGGCGGGCCGGGCATGAGATCCCGCATCGAGAAATGTTCATTGGTGGCATAGCTCGGAAGCAACGCAATGTCCGGCAAGGCCAGCTTCGCGGCAGCCATCTTCCCCGAGAGCGTCATGGCGTCGTAGGCCAGCCCGTCCGGCGGGTCCTCGGTTAGCCGGGCCAGCAACGCCGGGAATTCCTCCCTTGCGCCTTTGAGAATCCGCTCAAGCAATCCGGCCATCATTCCGGACGCCATTCCGGCGAACATCCCCGCCATCGGTGACGGTGCCGGGCCGCCATTAGCCGCGGCGCCGCCTCCCGCGCCGCCCTCCGCCGACCGCTCGCGTGGCAGGAAGGTCGCTAGATCCTCTCCACTGGGAAAGAACACGGCACCGGCAGACTCAACGGCCTTTGCGTACTTCGCCGACGTCGCATACGTGACCCGGTGGCCCCGGCGAACCAGCTCTGCGACCACGGGCAACGTCGGGTTCACATGGCCCGCTGCGGGCAGACAGATAAAGGCTACGTGCATGGCGCCACTCCGAATCGGTCACGGAACAGTGGAGGCGTCATTTGGAAAGTTCGGTGCCATGAACGCTGCGTCGGCGCGATTTCAGCCCGGTCTCCAACTTGGTCCGCACCTCGCGCTTCACTCGGGCGGCAAGCTCAGTCTCATGCGTTTCAAGGAAGGTCCGGACCGCGCGCGGATCCCACGGCACCAAGGACCGCAACGCCCAGCTGACTGCCTTGACCACGCTGTCGTCGCGATCATTGATCAAGATGCCGACGACGGCGAGCGTCCGTTGCGTATCGCCGGTTCCCCATCGTGATCTCGTGTTGAGCACGGTAGTGGAGACAAGCGCTATGCGCCGCCACCAATGGTCCGGGTTCCGAGCCCAGCGGTCGACATCGGCGTCCGAGATGAGCCCTTCGCGCCACGCGGATCCCACCAAGACGGTGGCGAAGGCATCGGCCTGGCCCCAAGTAGCGATGCCTTCTCCCAAGTGTTCAAGCCGGGCTGGCGTGAGTTCAGCGAAAGCCGCCCGATGGGCATTGATGAACTCCCAGCCCTCCCAGTCAAAGCCAGCCTGTACAAGCCCTTCGGCGAGACTGAAGACGACGGCGGCGTCCATCGTGGCGATTTCCGCGGAAACCCTGCGTCGGACGGTGCGGAAGCTCGCGGCGTCGTGCTTCTCCAAAGCGCGCAGTTCGTCGAGGACGCGCGCCAACAATTGCCCCGGTTGAGTGTCCCCCGGAGGGACGAGCACCCCGTGCGAAGCCACTTTCGGGCCCCCGATTTCGCAGGCTGAACGCTACTATGCGGGGGCGTCGTCGGTATCCGGCCCTTCGGCAGGTTCCTGGCTATGAAGGCCGGTATCGTGGGACACCCAGCCCTCCGTTTCCCCTTCGGCAGGGGCGTCACTGTGGTGCCGGACGTCGTTGGACTCTGCTGCTTTTTCCATTCCGGATACTTCCTGTCCTTCGTTGGACTGTTCCCGTGAACGCACTCAAGTCTACGCCGGGGAGGGGGTGTGTGGCCTAGGCTAGGCCAAGGAACTACCGCACGAATCCAACGGCCGAATGCAGAGGTGAAGAATGGCGAAGCGACCCAACCCGGCAGTAAAGATTGCGCAGGAAACCGCCCACAATGCCATGTTCGACGCCAGCGGCAAAGCCAAGCCCGGTGTCCACAATGTGCTGCTTCGGGCCGTCGAGGTCCAACGTCCCCTTGTCTTGGCAAACCTGCGCCGCCTGCAGCGCAAACATCCCCAGGCCACGGCGGCGCAGCTGGCCGCCAAACTGGAGCGGGACTACCTCGCCGCAGTCACAGGCGGGGGTGCCGCCGTCGGGGCAACCGCCGTCGTGCCCGGCATCGGCACCGCAGCGTCGCTGGGCCTATCCGCGCTTGCCACCATCGGGTTCCTGGAGGGAACCGCACTTTACGCCGCTTCCCTGGCCGAACTCCACGGCATCCGCCTCACCGATCCGGACCGTGCGCGAACCATGGTCATGGCCATCATGCTCGGCGAGGAAGGCACCGCCCTGCTGGGTGCGCTGAGTGGACAATCGCTTGGCAAAGGCAAAGGAATCACGCAGGCCTGGGGCAAGACCCTCACCAAAAAGCTGCCCGGCGGAGGATTCGGGGTCATTCGCGATGCCATCCAGCGAGCCTTCCTCAAGCGGCTCGTCAAGCGCCAAGGCGCCGCGTTCCTCGGCCGTGCCCTGCCTTTCGGCGTGGGGGCCGTGGTGGGCGGAGTCGGAAACCGAGTTATGGGACGTGCCGTAGCGGCCTCGGCAAGAGAAGCATTCGGTCCTATGCCGGACACCATCCCGGGCGAGCTGCTCCCAGCCGCCCACCAGAACGCGCTGGAAGGCGGAAATAGTGGATCTCAACGCTGATTCGGGGGAGTCGTTCGGCTCCTGGACCATGGGGAACGACGCTTCAATGTTCCGGATTGTCAGCAGCGCAAACGTCGCGTGCGGCTTCCACGCCGGGGATCCGGTGACCATGCTGGACAGCTGCCGTGCCGCCTTCGAGCTCGACGTCCGGGTGGGCGCCCACGTGGGCTACCGGGACCTGCACGGCTTCGGGCGCCGATCGATGGATATGTCCTTCGATGAGCTCTTCGGCGACGTCCTCTACCAGCTCGGTGCCCTGGATGGCATGGCCCATGCGGTGGGCGCCTCCGTGGACTACGTCAAACCCCACGGTGCCCTGTACAACAGGATCGTCCACGACGTGGAGCAGGCCGAAGCCGTGGTGGCAGCCATTCACGCCTACGATCCCGGGCTACCTGTCCTTGGCCTGCCGGGCTCGGCGCTGCTGCGCCTCGCCGAAGAATCCGGACACCCGGTATTCCGGGAGGCGTTCGTGGACCGCGGCTACATGCCGGACGGCACGTTGGTTCCGCGCTCGCAGGAGGGTGCGGTGGTGCACGACGCCGCCGCGGTAGTCGAGCGGGCCGTGCGCTTTGCCGTGCGGGGCGAGGTACTGGCTGTGGACGGCACGGTGGTGCGGGTGAAGCCCGACTCCTTGTGCATCCATGGCGACACCCCGGGTGCTGTCGAGCTGGCTGCGGCGGTGCGCGCTGGCCTTGAGGAAGCTGGTGTGGAGATTGAATCCTTCGCCTGAGGTTCGTGGTTCGGGCGGCGCGGGTTTTCCTGGCGCGGGCGGCCCGGCTCCGCGCGACGCGGGCACCCGGATCCTTTTGCCGTGCGGCGACAGCGCATTCTTGGTTGAACTGCCCGAACTTACCGCCGTCGTCGCGTACTACCGCGGGCTGACCGGGGCCGGCGCTTCGGCGGGTGTTTCAGTGCCCGAGGGGATCATCGACGTCGTGCCCGCCGCCCGAACCGTCCTTGTCACCTTCGATCCCGAGACGATCAGTCCCTCCGAGGTCCGCCACTGGCTGGAGTCCGCGGAGCCGGCATTCGACGTTGCCAGTTCGGGCCGCGAAGTGATTATCGAGGTCTCCTACGGTGGCCCCGACCTTGCCGAAACGGCACAGTTCCTCGGCATGACCGAGACCGAATTGGTCAAGCTTCACACGAGCTCGGAGTGGACTGCCGCGTTTTCCGGCTTTGCGCCCGGCTTCGTGTATCTGGTCACGACCCATGAGCGGCTCCGCGTTCCGCGTCGGAACACCCCACGCACGGCCGTGCCGGCTGGTTCAGTTGGCCTCGCAGGCGAGTTCAGCGGCGTCTACCCGCGATCCTCACCAGGCGGTTGGCAATTGATCGGAACCACGACGGCGGCACTGTGGGACGCGTCAAAAGCCGAGCCCGCGCTGATCCGGCCGGGTGACCTGGTCCGGTTCGTGGAGGCCTGATGGGGATTGTAGTGGTGAACCCCGGCGCCCTCACCTTGGTGGAGGATCTTGGCAGGCAGGGCTGGGCTTCCTTGGGGCTCAGTCCTTCCGGCGCCCTGGACCGGCAATCGCTCCGGCTTGCCAATTTGCTGGTCGGGAATCCCGCGGGGGTGGCCGGGCTGGAGATATTGCTGGGCGGGCTTCGCCTGCGATTCGTCACGGCGTCGACCGTCGCGGTGGCGGGCGCCGAGGGAATCGTGACACTCAATGGTGCCGAGATTCCGCTCAACCAAGCCGTACGGGTGGCTCCGGGCGCGGTGCTCGACTTCGGTGCTCCGCTGTTCGGACTCCGGTACTACCTGGCGGTGCAGGGCGGCGTCGATGCGCCCAAGCTCCTCGGTTCAAGCAGCACGGACATGCTCTCCGGTGAGGGTCCCGCGCCGTTGACATCGGGTGAACAGCTGGGAATCGGACGTGTTTCCGCGGGCAACGGCCTGGTTCCCGGAAAAGGCTCGGTTCCGGGAACGGATTCTGTTCCCACGCACGGGGCCGGGCATGGGGCCGGATCTGGGGCCGGTGCGGGCATTGGGATCCTCAACAACGCGCATGTCCTCCCTGCTATCCGCCGCGCTCCTGATCCTGGCCGCGCAATCACAGCCCGAGTGGACCGCGGCCCCCGTGCAGACTGGTTCGACGAGGATTCCTGGCGCCGCCTTATCAGCCAGGAATGGACCCTGTCGCCCGATTCCAACAGGATCGGTGCCCGGTTGGTGGGCCGCCCGCTCACCCAGACCCGGCTCGAGGAACTGCCCAGCGAAGGCATGGTGCTCGGCGCGCTGCAAGTGCCGCCGTCGGGCCTTCCGACGGTATTCCTGGCGGATCATCCCGTGACGGGTGGCTACCCCGTCATCGCGGTGGTGCGTCGCACGGACCTGGACTTGTTGGGCCAAGCCCGCCCCGGCCAACGGATCCGTTTCCTCGGCTGAAGTTCCCCTCCACCGGACTGCGTCAGCCGAACAGCAGGTGCGCAACGGTGAAGATCGCGAGCCCGGCCAACGATCCCACCACGGTGCCGTTGATGCGGATGTACTGCAGGTCCTTACCGACCTGGAGCTCGATCTTTTGCGAGGTTTCCTCGGCATCCCAACGCGCCACGGTGTCCGTGATGACCCCCGCGATGTCGGAGCGGTACGTTTTGACGAGGTAGCCGGCAGCGTCTCCGATCCAGGCATTGACCTTGCCCGCCAGCTCGTCATCGCTGACAAGCCGCGAACCGAAGTCCCGGACGGCGCTCTTGAAACGCTGTGTCAGTTCGCTGCCGGGATCGTCGACGGCGGTGAGCAGCGCGTCCTTGATTGTGCCCCACGTGCGGGAGGCGAGTTCGCGGACCTCGGGATCACCGAGGACCTGGGTCTTGATTGCCTCGGCCCGGGCAATCATTGCAGGATCGTGCTGAAGATCCTGGGCAAGATCACCGAGATATGTATCGATCGATTGGCGCACTTGATGATCGGGATCCTGTTGCACAGCCCGGACGAACTTGGCGATTTCGTTGTAGACCCTGTCGCCCACGATGTCGTCCACGAAGGACGGAACCCAGAGGGGCGAACGGTCGGACACGAGCCGGTTGACCGTGGAGTGGTTCGCTTCCACCCAATCCGCCGCTCGGTCAACCAGCAGATCGACGAGCTTGTGGTGGTGGCCCTCGGCAAAGATCCGCTCGGCCATCCGGCCCACAGGCGGCCCCCACGGCGGAGTGAGCAGGTGCTTGCGGACCATGCCCTCGATCACTGCCTGGACGTCGTCGTCGTTCAGGACCGTGAACGCTCCGCGGATCAGTGCTGAACCTTCCTTTGCAATACGCTCCGGGCCGCCGGGGGATGCGAGCCACGTGCCGGCTTTCCGGGCGATGTCCACGCTCGCGAGCTTCTCCTGGACCACCTGCTCGGACAGGAAGTTGGTCTCCACGAATTCCCCAAGCGAAGCGCCGATCTGGTCCTTGCGCCGCGGAATGATGGCGGTGTGCGGGATCTTCAGGCCCATGGGGTATTTGAACAAGGCAGTGACGGCGAACCAGTCGGCCAGCGCTCCCACCATCCCGCCCTCGGCAGCGGCCCGCACGTATTCCAGCCATGGATACTGTTTCTGCAGGGCGAAAGCGGCGGTGAAAACCACCGCCATGACAATCAGGAGCGCCAGCGCCACCGACTTCATCCGACGCAGGGCAGCGGCCTTTTCGGCGTCACCGTTTCGTTGCCCGACGCCGGCCGCAACCGAGGAGCTGTTCCGGGCACCTGCGTGCCGGGTCGCTTCCGCCGTCGGGTCACTATCGCTGTCCGTCACCGGGATTTGTTCAGAGTTCACCTGCATGTGCCCAGCGTAGCCCCGTCGCTGTCATGGGCGTGGGCTACCGTGTCCCCATGACGAATGACGAGCCCGGTCGCCCAGACCAAAGCACGGAGCAGAACACGCGGCCCATGGTCTACGCCCACCGTGGAGCCAGTGCCGCCTTTGCGGAGCACACGCGTGCCGCATACCTGAAGGCAATCGCCGACGGCGCCGACGGCGTCGAGTGCGATGTCCACCTGACCCGGGACCAGCACGTTGTCCTGCTTCATGACGCAAACTTGGACCGTACCTCGGACGGCACCGGTCCGGTCGCCGAGAAGACGCTCGAGGAGCTGCGGCAGCTGGATTTCTCCTCCTGGAAGGGCGCGCGGATTCCGGACCAGTACGGCGCAAAGTCGGACCAGCTCCTGACCCTCCCGGAGTTGCTGGACATCCTGCGCGGTGCCGGCAGGGCAATCGGCCTAGCCATTGAGCTCAAGCACCCTAGCCCGTACCAGCTCAAGCTTGAAGACCGCGTGCTTGAGCTTCTGGGCAGCGAAGGGTGGAACGCGGAGACGTCCATGCTGGACAACATCCAGGTTTCCTTCATGAGTTTCAGCCCGGATTCCGTCAAGCACCTGCTCCAGTTCGTTCCCGCGGAGCACATTTGCCAACTCGTGGACGACGTCACCGTGGAAGAAATCCGCGATGAACTTGGCCTGGGTGCCATCACCGGGGGAGCCGTAGCCAACGTGATGAAGGCAGCCCAGCAAGAGGGCGAACGGATCCTGGACGACTGTGAGGTTGGACTAGCCGGGCCGGGCATCGACTACGTCCGCAAGCACGCTCGCACCGTCCAGCGCTGGTTGGAATCAGGCCGCCGCTTCCGGGTGTGGACCGTTGACTCGGAGAACGATGTTGCCTTGTGCCAAGGCCTTGGCATTCACGAGATCACCACGAACAAGCCGGCGCAGGTCCTCGCCCAGCTTTAGGCTCCCGGGCATCCCAACTAGTCCCCACCGCCACCCTCGCCTCGCAAGTCCCCACCGGCTCCCAGCCTTCGCAAGCTCAGGCCGGGGCCCTCGCCGGTGTGGCCCCACGGCCAGGGAACCCTGGCGGCGTGGGCCCACGCAGTTGTTGTCGTTTAGAGGCTCCAAAACGACAACAACTGCGAGTCAGATGACCGTGTTGCTGAGGGTTCCGATGCCGCCCAGCGTGATGTCCACGCGATCGCCAGGCCGGACAGCAACGAAGGTATTGGGAGCTCCCGTCATGATGATGTCTCCCGGCTCCAGGGTCAGCCACTCGGTGACGTAGACAAGGCAATCCGCGATGGAGGATGGCAGGTTGAAGGAACCGGACCGGGCCTTGACCTGGCCGTTGACTGCTACTTCGGTGCTGACGTTGTCCGGATCCTCGACCTCCGTTTCGATCCACGGTCCCAGCGGCGTGTAGTTGGTGCCGGACTTGCCCTGGAAAAGCTTTTCGTCGATCTGGTTTTGGTCCACATTGGTGACGTCGTTGACCACGGTGTAGCCCAGGACGTGGCTCAGGGCGTTCTCGGCGGTGAGCTTCTCCGCCCGTTTTCCGATGACGGCGGCAAGCTCGCCTTCCACGTTCACGGTGCCTGCGTTGCGCACGGCCACGATGTCGTCACCAGGGCCGGCGATGCTGTGGACCGACTTGTGCCAGGCCTGGATGGGCAGCACGTGGTTGTTGTTGCCCAGGTTGTGCCCGATTCCGAGCACCACGGAAGGCCGGACCGGGGCGAGGAATGCGGCGTCGTCTGCGGAACTGGATTCTCCGGTGAAGGAAAGGACCTCGGCAAAGGGGTCCTCGATGTGGTCCCAGCTTCCGCTGCGCAGGACTGCGTGCTTCGGGCCGGAAGGCGTCTGTAGTCGGGCGATGCGCATGGAACTCCTCGTTGAATTTCTTGGGGCAGTGGACGGGGGCGATGGACGGTGCCAGGCACAGTCTCAAGAAGAACATACATCATGCTGAACTAAGTACAGCATTCTGAACAATGAAGAATTGCGTGCGCCCTGCCCGGCTACCCCTCCGGTTACCGCGCCGGGCAGGGCTGTGGTTGCATGAATACATGCCTTTTTCGTGGTCCGCCCGGACAACCCAGACAATCTCCGCGGCGGCCATGAGTGCACTGTTGCTCGTGAGCGCCAGGAAGCACTTCCAGCAACCGACGTTCTTCGCTCCGGTTGTCCCGGACTATCTCTGCCGCGATGACGATGCGGTCGGGTACGCCGAACTCGAAGTCGGCCAGGACAAGGCCAAGCCAAGCGCGCCTCGGAACGGCGCCTTGGCGGTCATGTCCCGGGAGGAATGGATCGCGGTGAGCGGACTCCTTGAGGTGGTTGCCGCCGTCGGGCTCCTCGTTCCCGGCACGCGCAAGGCCGCGGCCCGCGGCACCACGCTGATGTTCACCGCATTCCTGGCTGGCCACGTGGACGCGCTCCGCCGTGCATACTCTCCCGCCGGAAACGGATCCTCGCGGCGGATTCACACCGTGCGCCTGCCCTTGCAGCTTCCCTTGATCCTGTGGGCATGGAGCTTGGCTGGAGCGAAACGGGGCGTATGAAACTCCTCGAATCCCCGGCGGTGAAGGTGGGCGTCTCCATCAGCATCGCAACGGGCCTCTACGGCATCTCGTTCGGGGCATTGGCCTCGGCCTCCGGGTTCAGTTTCTGGCAGACCATGGCGTTCAGCCTGCTCATGTTCAGTGGCGGCTCGCAGTTCGCCTTCATCGGCGTCGTGGCTGGCGGCGGTTCCGGCATTGCGGCCATGACGGCGGCCGCGCTGCTGGGCTTGCGCAATGGCATCTACGGGATGCAGATGAACGCGCTGCTGCGCCCCGTCGGGTGGCTCAAGTACCCGCAAGCCCACATCACCATCGACGAATCCACGGCCACTGCCTCGGGACAAAGCGATTCCGACGAACAGCGCCGTGGCTTCTGGACCGCCGGACTCGGCATTTTCGTGCTGTGGAACATCTTCACGGCTGTCGGCGCCTTGGCCGGCGATGCCTTGGGCGACCCCAAACAGTGGGGGCTCGACGGCGCCGCCGTGGCGGCGTTCCTGGGCCTGCTGTGGCCGCGGCTCAAGGGCCGTGAGCCCTGGGCGATTGCGGCAGCAGCTGCCCTGGCGACCATCGTTGCCGTCCCTTTCGTGCCGCCCGGCGTGCCCATCCTCGTGGCCGCCGTCGTGGCCGGCGCCATCGGCTGGTTCAGCCATGGACGCAGCGACGAAGGCATGGAGCCCGACGTCGATCCCTACCGGCACGGTCATTCAAGCGCCGACGCTACCAGCCGCGAAAGGAACGCCGAATGAACCTCTGGCCCTGGATCCTCATCGCCTGCGGACTGGCGTACCTCACGAAACTTTCGGGCTATTTTGTGCCGGCGAAGCTACTGCGGAGTCCCCGGATGATGCGCGTGGCCGGCACCATGACCATCGGCCTCCTGGCGTCCCTGACCGTCGTCAACGCGGTGGCATCCGGACAGTCCCTCGCCTTCGATGCCCGGCTCGGTGCGCTGGCTGCGGGGGCGATCGCGCTGTGGCTCCGTGCCCCGTTCCTTGTGGTGGTGATCGTCGGATCAGCGGCAGCCGCCGGCCTGCGGCTGCTCGGCTGGCGCTGAACCGCGGCGCGCGGTTCGACCCGTCGCCGCGGCGCGCAACGCCGTCGTGCGCTGGTTACTGAAAAGTCATCCCGGGGATGGGGGTCTGCTGTGGCAGCGGGCGGGACGGGCGTTCGGTGCGGATGGCGTCCTCCAGCAAGGCAACCGGCCGTTCCCAGGCGCGGGAACCCGGCTCCATGGTGTCCACAGCGCCGATCAGCATGGCAACGAGACGCACCATGTCCTCAATGGAAATGTCCCGACGCAACGAACCCTGGCCCTGACCGCGGGTGAGTAGTTCAGCCATGGAATCGATCAAGCTGCCCGTGATGCCCACCAGGAGTCCGCGGCGGCCGGCGACAGCGCCCAGCAGGTTCGCGTCTTCGCTGGCGACCTGCACTACAGCGTCGATCACGTTGATGAGCCCGTCGGCGGCATCCATGCCAGCGAGCGCATTTTCCACGACCGGGTCCACATGAAGCCTGAGTTGCCGCGACAGGGCGGCCAAGACGAGTTGTTCCTTGTCGGCGAAGTTGCGGAACAAGGTAGCGGGGCCAACACCTGCAGTGGCGGCGATCGTCTGCAGGGGTACCTCAGGGCCCAGTTCGCGGAAGCACTGGCGCGCTGCCGTGATGATTTTGTCGACATTACGCGCAGCGTCAGCTCTAAGTGGCTTGCGTTCCAAGGGCCGGTCCATGCTGCTCACAGTAGCAACGGAGGGCCTCCAATCACTTTTGTGACATTCTTGCCCATGAAAGACTGGATTCATGTTGCTTGCCTTCTCAGTTGCCCCGTCCGGCCAGCCCGCTGCTGGCGCCGTATCCGTTGATGGCTCGGTGCACGACGCCGTTGCCGAGGCCGTGAAGATCGTCCGCGAGTCCGGGCTCCCCAACCAGACGGACTCGATGTTCACCACGATCGAGGGGGAGTGGGATGAGGTGTTCGACGTCGTCAAGCGCGCCACGGAGGCCGTGGGCAAGTATGGAAACCGGGTTTCCCTGGTGATCAAGGCGGATATCCGGCCGGGTTACACGGGGGAACTCACGGGCAAGGTCGAGCGGCTCGAAAAGGCGATCGTCCAAGGCGAGTAGCCGGTCCTTCCCTCCGCCCCGTGCCCGGTGCCAGACTGGGGCCATGTTTGAACACAAGGCCCAGCCCGGCTGGGTGGCCGTCGAGGAATACCTGTCCACCGCCGTCGTCCGCCCGAACGCCGCGCTCAAACACGCGGTGCAGTCCGCCCTCGACGCCGGGATGCCGCCCATCGAGGTGGCGCCCAACGCCGGCAAGCTGCTCAAGATGCTGGTGCAGCTGTCCGGGGCGCGGCGCGTGCTGGAAATCGGTACCTTGGCTGGCTTCAGCGCGATCTGGATGGCCCAGGGACTGCCCGACGACGGCCGCCTGGTCACGTGCGAATACCTCCAGAAACACGCTGAAATCGCCCGGGCGAACGTGGACATGGCCGGCATCGGCCACAAAGTAGACATCCGGATCGGCCCGGCGCTGGAGACCCTTGCGGCGCTGGCCGAAGATCCCACGCGGGACGGTCCATTCGACTTTGTCTTCATCGATGCCGACAAGGAGAACGATTCCAACTACCTGGACTGGGCGATCAGGCTCGGGAGGCCGGGCACTGTGATCGTGATGGACAACGTCATCTGGGAGGGAGCAATCCTGGATCCTTCCATGGACGAGGTGAACGCTCCTGGCATCGTGGGGGCGCTTGAGATGATGGGCAAGGATCCGCGCCTCGACGCAACGGCAATCCAAACAGTTGGATCCAAGGGATGGGACGGCTTCGCGATAGCCCGGGTGGTGTGACGCTAGGCTGGGCGGATGGAATTTACCCTCCGCCCGGCAACGGTGGACGACGCTGAACCCCTGACACGGATGCACTTGGCCGCCTGGCGGGAAAGCTACGGGCACCTCTTGCCCGCGGAGTTCTTCGCCTTCCGTGAGGCCACCATCAACACGCGGATCGAGAGGCAGCGGGAAGCTTTGGCTGGTTCGTACAAGCCGATGCTCGCCCATGATTCCGACGGCGCCTTGGTGGGCATCGCCTTCGCTCGCGAGGCCCCGGAGGAGGACCGGCCTTGCGAGCTGCAACTGCAGGTGATCTATACCTTGCGTCGCGTGCACGGTTTGGGCGTGGGGCAGGCATTGGTCGACGCCGTGATCGGCAACTCTGCCGCCTTTCTTTGGGTGCTTGAAGACAACCCCCGGGCCCAGGCTTTCTACCGCAAGAACGGCTTCCGGGCCGATGGTACGCGCCAGCTCTTGCCGCCCGAATGGCACGAACTGCCGGAGATTCGGATGGTGCGTGCCGCCGTCGGGGGCTGACCGCCGGATGGTGCGTGCCGCCGTCGGGGGCTGACCGCTAGGCTGCGGCGTCAATTAGGGTTGAAGCATGACCGGAAGAGAGCGGCCGTAGTGGCGAAGCGTGGCAAGGGCAGGGGCTCCGGGCAATCCGCCGGGGTCATTGAGGTGCCCGCGGGCACGAAGCCGAACGGTCCCGTGGAGGGCGTTTACTACATCGACACCGGCGACTGCGAACTCGTTGCCGACCCCGACAATTCCAACGGCTGGCTCCTGAAGATCAACGGCGTCATGAGCTCGCACATCGATGTTGCAGAGCCGTTGTTCCTGGACTTCGAGTACATGCGCTGGATTGCGGCGCTGGTGGAATCCAAATGGCCCCCCGGGTCCAGGCCGAAGCTTCGTGCCTTGCATCTTGGCGGCGGAGCATGTTCCCTGGCCCGGTACTTCCATGCCGCCTACCCGGACGCGCGCCAAGTGGTAGTGGAGCTGGACGGCAAGCTGGCCGAATACGTGCGCGGCTGGTTCGATCTACCGAAGGCTCCGTTGCTGCGAATCCGGGTGGGCGAAGCGAGGGAAGTCACGGAAAGCCTCACTCCGGACACCCGGGACCTCATCATCCGGGATGTCTTTGCCGGGGCTTTCACTCCGAGGGCGCTCACAACCCGAGAATTCAACGATCACGCGTCGAAAGTGCTGGCCTCGGGCGGGCTCTATGTGGTGAATTCCGGAGACGCTCCGGACCTCAAGAACGCCCGCGAAGACGCCGCGACGATCGCAGACACTTTCGCGCACACCATGATCATCGCCGACCCCGCGATGCTCAAGGGCAGGCGATACGGAAACATGATCATGGCCGGCAGCCACGAGCCGTTCGGCGACGACCCTCAACTGGCCCGGAAGCTCCTCGGCGGGGCGGTTCCCGCGCATATCTGGAACGATGCCAAGGTCCGGGCATTCGCCGTCGGCGCCCAGATCCGGCACGACCCGCGTCCAGCCGCCTGACCATCACTTGTATGTGAGCGAGCGTGGGCCGGGGAGGGCTTGTATGTGAGCGAGCGTGGGCCGGGGAGGGTCTGTATGTGAGCGAGCGTCGGAACCTTAGCGGCGTGCCAGCAGCAGCTCGCGGTGGGCGGCCGTCTCCTCTTGCAGCGCATGCACGACGGCGGCAACGGCGGGGCGGCGCATCGAGTCGGGCCGTAGGACCATCCAATAGGGGAGCAGCTCCGCGAAATCGGCGGGCAGCAGCCGCACCAGGTCCGGGTGCCGGTCCGCCATGAAGCACGGCAGGAAGCCGATACCGGCCCCGGCGCGGGTGGCCTCCACGTGGACGAACACGTTAGTGGAGCTCAATCCGTCGCGCATGGACGGGACCAGCCGGCGAGGGGCGTCGAGATCGTCCACTTGCAGCATGGAGTCCACGAAATAGACCAACTGATGCCGCGTCAGCTCTTCCACGGTGCCCTGTACTCCGTGGAAAGCCAAGTACTCGCGCGAGGCATACATTCCCAGCATGTACTCGCCCAGCCGCACGGCCTCGGCCCGGTGCACCTGGGGTTCGCCCACCACCACCTCCAGATCCAGGCCGGAACGCTGCTGGAGCGCACGGCGGGTCACGGTGATGATCTCCACGGTGAGGCCCGGATGCGATCGCCGCAAGCGCGCCACGGCGGGCGCTGCAATGTATGCGCTGAAACCGTCAGTTGCGGTCATGCGCACGACGCCGGCAATGGGGTCCGGCGTGTGGTCTTCCGGTCCCAGCGTGCCCACCGCCGCTTCGATCCGCTCTGCCACGCCCACGGCTTCGGCGCCGAGCTCCGTGACTTCCCAGCCACCTGCCGCCCGCGCGAGGACCCTGCCGCCGAGCGCCTTCTCAAGCGCGGCGATCCTGCGGGAAACGGTGGTGTGGTTCAGCCCCAAGGCTTGGGCCGCCGTCGTGAACTTTCCTGAGCGCGATACCGCGAGGAGGACCAGGAGGTCGTCGGGATTCGGATTCATATCTGCAATTCTGCACACACTTGGTGCCATTTTGGCCATTGATGCACCCGTAATGTGCGGCAATACTCATTGGAGCATTTCGTGTTGTGGATCACAGCACGTGTCAGTGTGGACACTAAGGAGATGGACATGAGCGTAGGACAACGCTCCGCAGCAGGCGCCGCCACCGGAAAAGGCGCAGGCCTCAAGAAGATCGTTGCCGCCTCGATGGTGGGCACCGTGGTGGAATGGTACGAATTCTTCCTCTACGCCACCGCCGCAACGCTGGTTTTCGGCAAGTACTTCTTCCCTCCCACGGGCAACGACCTTGATGGCATCATCCAGGCGTTCCTGACGTACGCGGTGGGCTTCGTGGCCCGGCCCCTGGGCGGGATCGTCTTCGGCCAGATCGGCGACAAGCTCGGCCGCAAACCCACCCTGCAGCTCACCATCGTGATTGTCGGCGTGTCCACCTTCCTCATGGGCTGCCTCCCCGGCTTCGCGGACCTCGGTTACTGGGCGCCGGCCATGCTCGTGGCACTCCGCTTCATCCAGGGCTTCGCGCTGGGCGGCGAATGGGGTGGCGCAGTACTGCTGGTGGCGGAACACAGCCCCAAGGAATCCCGCGGATTCTGGTCAAGCTGGCCGCAGGCCGCCGTTCCCGTCGGCAACCTCCTCGCCACGCTGGTCCTGTTCATCATGTCCACCACCCTCAGCAGCGCGGCCTTCCTCGGCTGGGGATGGCGTGTGGCCTTCTGGCTCTCTGCCGTGATCGTCTTCGTGGGCTACTACATCCGCACCCACGTGACCGAGGCCCCGATCTTCCTTGAGGCGAAGGCCCAGGTGGAGAAGGAACAAGCCATCAGCTACGGCGTCGGCGAAGTCATCCGCAAGTACCCCAAGGGCATCTTGCAGGCCATGGGACTGAGGCTCGCCGAGAACATCATGTACTACCTTGTGGTGAGCTTCTCCATCGTGTACCTCAAGAGCGTGGACAAGTACGACACCTCGTCCTTGCTGCTCGCCCTGCTGATCGCACACGTTGTCCACTTCGTCGTCATCCCGCAGATCGGCCGGCTGGCAGACACTTGGGGGCGCAAGCCGGTTTACCTGATCGGTGCCATAAGCGGTGCCACCTGGCCGTTCTTCGCCTTCCCCATGTTCGACACCAGGAATCCCGTGGTGATCGTTGCCGCCGTGACTATCGGCCTCTGCCTGCACGCCTTCATGTACGCAGGGCAGCCGGCCATCATGACCGAGCTCTTCCCCACCCGGATGCGCTACTCGGGCGTCTCCCTTGGCTCGCAGGTCACCTCGATCTTCGCCGGTTCGCTGGCCCCGCTCCTGGCGACCCAATGGCTCAAGGACACCGGATCCTGGATGCCCACGGCAATCTACCTGGTGATCTCCTGCGCGATTACCGCCGTCGTCGTCTTGACGCTCAAGGAGACCCGCGGGGTGGCGCTGGAAGACGTTGACAACGCCGACGCCGTTCGCCACGGCCTCCCCATGGGTGCCCGCGCATGAGCCTGGAGGGCCGCAAGGCCCTGGTCACCGGCGGGGCGGGCGGCATCGGGGCGGCATGTGCCACGGCCCTCGCCGCGCGGGGCGCGAAGGTTGTAGTGGCCGACGTCGATGCCGCCGGAGCTGCGGCGCTCGCCGACAAGCTGGGCGGTACCGCCTGGGCCGTCGACTTGCTCGACACCGAGGCGCTCGCCGGACTCAGCCTGGATTGCGACATCCTCGTCAACAATGCCGGCATCCAGAAGGTCGCTCCCATCGAGGAGTTCGAGCCGGCAGACTTCCGCCGCATCCTGGCCCTCATGCTCGAGGCCCCTTTCCTGCTCATCCGGGCCGCACTCCCGCACATGTACGCCAACGGATTCGGCCGGATCATCAACATTTCTTCGGTCCACGGGCTGCGGGCGTCGGCGTTCAAGAGCGCGTACGTCTCGGCCAAGCACGGGCTCGAGGGGCTCAGCAAAGTAACGGCCCTTGAAGGCGGCCAGCGCGGTGTCACCTCCAACTGCATCAATCCGGGGTACGTGCGCACGCCCCTCGTCGAGAAGCAGATCGCGGACCAGGCGCTGCTGCACGGCATCCCTGAATCCGAGGTCCTGGCGAAGGTCATGCTGACGGAGTCCGCGGTGAAGCGCCTCGTGGAGCCCGAGGAAGTCGCGTCGCTGGCAGCGTGGATAGCGTCCGACGACGCCGGCATGGTCACCGGGGCCAGCTACACGATGGACGGGGGCTGGTCCGCCCGCTAACTTACCCCCTCGATGTCGTAGGCTGGTGCGCACGAGGGGAGCGAATATGGGTCTCGATCCGGTCAGCTTGAAGATAGCTCTGGGCATTGTCGCGTCTACGCTCTGCCTGCTGTTTTTCGGATCGTTCCGCCGGACCCGCTCCGCGTACAGCGGCTGGTGGTGCCTCGCCCTCGTTTTCTTGCTCTCAGGCAACATGGCGTACCTGCTCACCGGGACTTCCCAGCAAATCTGGGCGGGTCCCCTCGGCAACGCTTTGCTGGTGGCAGGGGCGTTCAGTGTGTGGGCAGGCTCGCGTTCCCTGCGCTTGCTTCCGACGCCGCGATGGCAGCTCCTCACCGGGCCCGCTGCCACCGCTGTGGCCGCCTCGCTGGAGAACCCAGCCACCAACGCTTGGTCCGGTGGCCTGGTGTATTTGGCCATGATGTCCTTGGGCATGGGTCTGGCAACAGTCGAACTCTGGCGGTTGAAGCCCAGCGTTTCACACGCCCACCGCTCCTTGGCGCTCGCCGCAGGGGTACTGGCGTCCTTCTTCCTCTGCCGGGGGATCGCCTACGTTCTGGAAGGCCCCGACGGCCCGGACTTTGGCACCTATCTCAGCTCCGCAACCACCAGCGTGGTCACTATCGTGCTTCTGGTCACCGTGTCCTTCAGCATGACTGCGCTGAGCAACGAGCAGCTCATCAACGGGCTCAACGAACGCGCCACCCGGGACGGCCTGACGGGGCTCCTCAACCGCACCGCCTTCATGGAGCTGGCAACCCAGGAAATCAGCAGGCTGCACTCTGCGGGGTCGATCTCCACCTTGATCCTCGCCGACCTTGACCATTTCAAGGCCCTCAACGACAGCCATGGCCACGCGGCGGGCGACACCGCCATCCAGGCCTTCGCCGCCGCGTGCCAGGCTTCAGTCCGCCACACAGACCTTGTCGGGAGGTATGGCGGAGAGGAATTCACCATCCTGCTTCCAGGGGCCGACCTGGAGAGCGCAGAAATCATTGCCAACGAAATCAGCCGCCGTTTGGCCTCGGCAGAACCACCGGACGGCGTCACCTTCCCCACGGTGAGTTATGGGATCGCCCCGAGCACCCTCGCCAACGCTGAGGTGGCCCCCATGATCGCGGCCGCCGACAAAGCCCTCTACCAGGCCAAGTCCCTTGGACGGAACCGCGCGGTCTGCGCAACTTCCTGACCGCCGTCGCGCGCTGACTCGCGCAGCGCTGAGCCGATCCTGCACCCCTGGGATAAGCCCTTAAAACAATCTGCTTAAACGCTTGATCAAAAGTGTGACCTCGGTTACGCTTGCAGTGATCAAACGCTTTAGCAGAAATGGACATCAACGCCGATGACTTACTCAGTCTTCTTCCAACCCACCGATGGATGGGTCGGAGACGTGATCCCGTTCCAGAAAGACGGGGAGTTTTGGCTTTTCTATCTGCACGAGGTGCGGAACGACCCGAAGCCGGGAACATCCTGGAACCTCGTGACCACCAAGGACCTCACGCGGTTCGAGGACCATGGAGTGTCGCTGCATCATGGCAGGGAGGTCGAGGCAGACTTCAATGCCTACACCGGCAGTGTGGTGTGCGACGAGTCCGGAATTCACCACCTGTTCTATACGGGACAGAATCCCCGGCACCTCGGCTCCGACGGGGCCCCGCTGCAACTCGTCATGCACGCCACGAGCACGGACGGAATGCTGACGTGGGTCAAGCATCCGGAACTGACCTTCGGCGCCCCGGTCGGCTACGAATCCGGCGACTGGCGCGATCCGTTCGTCTTCAAGGACGAGGCAAGCGGTTTGTGGCGGATGCTGCTGGCCGCACGGCACGTGGACGGTCCGGACCGCCGTCGCGGAGTGATCGCCCAATGCGTGTCCGCGGACTTGATGAGCTGGGAGCACACTGAGCCGTTCTGGGATCCGCGCCGCTACATCACGCACGAATGCCCCGACGTTTTCGCTTGGGGCGACTGGTGGTACCTGGTCTATTCGGAATTCTCCGAGTCGTTCACCACCCGCTACCGCATGGCGAAGAGTCCCGACGGGCCCTGGATCGTGCCGGCGCGGGACACCGTTGACGGCCGCGCCTTCTATGCCTCGAAGACGGCCGAGCGGGATGGCCGCCGGTTCTTCTTCGGCTGGATCGCCAGCAAAGCGGAAAACCACGACGACGGCGCCTGGCAGTGGGCGGGAACGATGTCCGTCCTCGAGGCCCGGCAGAACGACGACGGCACCCTCGCCTTTTCCCTCGCCGACGAACTTGTCGATAGCTTCTGGGACGACATCCCGGTAAGCCTCGGCAGCGATCTTCCTGCGGCGCTGCATTCTCCCGACGGGTACACGGCGATTGTGTCCGACGAGGTCCTCCCGCAGCAGTTCTACGCCCGGGCGGTGCTGCAGATAGAACCCGATACCACCGAATGCGGCTTGCTGCTCCGCTCAAGCGCGGACGGGGATGAGTCCTACATCATCCGCCTGGAACCGAAGCGCGGACGCATGGTGTTTGACCGATGGCCCCGCGAAATAACCGGCGACGCACAATGGCACGTCTCGGGGGATGTCCCCTTCGAGATCGAGCTGGAACGCCCCTGCGAGCTCGTCCCCGGAGAGCACATCCTCGAACTTGTCGTTGACGGGGACCTTTGCGTCGCCGTCGTCGACCGGCAGGTCGCCCTAAGCGCCCGGATCTACGGGCTACCGGACGGCCGGATCGGCGTTTTCGCCGGTGAAGGCACCACCACTCTCACTGAACTTGAGATACGTAAGCGCACAGACAACTAAATACCCAGCGCCAGGCCTCCGTTCAAATCAAAGGAGATTGTCCCCCCATGAAGAAACTCATGCGAACGGCCGCTGTAGCAGCGGCCGCAGCCCTCGCCCTCTCCGCCTGCGGCGGTGGAGGTGCCGGCAGCGCCTCCAACGTCAACCCAACTGGAGACATCAAACCACGGCAAATCTCGTGGCTTCTGTCCCGGCCGGCTGACGGGGCGGTCATCAACATCATGAAAAAGATCGCTGATGAATACGCCCAGAACCATCCCGGCTTTTCCCTCAACCTGATCACGACCCCCGACCGGCCCTCGTACATCCAGAAGTACGAAACCCTCGCCGCCGCGAACAAGCTTCCCGAGCTGTTCGACACGGACGCGACCCCCTTCGCCCAGCAACTCGCCAAGCAAGGCAAGATGGTCGATGCCGAGAAGCTGCTCAAGGACCTCGGTGTCTACGACACGTACCGGACGAACGCACTGAATTACCAACGCTTCGACGACGGATCCCTCTACATGATCCCGTTCCAGTTCGAGCTCGAGTACTTTTGGTACAACAAGGCTCTCTTCCAGCAGGCTGGAGTATCAGTGCCGAAGTCACTCGACGACATCCCCGCGATGTGCACCGCCCTGCGCAAGGCCGGGATCACGCCCCTCGCCCTTGACGGCCAGGACCAGTGGCCGCTTGAGCGCTATGTCTCCTACCAGCCCTTCCGCGACGCCGGACCCGACTTCGTGCAGAAGCTCAAGAAGGGTGACGCGAAGTTCAGCGACGCCACCGGCCAGAAGACAGTCAACTGGATAAGCCAGCTCGGAGGAGCCGGTTGCTTCCAGGACGGCTTCTCGTCCCAGGGTTACTCCGACGCCCAGAACCTGTTCACCTCCGGCAAGGCCGCCATGTACAACATCGGCACCTGGGAACTGTCCAGCCTCGCGACCGACAAGCTGAACCCAACGGTGCGTAACGACGTCGACTACTTCACGCTTCCGGCCACGCCGAGCTCCGCCACGGCCGCAAATGAGTACGTGGCAACCTCCGGGATCGGCATGGCGGTCAACTCGAAGACCTTCGACCCGCTCGTGAGCGACTTCCTGAAGTTCGCACTTGCCAAGTACCCCTCGGAATATGCGGCCACGGGCGCCCTCTCGCCGACCACGAATGTCCAGACGACGATTCCTGCCAACGCCACGCCGCTGTACAAGAAGGCAATCGACCAGGCGAAGGATCTCGGATCGAAGCTCGCGATGCCTTGGGACACGCAGCTTGATCCGACCACCAACAGCAGGCTGCAGCAAGAGCTCGTGCTCTTGGCCCAGGGCAACGTCAAGCCGGCCGAGTTCACCAGCACGATGGATAGCACCATCGCACAGAACGCTCCTAAGTTCTTCAAATAACACGCAGCGGTGGGGGGCTCAGGCCCCCCACCCGAAAGGCCCTCCCATGCTTCCCAATCGATCACGACTCTCAGTCCTGGTCTTCCTGCTCCCGCCGCTGCTTCTCTACGGCGTCGCCGTGCTGTTTCCGATCCTGCAGTCGCTGTTCCTCAGCTTCTTCTCCTGGAACGGCATCAGTGACATGGAGTTCGTGGGCTTCGCGAACTACGTGCACATGCTCACTGGTGACGGCGTTTTCTGGCGTTCCTTCTTCAACGCCCTCGGCTACCTCGCCATCTGCCTCGTCCTCCAGTTGGGCGGCGCGTTGTTCGTCGCCAGCCTCCTGACCTCGCTGCGAAGGGGCCGCGAACTCGTCAAAACCCTGTATCTCCTGCCTGCGGTGATCTCGACGGTAGCCATCGCCTTCCTCTTCGTACGCATCTATTCGATCGACCCGGTGGGGCTTCTCAACCAGGTCCTCGGCTGGATCGGTCTCGGCGCCCTCGAACGTCCCTGGCTTTCCGACGTCAATACTGTCCTCGCGGCGGTTTCAGCACCCGAAGGCTGGCGGTTCACGGGACTCTACATGCTCATCATCTATGCGGCGCTGCTCGCCGTCCCGCAGGAACTTGAAGAGGCGGCACGCCTGGACGGCGCCAATCGATGGCAGCTGTTCACCAAAATCAGGTTCCCGCACATCCGGCCCGTGTGGATCACCACCACCATCATGGCCACGACCTACGGCCTGCGCGGATTCGATATCCCTTACCTCATGACCAACGGCGGTCCCGGCCAGTCCTCGGAGCTCCTGACGACGTACATGTACAAAACCGCGTTCACCAGCACCGACTTCGGCTACGCCAGCACCATCTCGGTGTTCATCGTGGTGGAGTGCCTCGTCGCCGTCGGGTTCATCTTGCTCATGCTCAAACGAAAGGCTGACGCATGACCGCGCAAACAGCCCCCGTTACCCGGCCGATCCCCGCCCCGCCAAGCACGCCGGCGCCCCAACGTCGGCGGCGTAAGCCAAACGTCTTCCGAAGCTTGTCGAGGGCGCTGATCGTCCTCATCGTCGTGGTGCAGGTCTATCCCCTCGCCTGGCTGTTCCTCACGAGCCTGCGCAACGAGCACGACTTCGCCACCGGTGATCCCTTCGCGCTGCCGAGCTCCATAAGCTTCGACAACTACGTTCGTGCGTTCCAGACAGGCAACCTCGGCCAGAACATCCTGAACAGTTTCATCGTCACGATGGGTGCCAACCTCCTGATCGTCCTGCTGGGGATGATGGCGGCCTATGCGTTGCAGGTCCTCGGATTCCGCTTCAGCAAATTCGTCCGTGGCCTCTTCCTGATCGGCATCATCGTGCCGGTGCAGATCGCGCTTGTGCCGCTGTTCATCGACTATTCGTCCGTGAACCTGCTGGACACCTACCAATCGATGATCATTCCCTTGGCGGGGTTCGCCCTTCCCATGTCGATCTACCTCTTCTCATCGTTCTTTGAATACATTCCCCGGGAGACTTATGAGGCAGCCTCGTTGGACGGCGCCGGCCCGTACCGGATCTTCGGGCTGATCACCCTTCCGCTCTCGACCAACACGGTAGTGACGGTGGTCCTGGTGAACAGCATCTTCATCTGGAATGACTTCATCTTCGCGAACACGTTCGTGCTTTCCGAAGGGCTCAAGACGATCCCGCTGGGGCTGCAGAACTACATCGGAGCAATGGGCAAGGTCGACTGGACCGCGACATTCGCCGCCGTTTGCATCACCATCACGCCTTTGCTGCTCGTGTTCCTCGTCCTCAACAAGGCGATGATCCAGGGCCTCGAAAGCGGGGCGACGAAGGGGTGAGAAAGCGGCCACTGGATAGACTGTGAGAGGAGGGCCAATGACGTCTGAAAAAAGCTTGAAAGAACCCGAGGTGAACCCCTCGCATCCACCGACGACTCCGAGGACGAGTCATCCGGTGACGATGCGGGAGGTAGCGGAAGGGGCTGGAGTCTCCGTTGCCACGGTTTCCCTCGTGATCAACAACAAGAAAGACGCCAGGATCGGCGCCGCGACCCGCAAACGCGTCTTGGAAACCATCCGTGAACTGGGATACCGCCCAAACGCCCTCGCGAAGAACCTCGTGAGCGGCAGTTCACGGTTCATTGGCCTCGTCGCTGACGCGATCGCCACGACTCCCTTCGCAGGGCAAATCATCCATGGCGCCCAGGACGAAGCTTGGAAGCACGGATTCGTTCTGTTGGTCGCCAATACCGAGGGCGACGAGCCCGTGGAAAAAGACGCCATCTCGATGATGCTCGAGCACAAGGTTCGCGGCATCCTTTACTCCACCTGGTTCCACCGCCCAACCGAGATCCCCGCTGCGTTGCAAGAGACCGACTTCGTGCTGGTGAACTGCTTCTCCCCGGACTCCGACGCCTTGGCGGTGGTCCCGGATGAAGTCCATGGCGGACGGGAAGCCACGGAAATCCTCGTGCGCAAGGGGCACCGACGGATCGCCTTCATCAACGCGACGATTCCTGCCCCTGCGAAGGACGGACGCCTCCAGGGCTACCGGGAAGCGCTCGAGTCTGCAGGAATCGCTTTCGATCCACACCTCGTGTTCGACGCGTATCCTGACCAGGAAGGCGGCTACGGAGCAGTCGAGGAACTGCTCAAGCGGGACGTCACGGCAGTCTTCTGCTACAACGACCGTATGGCCATGGGTCTCTACGACGGGCTGAAGCAGCGAGGGTTGTCCATTCCCGAAGACATGGCCGTCGTCGGGTTCGACAACCAGGAAGTCATTGCCGCACACATGCGGCCACCACTGTCCACGGTTGCGCTGCCGCACTACGAGCTCGGCGCCGCGGGCGTGCGCCTGCTCCTCGGCGTCGACGAAGCGGCGGGCAGCCCGGTGGTAAAGCTTGAATGCCCTCCGGTGGAGCGCGAATCCGTTGGACCGAATACCCTTACTGCTCCTCGCTTACCGTAGGCCCGGCCTCGTCCACGGCGGAATGCTCGATGTAGGATTCCACGGCCGATTCCGGAACACGGTAGGACCGCCCGAACCGCACGGCGTGGATTGCGTGCGAGTTCACGAGGCGGTAGACAGTCATCCTGGACACCCGCAGTGCCTGGGCAACCTCGGCGATTGTCATGAACCGGTTGGCTGGAATGTCTGCTGCAGCCATGTTCACCACGGCCTCCTCAACTGGCGGTAGTCGTAGTAGACCACCGTGCCACCCGTTGGCACAACGATTCGCAAGCCAATCGTTGAGCCTTTGATGACGGCCACCACGCCTTCCTGGGACCCGTTGAAGGGATCGTCTCCAGCCAAGTAGTCGCCCACCTTGAACGGGGACGCAGTCGTTTTGGCCTGCTTGGCTGCCCGGGAAAATATCCGGCGTAGTGTTCTGGCCGGCGCGAAGACCCGGCGCACCCGCATCTGAACGATGTACCTCGATGTGGGATCAAACATCAGAACCACTTCCTTGCAGTTGCTGGTGCCAAGGGTAGTCGCGGGCCACACGAGACACATGAGTGACTTGCACCCGTTATGCCACATGGGCCACTCACGTCACTTGGCGCACTACTCGGATCACGTCCCAAGGCAAGCAAGTGGTCGCCCGAGTAGTCAGGGCAAAAGACGGGTAGGGGCCACGCGCGCCAGCCCGGTTGAACAGTCCCTACGCTCAAAGCAAATGTTCCGTCAGGTCTGGGAGGGGGAACAATGAGGCGAGCTGCAAAAGCAGGAATCGTGGTTGCGGGCGTGGTGGCGGTCGGGCTGGCAGGTGCGATCACCCTCAACGCCACGCAGACATCATCAAACTCAATTGCCGGCGCCGCGCCGTCGACTACCATCAGCGCGGCGGCCTCTGCGCCTGGTGGAACCAAGATGCCGACCGCGACGCCGAGTGCCACGGCGTCAGCGACAGCCGCTCACGCCTCGGCCGGGGCAACATCACCCGGCGCTGCGCCTTCAAGCCAGGCCCCGGTCTCCGCCCCGGCGAGCAGTGCCAAGCCCGATAACCCGGTCGCACCGGCACCGGCTCCCGCCGCTCCTGCTCCTGCCCCTGCGGCCCCTGCTCCGGCCCCTGTGGCACCGGGCCTTGACACGGCCGGGATCCAACGCATCAAGGACAGCTGCACCGCCCGGCTTCAAAGCGACGCTGCCAACTCCGGAATAGTGACCGGAACAGTGGTTCCGCGGCCATTCACGGTTGTCTCGATTGCCTTCTCCGGGAACCCGGTGGAGTCAACCGCGGCCTCCGGTTTGGCGTCATACGACATCCTCATGAAGATCACCACCAAACTTGTTGATGGTCCTGCCCAGGACAGCGTGCGGGTTTGCCGGGTCTACGACTCGGATTCGCACGTGGATTGGCTTCCGGCCGGCTGATTCGGCGATTGCTCCCGGGCTCCCAGCCCGCTAGGACTTGGCGCCTGTGAGCGCCAGGGTTCCGCCCAGCCCGATCATCATGACCCCGCCCGTTGCTCCCAAGGTGGAGATCCGGCGCGGGGAGCGGGCAAACCAATGGCGTGCCGTTCCCGCGGCAAGGGCCCAGATGCTGTCGGATATCAGCGCGATCACCAGGAAAACGGCCCCCAGCTCGGCGAGCTGAAGGGGAATGCTGCCGCTCGAATATCCCACGAATTGGGGCAGCACGGCCACGAAGAACACGATCGACTTCGGGTTGCTCGCACCCACGATAAAGCCCTCGCGGATCAGCCGCCACATGGACCGCGACGGCGCCGGCCCGGCCGCCGTCGAACGCCCGCCACGGTGACGGATCGCCTGCACCCCGAGGTAGACCAAATACGCTGCGCCGGCGAACTTGATGATGGTGAACAGCACGATCGACTGCGCCAGGACCGCACCGAGCCCCAGAGCCACAGCGATGATCTGCGGAACCATGCCAAGGGCGTTCCCGAGCACGCTGAGGAGCCCGCCTTTGCGGCCGAGGGCGAGGGAACGCCCGATCACAAAAAGAACGCTTGGACCGGGGACTGCGATGAGGACCAGTGCGGCCAGCGCGAACGCCAGGAGGTTGGTGAACGGAACCATTCCTGATGATAGCGCTTGCCTCCGGTGACGGTCGGTGGTTAGTGGCGGGCCGCCGTCGTCGTCCTCGTCAGGGACGCTCGGCGTACTGGGCGACCACGGGAATAGAGGACGTCTCGTCGACCAGGTCGGCGCGCACCCGGCCGCCCCCGCGAACCCACAGCTTATAGGCCAGCACCAGCAGCCCGAGCCACACCGCGCCTACATACAAGGCCACGCGGGTGTCCTCGAAGACGCCAAGGATGACGATCACCAGGGCCATGAACGCGATGGTCAACACGGACGCCGCGGGCCACCACGGCGACGCGAATTCCGACGCCGGGAGTCCCTTGCGCTTGATCTCCCGCTTCATGGCGACATGCGAGGCGAGGATCATGACCCACACCCACACCGTCGCGAAAGTGGCGATCGAAGCGATCACCAGGAACACGTCCTCGGGGATTACCGCGTTGAGCACCACGCCCACCAGCAGGATTCCGCCCATGAGGACCACGGTCATCCACGGAACGCCGTGCCTTGAGATCTTGCCGAAACTCTTCGGGGCATGTCCTTGCTGGGAGAGCCCGAAGAGGATGCGTCCGGCGCCGAAGATGTCGCTATTGATGGCTGACAGTGCCGAGGTGATGACCACGGCATTGAGGATGTGGGGCGCGGCGGGGATGCCGAGGCCGCTGAAGATCTGCACAAACGGGCTGCCGTTGTTCCCGATTTCGTTCCAGGGGAACAGGCTCATGAGCACACCGAGGGTCAGGACGTAGAACAGCAGTACGCGCACCGGGACGGTGTTGACGGCCTGCGGAATGACCTTCTTGGGGTCGGCGGCTTCGCCTGCCGTGATGCCGATCGTTTCGATCCCGCCGAAGGCGAACATCACGACGGCGAACGAGGCCAGGAGTCCGCCGAAACCGTTCGGGAACATGCCGCCGTGGTCAACGAGGTTCCCCAGCCCCGGTGCCGCGCCGCCGTTGCCGGAGTGGAAGCCGAAAACGATGATTGCAGCGCCGCCCGCAATCATGGCGATGATGGCCACCACCTTGATGAGCGAGAACCAAAACTCGAGTTCCCCGAAGACCTTGACGCTCAGGAGGTTCATGGCGCCAAGGAGGAGGATGATCGCGAGGACCCAGATCCATCGGTCCACCTGCGGGAACCAGAAGCCCATGTAGATACTGAATGCCGTCACGTCCGCGATTGCCACGATGGCCATTTCAAAGACATAGGTCCACCCGGTGATGAATCCTGCCAGCGGTCCGAGGTAGCGGCTGGCGTACTGGCCGAACGAGCCGGAGACGGGGTGGCGGACGGCCATCTCGCCGAGGGCCCGCATCACCATGAAGACGGCGGCGCCACCGATCATATATGCGAAGAGAACCGACGGGCCGGCCTTTTGGATCGCAGACGCAGAACCGTAGAAGAGACCTGTTCCGATGGCCGAACCGAGGGCCATGAAGCGGATGTGGCGGACATTGAGGCCACGGCTGAGAACGGTGGTTACCGCGCCTTCGACGCCTTCGACGACTTTGGCGGCCGGCGTCCTGACGGCTGTTGGGGCTTGCTGCATGCGAATACCTTCTCGTCATTGGGAGGGGGACTGTTAACCAGCAGACCATTTCGGAGCGTCCTGTGATGGGTCTCACGGCGCATCGTTGTCTCGGTTCTCAGACGCTGCGCCGCGGAGCGATTGCCTCGTGGGCAAATGTCTGGTATTCCAGACACCTTAATGTTCTGATTGGCTTTTAGATCCGCTCCATGGGGCGCACGCTTAAGTACGGGATCCCGGACACCCACCTTGCCGTCTTTGTGGCGGAGGGACAGGCCGGGCATTACCGTGCACTCGAAGAGGAGCCATGACCATACAGCCGTCCACCCAAGGCCGGGCCGCTTCCAAAGTCCCGGCCGCCGAGAATACCCTGCGCATCCTGAAGTTGCTCGCTTCCCGGCGTGGCCCGATGGCCGCGTCAAACATCGCCACGGCGCTGGGCCTTCCCCGGTCCAGTGTCTATCACCTGCTTGGCGTCATGGAGGCCAACGGCTTCGTCCTCCACTTGCATGAGGAGCAGCGCTACGGGCTGGGTATCAGCGCCTTTGAACTCAGTTCGGCATACTCGCGGCAAGAGCCTTTGTCGCGGCTCGGCCGCCCCATGCTTGCCGCCCTGGTGGATGCGATCGGCGAGAGCGCCCACTTGGCCGTCCTGCACGGCCGCGATGTGCTCTACATCGTGGAGGAACGGGCCAAGAACCGCCCGTCCCTCGTGACCGACGTCGGGGTCCGGCTTCCCAGCCACCTCACGGCCAGCGGGCGCGCGATCCTGGCCGCCCTGCCGAAATCGCAGGTCAGGGCCCTGTACCCGAATGCCGCCGCCTTTACTGCCCGGCACGAGATGGAATCGCCCATCATGAAGTACTCGGCCTTGTCCTCGCATTTGGACCAGGTCAGGCAGCGCGGCTACGCCACCGAGCACGGCGAAGTCACGCCCGGCTTCGGTTCTGTGGCCGCCGCCGTCACCGACCATTTGGGATGGCCGACGGCGGCAGTCGCCGTGACATTCCTCGAGGACCGAGTGCCGGTTGAGGAATGGCCCGCACTGGCCGCCCGCATCCAGAAGACAGCGGACGAACTCTCGATCCGCATCCACGGGCGTCCCTCCTAACCCTCCCCACCCAACTAGTCCCCACCGCCTCCCTAACCTCGCTTCGCTCGGCAAGGGAACCCTGGCGGCGTGGGCCCCCGCAGTAGTTGTCGTTTTGGGCCCTCATAACGACATCAAGTGCTAGCCAGTTGAGTCTGGTATTCCGGACAGCACCCTCCATAAAGCCATTCCAAGACCCTTGCGGAGGGGCTCTACTGGATACAGAAGGAACTTCCACCTAGCAACCTCCAGAGACGAAGGAGTCATCATGGCACCCGCCGATTTCACTACCGGAGCTCGTCCGGTCAAGGCCGCGCGCGGCACCGAGCTGACGGCCAAGAGCTGGCAGACCGAAGCGCCGTTGCGCATGTTGATGAACAACCTGGACCCGGAGGTAGCCGAGCGCCCGGATGACCTGGTCGTGTACGGCGGCACGGGCCGGGCCGCCCGGTCCTGGGCCGCGTTCGACGCGATCACCCGGACCCTGGAGACGATGGAGAAGGACGAGACGCTCCTGGTCCAGTCCGGCAAGCCCGTCGGGGTGTT
>NZ_JBFTOG010000036.1:0-61105 GCF_056397865.1 Arthrobacter sp. 05L417
CAATCTGCGCCAGCGGCGCCTCGCCCTTGCGGGCCACATCAATAACATCCTGGCGGAACTCCGCCCCATAAGCCGTCGGCATGGTCAACATCCTTCCACGAGCACCAGCTCGCTAGGTCAAGGAGTCAACAAAACCGGGGGCAGTCCCTAGTTCACGTTCGAGGTGCCCGGTTGCGGTGTTCCTCCGGCGTAGGCGGTGATGTTCCCGAACGAGGTCGTGGAGGTGACCGTGATGTTCAGGGCTACGGCGGAGACGCCGCTGGTGGGGATCCCTCCGCGGCCGGTGACTTTCAGGTTCACGGTCTGCCCGGCGCCGACGGGACCGTTGGTGCCGCCGCGGCCGTTACGGGTGTCCAACTGCCGGAACGGGGTCTGGGGTGAGAAGACACCCGGATCGGTGGGGTTGCCGGGGTAGTTGTAGTTTTCGGTGGTGGCGAGTTTCCCGGTGGCATCGAAGCGTTTGACCTGGGAGCGGTCCCCGGCCGGGGTGTAGCTGTAAGCCTGGGCATAGGGTGCCGGGCCGCCAAGCCCCGCGGCCGACGTCGAGTCCGGCGTGGGGGCGGTGGTGCAGTTCTTCGCGGCCGCGGTCCAGACCGAGGCGAGCCGGGAGGCGTAGTCGTAGTTGTAGCACTGGTAGTCATCCGGTTGCCCAGGCCGCGACGGGAACCACTGTTCCCTGGCGCTGAGCTTGCCCGAGGGCGTGTAGCTGTAGTTGGTGGTGCCCAGGTCGGCGAGGACACCTTTGGCACGGTTGGACGCGGACTGGTTGGCCAGGCGCCCGGTGGTCGCGTCCCAGGTGAAGGTGAGCTGGTTCAGCCCGGTGGTGTCGGCCGTGGGACTTGCATAGTTGGGGTCGTATTGCTGGAAGGCGGCGATCTGGTTCAGATTGTTGTACTGGGTCCCGCCGGCAATGGTGTCAGAGCCGGCGGAAACGGAAGACGGGTTTTCGAACTCGTCGTAGCCGTTGAACGTTGTTTCGGCTGCTAGACCGCCCAGCGCGGGCGTGGTCTGGTTCTTCACCTGACCGGTCGTGGTGTAGGTGCGTGTGGTTGTGTAGTCCCCGGCGTAACCAGCCAGGCCGCCCGGCAGTGTCGTGGTGGTCGTGCCGGGCTGGTAGGCGGCGTTGTATCCGGACACGGCCGTGGTAACGGGCTGGTCGTAGTTGGGACCGTTGTACCGGGTGGTGGTGCTGGGGTGGCCCTTCTTCTCGGCGTCGAAGGTACTCGTGGTGAGGGTGTGCGCGGTGCCGCCTTGCGGGGTGATGCTGGTGCTGATGGTCCTGTCCAGGGCGTCATAGCTGTAGCTGATCAGGCTGCCTGCGGCATCCGTGGTCGTCGCAATACGGCCGGATGGGTCGTAGCTGGTGGTTGTGGTTCCGGTGTCGGGGTCGGTGGCCGATATTTGGCGGCCGGCGGCGTCCAGGGTCCAGGTCCATTGGTTGCCGGCGGTGTCCGTCATGGAGGTCATCTGGGCCAGGGCGTCGTAGCTGTAGCTGGTGGTGTCCGGGGTGCCGGTGGGTGTGGTGCCGTGGTAGAGCAACCGGGACACGGTTTTGCCGCTGGCGTTCACGATAGTGGTGGCCGCGGATTCGCTTCCCGGCCCGGTGGTCGTGCTCGTGTCGGCGCCGGTGTAGCTGGTGTTGGTGGTCCAGAGCGTCTGGTTGCCGTTGGTGAGGGCGGTGTCGGTGATGAGGCGCCCGGCGGCGTCGTAGTCGTACTGGTCCGAGGAGGATACGCCCACGTTGGGGATCATGAGGGTGGTCCCGGGGCTGGTGGTGTAGTAGTAGTCGTTGTTGACGAGTTGTTTGGCGCCGAAGGAGTTGTAGAAGGTGTCGGTGGCGATGGTGCCCCCGCCGGGTGAGAGTTTCTGGGTCTGGCGGATCCTGCCGAGCCCGTCGTAGATCTCGTAGCTGGAGATCGGTTGGCCGTTGCCGTTGATGTTGGTGCGCTGGATTGATGAAGGTGCATTCTGGGAGATCGTGTAAGCCGTGGCCTGGGTCGGGGCAGTGTTGGTGGCCTGCGGACGCATGGGGTCCCAGACCCCGGTGACCCGTCCGGAAGCGTCGTACCGGTAGCTGGTGACGTTCCCGTTCTCATCCGTAGCGGTGGTTTTGTTGCCCCGGATGGCTTCGAAGGCGGTGGTGGTGGTCCAGCCCAGCGGGTTGGTCGTCGTCACCGAGGCGGGCAGACCGGTCGCCGGGGTGTAGGCAGTGGAGGTGGTGCGGGCCGTCCCGGTGGTGTTGTCCGTGGAAGTCACGGTCCGGCCCAGAGGGTCATAGGCCAGGGTGGGTCCGGTTTTCCAGGTCGTGACGGTCGTGCCGTTGACGGCGGTGGCCGTGTCGGTGCGGGCCGGGTTGCCCAGGGTCGGGGCCTGGTACCCGGGCGCGCCGGGGGTGGCGGCCATGGAAGAGTCATAGAGTGTCTGCGCGGCGGTGAGGATGTTCCCGGCTGGTGCGCCGTTCGCGGCGCAGGGCCCTGCGTAGGTCGTGGTGGTGGCAGGCAGGGACAGCAGGTTCGCGCCGGTGCTTTCTGCGCCGGTGCTGTCCGCGTAAGCGGTCACTGTGCAACTGCCGGGGGTTACGCCGGTCTCCCCCGAATCGGACACGGAGGTAACCCGGCCGAGGCCGTCGATGGTGTTGGACGTGGTGGTGGTGCGGGTGCCGTTTCCGGGGCTGCTGGCAATGATCTTCTTCACCGAGGCTGTACCGGTGTGCCGGGCTGTCGGAGAACCGGTCCCTGATCCGGTGGCGGTCGCGCTGCCTGCGGCCCAGGGGGTGGTGATGGTGGTGCTCAGCTGCGGGCCGGTCTCGCCCAGGAATTTTTGGGTTTCAACTGCCGTGCCGACAAACCATGGCGAGTCGGTGATGGTCGTGCCGTCCGAGGCGGTCACGGACGCGGATACGAGGGTGTCAGATTGTTTGTGTGGGAGGGCTGTAGTCGCTAGGTGATTGGAGAATCATTGTGGCCATGACTGAACCCCGTGAAGTGACTCCGGAGGAATTGGCTGTGCGGGCCGCGGCTGCCGGCAGCATGGATGCGTTCAAGGCATCTGGTGCCTTTGATGAGCTGATGGCGCAGATTGATTCCGGTCAGCTGGAGCTCGATGGCAAGGATGGCTTCATCCAGCAGCTGATCAAAGCCTCCCTGGAACGCGGGCTGCAGGCCGAGTTGTCGGGACACCTGGGATATGACAAGGGTGACCCGGTCGGGCGTTTCCTTCCGAACTCGCGCAACGGGTCCTATCCCAAAACCCTGGGTACCTCGGCCGGTGACGTGGATCTGGCCATCCCACGGGACCGTGATGGCTCGTTCACTCCGCGCTTGGTTCCCAAGGGTTCCCGCCGCACCGGAGGCCTGGATGACATGATCGTGAGTCTGTACGCCGGCGGCATGACGATCCGGGACATCGCCCACCATCTGGAATCGACCTTGGGCACCGAACTCTCACGAGAGACCATCTCCAAGATCACCGATGAGGTCCTCGAAGAGGTGCTGGAATGGCAGAAGCGTCCGCTGGACCCGCTGTACCCGATTCTCTATCTGGATGCGATCATCATCAAGGTCCGGGACGGCCATCAGGTCCAGAACCGCGCCGCGCACATCGCCGTCGGCGTGGACATGGACGGCATCAAGCACGTCCTGGGCATCTGGGTCGAGGCCGCCGAGGGAGCGAAGTTCTGGGCCGGGGTCTGCGCTGAACTGGCCAACCGCGGCGTCAGGGACGTCCTCATCGTTTGCTGCGACGGGCTCACCGGCTTCCCCGAAGCCGTCGCGGCAACGTGGCCAGAAGCCACCGTGCAAACCTGCGTCGTGCATCTGATCCGGGCCTCGATGCGCTTCATCGGCTACCAGGACCGCAAAAAGGTCGCCGCCGCGTTGCGCCCGGTTTACACCGCCCCGACGGCCGACGCCGCCCAAGACGCCTTGGACGAGTTCGAGGCCTCCGATCTGGGACGGAAATACCCGGCAACGGTCCGAACCTGGCGCAACAGCTGGGAGAAATTCACACCGTTCCTGGCGTTCCCGCCACCACTCAGACGCATCATCTATACGACCAACGCGATCGAGTCGCTGAACTACCAACTGCGCAAGATCATCAAGAACCGCGGGCACTTCCCCAACGACCAGGCAGCGGTAAAGCTACTCTGGCTCGCCATCTGCAACATCGAGGACAAACGCGCCAGCGAACGGGCCAAGATGGACAGCAAGACCCGCGACAACCGCTCCAAAACCGTCCACAAGCTCATCGAAGGCACCTTCACCCCAGGATGGAACGAAGCCCCGGGGATCCTTATCCTGAACTACCCCGACCGGCTTAGGCCCTACCTGAACAACTAAGACAACGGTCCTCCTACACAAACAACTTGACAGGCTCCGTTGACGGTGGCCTGGACCAAGTCAGTGGAAATATCCTGCCAGCCACCGCCGGACTGCATCCGGACCGGCTCGGCGGTCACCGTCCGCGTGAACGTCCCGTCAGGGTGCGCCACGGTCTGCTCGGTCGGGGTGGTCAGGGCGTCGACCACGACATCGGTCTTATTCTGGGACGCCTGCGTCCTGGCCACGCTTTCCGTGACCGGGCCCGTGATTCCGGCGCCGAGGCCCGCGGGCGGTGGCCCCGCCCACGCAGCGCCAGGCGCCGTCAGAAGACCCGCAACGACCGACAAACCGCAAAAAGCGCGCAACAGCAATGAAGGACGAGATCCCACGGGACCACTTTTACGAGAAGGAAGTGCGCGGGATCCCCAAAAAAATAGACCGTTCCCCCAAAGCACGGAATGCTGAGAGAAAACTACATCCTAATTGATTAGATCGGCAAGAGGCTGATCAAGGGGTCTGATTGTGACGAACGGAGGACCACCACAAGAATGCGCGAAAGAACCCGATCCGCAGCGTAAGCTTCATTCATTTGCACTGAACAGTGCCCAAAATCTTCAGGGGGAATACGTGACCGACTCGAACAACCTTCAAAACGAAACGATGCCGCAGCAAAATGGCCAGACGGAGCCGGACATGGCCGAGTTCCACCTTCGGCAGGGACAGAAGTACCGCCGTGCATCCATCATCATCGGCATCGTCGGGCTGTTCCTGTTCGGCATTGCTGCGGGGGCCGTAGCGTTCATTATGGCCCGGCGGGCCGAAGCGGCCGGGGTCAAGGCAACTGCCGGAAAGGTCCTTGCCGTGCTGGATATCATCGGCGGCATCATCGTCATGGCAATCTTCCTCAAAAACAGATAACCGCCAGCCGCCCTGAAAAGAGTGCGCTAACGTCCCCGCGCAGGACGACGCCGGTACCAAGCAAGAAAACCCCACAGCGCGAAGATCAAACATACGGCAGCGACAATCCCCCGCCACCATACAAAAGGCTGCCACAGCCCGAATATCAAGGCCCAAACTAGGAGAACGCCACTCACGTCGAGTCGTGGGGCACGGATCTTCACGGAGGCTCTCCTTCTTTCATTTGTCTCAGTCCAGGAGCGCGAGCACCAAAGACCAACTCAATGAAGAATACTTTCCCAACGGCCCGCAGGCCGACGGCACCACAGCCCGACGGCCCCATAGCCCGACGTCGGACCCGGAGCCCCGGCCCCCTACCCCCGGTACCGCACTTCCCCGCCCACCACAGTGAGCGCGACTGACGCCGTCAGCAGGGAGTCCAGTCCGGCGTCGAACGGGTCCGTGTCCAGTACCACAAAGTCCGCCATCATTCCGGTGGCGAGCGTACCCAGCTCAGCCTCCCGGCGGCAGGAGTAGGCCGCATCGCGGGTGGCATGGCTGAGTGCGTCGGCGAGGTCCAGGGCGTATTTCGGCAGGTTCGCCGGCAGGCTCGCGTCCAAGGCGGACTTCCGGGTGGTCGCGACGAACATGTTGGGCAGCGGCTGGTGCGGGGCGGTGGGAGCATCCGAGCCCAGGGCCAGGGTGGCGCCGGCGTCGGTGAATTCCGTCCACGGGTAGGCGCGGTCGACGCGATCGTCGCCCAGCATGGCACGCCAGTTCTTCTGCACAGCCGGATCCGCGTGGACGGGCTGCATGGAAGCCACCACACCCAGCCTTGCCAGGCGCTGGATGCTCTCCGCCGTCACGGTTTCCATGTGTTCAATCCTGTGCCGTCGATCCCTGGGCCCGTTCACCTCGTTGGCGTATTCCAAGGCGTCAAGGGCTACTTCGGATGCGAGGTCGCCGATCGCGTGAATGGCTACCTGGAGACCCTCGGCATCGGCGGCGGCTACCACCGGATTGAGGAACTCGGGCTGCCAGATCAGCTCCGCGTTGCTGCCGTCCGCATACGGTTCCTTCATGGCTGCGGTACAGCCGTCAATAACTCCATCCGCGATGATCTTGATGCCGATCACCCTCAGCCACGGCGAATTCACCTCGCGGGCCAGCTCCGCCGCGCGAGCCACCTGGGCAAGGTTTTCTTCATGGTTTCCGGTAGGAGCAACCAGCCAGTGGGCGTTGACACGTAGGGGCAGCGTTCCGTTTCCCCTCGCCAGCGCACGACGCATCGCGCCAAGCTCGTCTTCGACCAGCGCCATGTCGATTCCGCTCGTCACACCTGTGGACAAGTAGTGCTCGAATGCCGCAGCCAAGTGCTCGTCGCGCTGCTCATCGGTTGTCATGGAAGCCAATTTCGGCCACGCGTACTCATGCATCGCGGTTTCTTCCAACAGCCCGGTTGCCTCGCCCGTTTCCGGATCGCGCAGGATCCTGCCGCCCAGCGTGTCCGGTGTGTCCTTGTCGATGCCCATCTCCGCCAGCGCAGCGGTGTTGACCCACATGGAGTGGAGATCGTTCGCGTCCAGGTACACCGGGCGGTCGGGCACGACGGCGTCAATCATCGCCGCGGTCGGCGCACCGCCCGGGATGGCCGAGAACAGCCAGCTGGTGCCCAGGATGCGCGGAGCCTCCGGATTTGCGGCGGCGGCTTCCTTGAGGCGGAGCTGGATCTCCTCGAGGTTGGCGGCGTCGCGCAAGGCAACCTTCTGCATGGTCTGGCCCATCATCACGATGTGCGTGTGCGCGTCGATGAAGCCCGGGAGCACAAAGGCACCACCCAAATCCACGACGGCGGCCGGAACCGCCATCCGAAGCGCCTCGGGCTCGCTGCCAACAAAAGCCAGTCGCTCTCCCTCAACAATCATGGCCTCGGCAGCAGCAGGCCCGGCTGCGGTGAAGATCTTGGCGTTTCGGTACAGGGTGCGCGGCAAGGTGGTCACTGGGGGTTCCTTAATCACTAAACGAAAGGCTTTCGTTTAGTATGGCGAGCAACCTCGTCGAGCACAAGCCCGGGCGGAAACTTCCCTTGACTACGCGGGATCCTGCCTGGTCAACGCCCCATCCGGCCTTGCCCGCAAGCGCAGGCCGTCCATGAGGACCTCAAGCCCGAACTCGAAAGCCGTTTCGGCCCGGTCGGTGAGTTCCGATGCTCCCTCTACGGCACGTCCCAGCGCGGAGTCGGTGCCCGGTGCCACATCCCAAACACTGCCCGGAGCGGCCAGGTCGAGCGCCGCGCCAATGGCGAAACTGTCAATCATGGCGAGGGTCGAGGCAACCTCAGGGCCCCGAAAGCCAGCATCCTCCAGGGCAGAAGCCATGCGCTCATAAAGGGCGATGACGTGGGGGTTCCGGACGGTCTGCATCACCATGAGCGGGGCCGCACGCGGATGCCGGGCGAAGTTTTCCCGGTAGGTGCGGATCTCGGACCGCAGCACATCCTCCCAACTGGCCTCGGCACCGGGAGCCACGTCGAGAGGCAACGGCTCGCCTTCGGTAATGCGGCCCCGGACCAGTTCCAGGATCTCTTCCCGTCCCGACACGTGGTTGTAGATGGAGGA
Source organism: Arthrobacter sp. 05L417 (assembly GCF_056397865.1). NCBI lineage: Bacteria > Bacillati > Actinomycetota > Actinomycetes > Micrococcales > Micrococcaceae > Arthrobacter > Arthrobacter sp. 05L417. The sequence goes on from NZ_JBFTOG010000036.1 coordinate 7,835, forward strand.
CTGGCTGACACCGATCCGCGCGGCGAGTTTGGGGAGGCTAAAATCGCCGGTCTCATCAATGAGTTCCAGGGCGGCCGTGACCACGGCATCGATGGAGATCAAGGGTTTGAGCGGGCGCGCCATCAACGGACTCCTGAGGTTGTTTAGGACTCAAACTATCAGTGACACCACCGCCACGGGCGGCCATACTGGGATCATGAGCGTCAACACCCGCCGCACAGCGGAAGGCGCCGCTGTTGCCACCCCGGCCCCCACCGCCCCTGCTGCTCCGACAGAACCAACCACACCGGCCACTCCAACAACCGGTCCCATCACCCGCGAAGAACTGCAACTGGCTTCGCGCAACCACGCCATGCCGTTGGAGATGCTCCGATGGCCCGTCACACCGCTGGGCATGCACTATCTCCTGGTCCATTTCGACGTCCCCCAGATCGATCCCGTCTCGTGGCGGCTGAATATCGGCGGACTCGTAGACCATCCGCACGAATACACCCTGCCTGACCTCCAGCACCGCGAGCGCCGCACTCAAGCCGTCACGATGGAGTGCGCCGGCAACGGCCGCTCGCGGCTGGAACCGCGGCCTGTGAGTCAACCATGGGACCAGGGTGGAGTGGGCACCGCCGAATGGACCGGTACCCCGCTCGCTCCGTTGCTGCTCGACGCGGGCGTCTCCCCCGACGCCGTCGAACTCGTCTTCACGGGCGCGGACCGCGGGATCCAAGGCGGTGTGGAGCATCAATACGCGCGCAGCCTGACGCTCGCGGAAGCAATGTCCGACGACGTCCTGCTCGCCTATGAGGTGAACGGCCAAGCCCTGCCACCGCAGCATGGCTACCCTGTCCGGCTGCTCGTTCCGGGCTGGTACGGGATGACGAGCGTCAAATGGCTGCAATCCATCGAGGCAATAGACCACAGCTTCGACGGTTACCAACAGCTCGACTCCTACCGCTACACCCAAGACGCAGACGATCCGGGCGAACCCGTTCAGCGGATCAAAGTCCGCTCCCTCATGGCTCCCCCAGGCGTCCCCGATTTCTTCACGAGGCAACGCACTGTCGACGCCGGACCTGTCCAGCTGAGCGGCCGGGCCTGGTCCGGGAAAGGAACCGTAGATAGCGTTGAAGTCTGTGTGGACGGGGCCTGGGAGGAGGCCCAACTTCAAGCTCCGACCGGCCGGCATGCGTGGCGTGGATGGACGTTCACGTGGATCGCAACGCCCGGTTCCCACGAGCTGGCATGCCGCGCGACGGATTCCACCGGGCAGACCCAGCCGGAGGCGCCGGAGTGGAACTATCAAGGCATGGGAAACAATGACATCCAACGGCTGACGGTGACCGTCCGGGAGTAACCGGCCCGCGGGCACACCGAAGCCGGGCCGTTGACCGTGTGCAACGGCATGAGTACTGTGAGTCCACTATCCATCCGCGCCGTGGAGGCAGCAATGGGCGGCATTTCCAAGAGCAACGCCGACTACGAGTTCCTCACAGTGTGGCGCGTCGCGGGGACCCCGCGCGAAGTCGTGGATATTTTGGGCGACGCCGGAACACTGCCCCACTGGTGGCCTTCGGTGTATTTGAGGGTTGTTCCGCTGGATCCGGGAAATGCGGACGGGACCGGAAAAGCCTTCTCGCTGCACTCGAAAGGCTGGCTGCCGTACACGCTTCGCTGGAGGTTCACTGTCACCGAACCCATCACCGAGAGAGGTTTCGCGATCGCAGCGAGCGGTGACCTGAGCGGTACCGGGCGCTGGACTTTCGAACAGGACGGACCGGAAACGGTGGTCACCTATGATTGGCGGGTCAGCACCTCGAAACCGCTGCTCCGGCGGCTAAGCTGGCTGCTCAAGCCCGCTTTTGCCGCGAATCACCATTGGGCGATGGCGCGCGGTCAGGAGAGTCTCGCCCTTGAATTACGACGACGACGTCCCGGCACGGACCTCTCCAAGGTCCCGCGTCCGGCGCCCCCTACGTTTGCAAGCCGTTACCGCTGGCCAAGGAGCACAACGCATGCCTGATGACAACAAAGACGAAGTCCGCTGGTTGGCGCAGCCCGAGGACCAGGACTATCCGAGCGCGGCGGACTATTTGTCCCTGTTGGAATCAGACGACGTCGTTGCCTCCGTGGTCGCGGCGCTCAAGGATGCGCCCATCCAGCACCGCAAGGCCAAGGACATCCTCCGTGCCGCGCGGCTGGCGCTGTTGCCCGAGGACAACGCCCACGTCGCCTCGGACTTGAAGAAGATCAAGGAGGGCAAGAGGCTCTCGCCTATCCTCATGGTCAAGGGCGACCTTGCCCGGGGCATTCCTGCGCAAGTGGCCGATGGCTATCACCGGGTGTGCGCAAGCTACTACACGAACGAAAACACCGACATTCCCCTGAAACTGGCTGATGCGCCCCGGTGACCGCCGCTAACCAACCGCAACGCCGGTAGAAGGAGGAACGTGTGTCGTTCTTTCAGCTTTCGCTGATCGCCGCGGTCGCGCTCCTCGGACCGTTGCTCGCGCTCCCCCGGAAATGGCACCTTCCGGTTGTGCTGGGACAGTTGCTGGCGGGCATCGTCATCGGACGCACGGGTCTCGGCCTGGTGGACTCCTCGGATCCGACGTTCACGTTCGTGGCCGACGTCGGATTCGCCCTCATCATGTTCGTCGCCGGGACGCATGTCCCCGTACGGGACAAGGCCATCCGTCCCGCACTGGGTAGCGGCGCACTGCGCGCCGGCATCGCGGCGGTGCTGGCCGCCGTCGTCGGAGTCGTCATCGCTTTAGCCTTCGGCACCGGACATGCTCCCCTCTACATCGTTCTGCTCGCGTCCTCCTCAGCAGCGTTGGTCTTGCCGATCGTCGACTCCCTTCGGCTGACAGGGCCGAAGGTCCTGACGACGACGGCGCAAGTGGCGATCGCTGATATCGCTTGCATTGTGGCGCTTCCGTTAGCCGTTGACCCGCCGAACGCCGGCCGAGCGGCGGTCGGGGCAGCCGTCGTCGCGGCTTGCGCGCTGGTCCTGTTTTTTGTGCTTCGCTGGCTGGAGAACAGCGGCAACCGCGGAAGGTTGCACGACATCTCCGAAGACCGGAAGTTCGCCTTAGAACTACGGATCCAGCTGGCCTTGCTGTTCGCGCTTTCAGGGCTCGCGGTCCTTGGCCACGTCTCCATCATGCTGGCCGGGTTCTCCTTCGGTCTGGTGGTCTCCGCGGTGGGCGAACCCCGTCGCCTGGCGCACCAGCTCTTCGCCGTGAGCGATGGTTTCCTGGGGCCGGTGTTCTTCGTCTGGCTGGGCGCATCGCTCGACCTGCGGACCCTCGCGGGCAGCCCGAGAATGATCCTCCTCGGGATCTGCCTTGGCTTTGGAACATTGCTGGTGCACGGAAGCATCCGGGCCCTCGGCCAGCCCCTGCCGCTCGCAGTACTGGCCTCGTCCCAATTGGGAGTACCGGTTGCAGCCGCCACCATCGGCTCCCAATTGCACCTGCTGGAACCGGGAGAAGCGGCCGCCATGATCCTTGGCGCCCTCATCAGCATCGGGGCAAGCACCATCGCCGGCTCGCGGGCGGCACGCAGATATTCGGAAGCCGCGCCGGAATCCGCGCCGGAATCCGCGGGCAAGGGGCCAAAGAGCGAGGGTCCGTCCGACAAAGGCCAAGCCGGCAAGCCGTCGGAGGGCGGTCCAGCAATAACTGCCTGATTTCCAAACCCGCGTATTGATTCGGGTAACGTCAGTGCGGTAGTTGTGCGCCCGGGAAGCGAAGGAGCGGCCATGAGCCGGAAGACGAAAAAGCCAAAGGCCCGCGGCGGGCACCTCAAGGCAGTGCCTTCGGCCCCCAAAATGCCTTTGCAGTTGGTCCTCAACCATCGCGTAGTCGACTCCCTCACCCCGGAATTCGTTCATTGGTACGAAGGATTCAGTGACGCCGAAGACGCCTTAAGGTGTCTGCACATCGTCAAACTCTTCATCTCGGCGAGCCACGCGATCAGCGAGGAAAGCTCCGCAACCAGGTTCGACCCTGACAGCTTGGACGATGCAGCCCTTGCCCTTGCCGGGATGCCTGACGTGGCTGACAGCGATGAGGCGCTTGTCGAGATCTTCGATTACTTGCACCTTTATGCTGAATTCCTCTTTGAAACGGGCCGCTGGTCGGGAACCGAGGAGGACTACTTCGTCCTCCATATGCTCCTCAACGAAGAAGCTGACGGGGAATTGGATCTTCCAGGCGATATCCCGGAGCTCTCCGACGAAGAGCAGGACCGGGCGTTCCAGGAACTCCCGGTCCTCCAGTTGACCGGACGTTTGCTGGAGTGGCTGGGATCCGGAAAGGACGTCACCAGCACGGGCGTGCTCCGGCTGAAAGACATTGAAGGTGCGGCCGGAGCGGTAGGAGTGAAAGCCAGAGGGAAAAAGACCGGGAAACGGCCTCTCCCGGAGGGCCAGGGCGCGGCCGAAGTCGAGGGCGAAGTCGATCCTGAGTCATTTGAAGCCGGCTCCATGCACGAAGTTCCCGTACTAAGCGATATCTGGGCTGCCATGGTCGGCACCCGTATCCTGTCGATCGGTTCGACGCGTGCGGTACCTGGCGCTGGCGCCGAATCGTGGCACTCCCAGGACCTCGACTCGAGGCTTCAGATCCGGCGTGAGTTCCTCACGGTATTCCTTGCAAGTGCAGTGATGGATTCCGGCAGCATGGGGGAAAAAGGTCCCCGGGATAATGCAACCTTGGCCAGGGTCCTCTTGAAGGGAGCCAGTGGGGAGCCCGTCAGCGTGGACGAACTCAAGAGTGCGGCAGCGAACGAAACGGTGGGCAGCGCGTTGCCCACTTTCGAGGCGATCCGGGCGCTCCGCGAGCTCGCCACCCTCGCCGATCTTGGCCTCGTCGACGTGGACACCCACTACACCGTTCCCCCGGCGGTCATCCAGTGTGTGATCCCGGCGCTCGCCCTGGTTCTTACGATGGAAGACAATTTCGAACCGGGCCCGTCACCTGACCCATCCGACAGCGGCCCGGTCACGAACCACCGATAGAATATCCAGGTTGACCAGCCGGAACTGGACGGTCAACCATCCGCTTGAACGCTACCGAGGGAGGAACCCGTGCGCGCATCGCATGCCCGGACACCCTTCCATGCCATGCGTTCGGGCGCTCTGGCTATCGCCATTGTGGCCCTCGCGGCAGGGGCCCACGTCCTCTCCGGCGGCGCGCTTCCCGTGGCACCGGTATTGCTGGCCGTCCTCGCATTGACCGGGCTCGTCACGACTCTTGCCACCCGGTTCAAGCTCGGATTCCCGGCCATCGCCGCGCTTCTGGGAGCCGGCCAGCTGGTCCTGCACGAAGCCTTCACGGCGTTCGGCCCGCTTACCGTTCCGGCTCCGGGTTCACCGGCACACCACTTGGCGGCCGAACACCTCTCCCCGCCGCTGGGCGCTGAAACAGTACATTTTCACGAGGTCGACACTCCCCTCAGCTGGTTGATGCTGACCGGGCACGCCCTCGCCACTGCCGCTTCGGCATTGCTCCTGGCCAAGGGCGAGCAGGCACTGTGGCAGCTCGAGGCTTGGCTTCGTCCCCTCCTACAGCTCCTCCGACTGATCTTCAGGCCCGACGCCGGTAGCGGAGCTGTTGCGTTCAGCGCACCTCCGGTATTCATCCCCCGCCCGTGGCGGAACCTCAGGCAAGACAGCAGACGCGGCCCGCCCGCCGTCGTCGTACCCTCCTGACTCCGCCCGGCACCGCCTTCAACTGGTGACGGGCACATCCCCCGCACTTTGGCGCGCTTTCGCGCGCCCGTTGAAAGGCAACAACCATGAACAAGTCCTCACTCCGCCGTGCCCTCTCCGCTACCGCAATCGCGGGCGGCACCGCCGCACTGATGATGGCCGGGCTCGCAGGCGCATCCGCCCACGTCTCCATCAACCCGGACAAGACCACCGCCAACTCGTACGCGCTACTGACCTTCGGCGTCCCGCACGGCTGCGACACCTCGGGCACCACCAAGCTGACCATCAACCTCCCCGAGGAACTGACGGACGCCACGCCCACGGTGAACCCCAACTGGACGGTCGAGAAGGGGACGCAGACCCTGCCCGAACCCAAGAAACTGGCCGACGGCACATCCATCACCAAGCGCACCAGCCAGATCGTCTACACGGCCAAGGCCCCGCTGGACCCGCACTTGCGCGACGCTCTGGTCCTGTCCGTGAAGCTGCCCGACACCGCCGGCAAGACCCTCTACTTCCCGACGCTCCAGAACTGCGAGCAAGGGCAAACAAACTGGGCTGAAATCCCGAAGGACGGCCAGGACCCGCACTCGCTGAAGGCTCCGGCTCCGTCGGTGGCCGTCACAGCCGCGGAAACCGCCGCGGCTGGTGGTCACATGGCTGCTTCAATCTCCACAGAGCAAGCAGCTTCCGTTACCGACGACGGCTCGCAGGCACGCAGCTGGGCCGGCCTGATCGCAGGGGTGGCCGGGCTGGGGCTGGGCGGCGCGGCCTTCTTCCGCAGCCGTTCCGCCAAGGCTTCAGTGTCCAAGTAACGAGTCCGCTGGGTCGGCGTCCGGAACATTACGATCCGGACGCCAATCCGGCGACGCTGCCGCGCCGTAGTTGACTCCGGCAAATGACGACGAAATGCTGTGCGCATGACGAATATGCGAGTCAAGAACGGTCTCCTGCTCACAATGGCAGCAACCTCGTTATTCCTGCTCTCCAGCTGCGCCCAAAGCCAAGTCCAACCCTCGGGCACAGCCACGCCCAGCGACACGGCTTCGGCCTCGTCGTCACCCTCGGCCTCGAGCACTCCGACTTCAAGCGGTAGCGCCACACCATCGAGCTCCGGGACGACGGCATCCGGCGTCGCCCTCTGCAAAGCCGGCTCGCTGACGGCTTCTGTCGACTCCACCGGGGGTGGAGCGGCAGGCAGCGTCTACATGAAACTCATCCTCACCAACTCCGGTACGCAACCCTGTGTCCTCAATGGCTTCCCGGGCGTCTCACTCACGTCCGGACCCACGGGCGATCCGATCGGCGCGGCCGCCGCGCGCGACGACACCCAGCCTGTGACGGAAGTGGTCCTTGCTCCGGGGAAGGCCGGTTTCGCCCAACTCCGCTACACCCAGGCCGGCAACTACCCCGAATGCACCCAGGCACCTGCCGCGGGCTTCCGGGTCTACCCACCGGAGGACACTGCCTCGCTGTTCATCCCGCAGCAACGCACGGCCTGCAGCAACACCAATATCAACCTCCTGAGCGTCCAGGCGTTCCAGGCGGGGTAGGCGGTCTAGCCCTGAACCTTATTGTGTCGGTGCCGTGAGGCATGATGGAGGAATGCAGGAGCAGAAGCTACCGGGCGGTCCTGGCCGTACGGCCATGGACCGCTTCAGCCGTGCCACGCGCGAGTGGTTCCTCGGTGCTTTCTCCGCGCCCACACCTGCCCAGGACGGTGCGTGGAAGGCCATTTCTTCGGGATCGCACGCCCTCGTGGTGGCACCCACGGGTTCCGGCAAGACTCTCGCGGCATTCCTGTGGGCGCTGGACCGGCTCTTGTCCGTGTCCCCGGTTGCTTCCGCGGACGCCCTTCCGGGTCTTGAGGACCCACCCGCACGTGCCAAAGCTCCCAAGCGCAAGACCCGCGTCCTGTACATCTCACCCCTCAAGGCACTCGGCGTGGACGTTGAACGGAACCTCCGCTCGCCGCTGATCGGCATCACGCAGACCGCCAAACGGCTCGGGCTGCCGGCCCCCTTGGTGAGCGTCGGGGTCCGCTCCGGAGATACGACGACGGCGGACCGCCGCGCGCTGCTCAGCCACCCGCCCGACATCCTCATCACCACGCCCGAGTCCTTGTTCCTCATGCTGACGTCCAAAGCCCGGGAGACGCTCAGCGAGGTGGACACCGTAATCGTCGACGAGGTCCACGCAGTTGCAGGCACCAAGCGTGGCGCGCACCTCGCGGTGTCATTGGAACGGCTTGATGCGTTGCTGCCGAAACCCGCCCAGCGGATCGGCCTCTCGGCCACCGTGGAGCCGCGCGAGCTCGTCGCACAGTTCCTCGCCGGTTCGGCACCCGTGGAAATCGTCGCACCGCCGTCGCGCAAGAACTGGAACCTCAGCGTCAGCGTTCCTGTGGAGGACATGTCCGACCTGGCGGGAGCTGCGGGTGCCTTCGACTCCGGGCCGGCCTCCGGATTGCAACCTCAAGCGTCCATTTGGCCGCATGTTGAGGAGAAGATCGTTGATCTTGTCCTGTCGAAGCAATCCACCATTGTGTTCGCCAACTCCCGGCGCCTCGCGGAGCGACTCACAGCCCGGCTGAACGAGATCTACGCGGAACGCCAACTCATGGCGGTGGATGTGTTCTCTCTCCCGGCGGATTCAGTGGTGGACTCGGGGCCGTTCTCGGGGCTGCCGTCCTCGACGGCGACCCCCGCGCACATGATGGCCCAAGCTGGAAGCACGAGCGGCGCCGATCCGGTCCTGGCCCGCGCGCATCACGGTTCCGTATCCAAGGACCAGCGGGCACTCATCGAGGACGACCTCAAGTCCGGCCGGCTGCGGTGCGTTGTAGCCACGTCTTCCCTGGAACTGGGCATCGATATGGGCGCGGTGGACCTTGTTGTCCAGGTCGAGTCGCCGCCGTCGGTGGCGAGCGGGCTGCAACGGGTTGGCCGCGCGGGACACCAAGTGGGTGAGATTTCCGAAGGCGTACTCTTCCCCAAGCATCGGGCAGACCTCGTCCACACCGCGATCACCGTGGAGCGCATGCTGAGCGGCAAGATCGAACGCCTCCATGTTCCAGCCAATCCCTTGGACATCCTGGCCCAACAAACGGTCGCCGCCACCGCGCTGGGAAGCATCGATGTCGAGGAATGGTTCGCCACCGTGCGCCGCTCCGCTCCTTTCGCCACTTTGCCCCGCTCAGCTTTCGAAGCCACCCTGGACCTCCTGGCCGGACGGTATCCTTCGGACGAATTCGCCGAACTCCGGCCGCGCATCATCTGGGACCGGAATGCGGGCACCATCGAAGGCCGGCCGGGAGCACAGCGCCTTGCCGTGACCTCAGGCGGCACCATCCCGGACCGCGGGCTCTTCGGCGTGTACATCATCGGCACCGAGAGCGAGGGTTCCGGCTCCGGTTCTGGTTCCGGCCAGGCCGGTGGGGCGTCCGCACAGGAGCCCAGTCCGGCGTCGCGCGCTGCCAAAGGCGGCCGGCGCGTCGGCGAGCTCGACGAGGAAATGGTCTACGAATCACGCGTCGGGGACATCTTCGCCTTGGGTGCCACCAGCTGGAAAATCGAAGACATCACCCACGACCGTGTCCTCGTCTCGCCCGCCTTCGGGCAGCCCGGAAAACTCCCTTTCTGGAAGGGCGATTCCCTGGGCCGGCCGGTGGATCTCGGCCGCGCCCTCGGAGCATTCGTGCGCGAGCTCTCCGCTTCCGATCAAGGTCCCGCGCTGGAACGCTGCAAGGCCAGCGGGCTGGACGACTACGCCGCCGGCAACCTGCTCCAGTATCTGGGCGAACAGAAGCAGGCCACGGAAGTGGTCCCCAATGACCGGACGCTCGTGGTCGAACGGTTCCATGACGAACTCGGCGACTGGCGCGTGGTGCTGCACAGCCCCTTCGGCATGCCGGTCCACGCACCGTGGGCACTCGCCGTCGGGCAGCGCCTTCAGCAGCGCTACGGCCTGGACGGTTCCGCTATGGCCGCCGACGACGGCATCGTGCTGCGGGTGCCGATGATGGAAGACGAGCCTCCGGGGGCTGAGCTTTTCCTGTTCGATCCGGAGGAACTTGAGCAGATCGTGACGGCGGAGGTTGGCGGAAGTGCCTTGTTCGCCTCCCGCTTCCGCGAGTGTGCCGCGCGCGCTTTGTTGTTGCCGCGGCAGAATCCTGCGAAAAGGCAGCCGCTCTGGCAGCAACGGCAACGCTCGGCGCAATTGCTGGATGTCGCCAAGAAATACCCTTCATTCCCCATCGTCCTCGAAACCGTGCGCGAGTGTTTGCAGGATGTCTACGACCTCCCCGCGTTGAAAGACATTGCCGCCTCGATCGAACGCCGGGAACTGCGCTTGGTACAGACCACCACGCAGCAGCCATCCCCGTTCGCCAAGTCGCTGCTCTTTGGGTACGTGGCCCAGTACCTGTACGAAGGCGATTCCCCGCTCGCCGAACGCAGGGCCGCGGCTTTGGCCCTCGACTCCACGCTCCTGAACGAGCTCCTGGGCAGGGTGGAACTGCGCGAACTCCTGGACGCCAAGGTCATTGAGGCCACCGAGCTCGAACTCCAGCGGCTGGCGCCGGATCGGCAAGTCCGCGGCATGGAGGGAGTCGCGGACTTGCTGCGCCTGCTGGGCCCCTTGAGCGTCGAAGAAGTGGCTGCCCGATTGCAGCCCGAAGGAGTGGAGCCTTCCACGGATGGTTCCCCGGATCCGACGGCATCGCAACTGGTGGTCGAGTCGCATCGGGCCTCCGGAGCGCATCTGGCCGCATCGCATCTGGCTGCGCTGCGCAAGGCCAACCGCGCCCTCACGGTGACCCTCAGCGGTGTGGAACGATTCGCCGCCATCGAGGACGCCGCCCGGCTCCGGGACGCCATCGGCGTTCCGCTGCCCATGGGGGTGCCGCTCGCCTTCATCGAACCCGTCCACGATCCACTCGGGGACCTCGTCTCCAGTTACGCACGAACCCACGGACCCTTCACGGCCGAGGAAGCCGCTGCGAGGCTGGGACTGGGTGTCGCCGTCGTAAGCACTGCGCTCAAACGCCTGGCGGCGGACGGCCGCGTGGTGGAGGGCGAGTTCCGACCGCACCCGAGTGTGCCGGACACCGTTCCCAATGAGGGGACCGAACCCTTTGCGGAACCGGAACTCCAGGCTGTTCCGCCGAGCAGCGAATGGTGCGATTCCGAAGTGCTGCGCAAGCTCCGGCGTCGTTCGCTGGCCGCTCTGCGCGCCGAAGTGGAGCCGGTGGATGCTGCCGCGTACGGCAGGTTCCTGCCCTCTTGGCAAAACGTGTCCGCGCCCTCTGCCGGCCGCCCTGGTTCTTCTGGAGGCAGCGGCGCCCCGGCACTGCGAGGGCTCGACGGCATCATGACTGCCGTCGATCAGCTCTCCGGCGTGCCTGTTCCGGCGTCGGCGTGGGAGCCTTTGGTGCTGGCCAGCCGGATCTCGGACTACCAGCCGGCCATGTTGGACGAGCTCATGGCCGCTGGCGAAGTCTTGTGGTCCGGGGCCGGCTCGTTGCCGGGCAACGACGGGTGGATCAGCCTCCATGTGGCCGAAGCCGCGGAACTGACGCTCAACCCGGACCCTGATTTCGAGCCCGGCGATGCCCAGCTCCGCCTTCTGGAGTACCTGCAGAGCGGTGGGGGCGCCTATTTCTTCCGGCAACTCACCGAGGTTGCGGGCGGCATGGATGCTGTCCTCAGCGACGACGCCGTGGTGGCTGCCCTGTGGGATCTTGTCTGGGCTGGCCGCATCACTGGCGATACCTTCGCCCCTGTCCGCGCGATGATTGCCGGCGGCCGCACGGCGCACAAGCAGCCAGCCCGGCCGCCGCGGGCAAGATCCCTGCGCATGAGCAGGCTCGGCCGCTCGCATGGCACGGGCTTGATGGGGTCGCCGGGACTCACGGGCGGCCGCTACGGCTCGGTCACCGGAACAGCTCCGACTCCCCCGCTGGCCGTTGGCCGCTGGTCGGCGTTGCCGGCTCCTGAGCTAGACCCCACTATCCATGCGCGTGGCACCGCCGAACTCCTCCTCGACAGGTACGGCGTAGTGACCCGCGGCTCCGTCATGGTGGAGAACATCGTGGGCGGGTTCGGGCTGATGTACAAAGTCCTCGCGCGCCTCGAAGAAGCCGGACGCTGCCGCCGCGGCTACTTCATCGAGCACCTCGGAGCCGCCCAGTTTGCAGTGCCGGCGACTGTGGACCGTTTGCGTTCCTTCACCGAAGATGCCCAACTCGCCAAAGCCGAGCCTTTCGCTTTGGCCCTTGCCGCAACGGATCCCGCCAACCCGTACGGTGCGGCCCTCCCGTGGCCCGCGCTGGCCGTCGACGCCGGATCGGGTCACCGTCCTGGGCGGAAAGCAGGAGCCCTGGTGGTGATGGTCGACGGCGCTTTGGTTTTGTACGTCGAACGCGGCGGGAAGACCTTGCTGACCTTCAGCCATGACGACGCCGTCCTGGCGGCTGCCGCTGCGGCGCTTGTGGGAGTCGTGCGCCGGGGGGCAGTGGACAAATTGATCATGGAGAAAGTCAATGGCCATGACCTCTTGGACACCCCTGTGGCTTCTGCCCTTGCGGCTGCCGGGGCGTACTCCACGCCGAAGGGTTTGGGGATCCGTGCCTGAGGGCGACTCGATCTGGCGGGCCGCCGCGGAGTTGCACAAGGCCCTCGCTGGACAGAAACTTGTCTCCTCGGACTTCCGGGTACCCAGGTTTGCCACGCTTAACTTGGCCGGATGGACCGTGTCCGAGGTGGTGCCGCGGGGAAAGCACTTACTTATGCGCTTGTTGGAGCCGGCGGACGGTGGTTCCGCGGGGCCCGGCTCGGCGGCGGGTGGTTCGGCGGACGCTCGGGGCGCCGGGGCGGGTGGTTCGCCGGAGGCCGGACCACCCCGGCGAGGGCTGACCGTCCATTCGCACTTGAAAATGGAGGGAAGCTGGCAGGTCTATGCCCCCGGTGGCCGGTGGAGGAAACCCGGCCACACGGCCAGGTGCGTCCTCCGCACGGCGACGGCCGACGTCGTCGGCTTCTCCTTGGGAATCCTGGAAGTGATCCCGACCCCGGACGAGTCCCGGGTGGTAGGGCACCTCGGCCCGGACCTGCTCGGGCCCGACTGGGACGCGGAAGAGGCCGTTCGTCGGCTCCGGGCCGCGCCGGACACACCGGTCGGCGTCGCGCTGTTGGACCAGCGGAACCTTGCCGGTATCGGCAATATCTACCGTTGCGAGGCGTGTTTCCTGGCCGGGGTGCATCCAGCCGCTCCGGTATCTGCTGTGAAGGATCTGGCGGGGATGCTCGCGGACGCCAAGGTCCTGCTCGAAGCCAATCTGGGTCCGGGACCAAGGATCACGCGCGGCACCGCGTTCCCTGGAGTCCGGGGAACGCCCCGCTCCGGATACTGGGTGTACGGGCGGGAGAACCAGCCATGCCTTCGCTGCCGTACGCCCATCCGTCGTGGAGTGCTGGGACCGGCGTCGGGGTTGGAAGACCGGACCATCTACTTCTGCCCGGAGTGCCAGCCCAAATCGCCCGGCTGACGCTGCGGAAATTTCCTGACGCCCCCGGAATTCCGAGGGCGTCAGGAAATCAGCGAGTCGCCAGGAAGAACCCGCGTCACGGAACGGCCGGAACCGCTTCAGGGGCAGTCTGACGGGCCTTTTCCGGAACCGTGAACAGAGGCAACAACAACTGCACCAGGGGTCCGATGGCCAAGGCATAGACAACAGTTCCCGCGCCGACGGATCCGCCAAGCAGCCAGCCCACGCCAAGCACAACAACCTCGATCAACGTCCGGGACAAGCGCACCGACCAGCCAGTGCGGCGGGCAAGTCCCGTCATGAGTCCGTCGCGGGCGCCCGGGCCGAGGCGTGCGCCTATGTAGCAAGCTGAGGCGATGCCGTTGAGGACCACGGCGCCGGCGAGCATGGCGATCTGGCCACCCAGGTGCGAGAACGCAGGGATAAGGGCCAGGCCGATGTCCGCGAAGACACCCACCAGCACGGCGTTGGCGAGGGTTCCGAAGCCGGGCATCTGCCGCAGCGGGATCCAGAGGAGAAGGACCAGGAAGCTGACAACCACCACGACGGTGCCGATGCTCCACCCGATCTTCCCCGAGACGCCCTGGTGGAACACATCCCAGGGATCCAGGCCAAGGCCGGCCCGGATGAACATAGCCAGGGAGATCCCATACATCGCGAGGCCGATCAGGAGCTGGGTGATTCTGCGGGTCATCATGAAACAATGCTCCCGAAAACTGGCATTGCTTTCCATAGCCAGTTTGCAATACTGGTCTTATGCCCGGATCCCTGAACCCCACAGCCATGGCGCGTCTCCTCGGTCCGTGGAACACCGGCGCCGCTCCCGCCTATCGCGAGCTTGCCGACGTCGTGCGCCTTTTGGTCATGGACGGGCGTATCCCGCTCGATGTCGCGCTGCCCAGTGAGCGCGCGCTTGCCGTCACCCTGGGCGTCAGCCGGACCACTGTCACCGCCGCGTACGCCAGCTTGCGCGAGCAAGGATTCCTGAGCGGTGGCCAGGGCAGCCGGGGCCGAACGGGCATTCCGCACCGGACAGTTCCCGTCAGCGGACCGGGACTGGCCGTTCCGGATGGGATTCTTGATCTCGCCTATGCTTCGTTGCCGGCCACGGGTGAGGTGGTGCACCGGGCTTTCGCCGATGCGTTGATTGACCTCCCGGCACTGTTGCCCGGTTTTGGCTACGACGCGGTAGGCCTCCCGCCGCTCCGGGAAGCCATCGCGGACCGCTACACGGTAGCCGGCGTCCCCACCACGGCCGCGCAGATACTGGTGACTTCCGGGGCCCAGCACGCGCTGAACATCATCCTGAGGACCCTCGCCGGGCGGCAACAGAAGGTCCTCGTAGAGCATCCCAGCTACCCCAACGCGCTCGACGCAATCCGCGCTTCGGGCTCCCGCACGGTTCCGGTGCCGATGCCGCCTGCCGCGGAGCCGACGTCGGGCGGTGGAGTGGAGCCTACGTCGGGCGGCTGGGATATCGACGGCATGGTGGCGGCGATGCGCCATCAACGCCCGGCCATGGCCTACCTCGTGCCGGACTTCCACAACCCCACAGGGCGGATCATGTCCAACCTCCAGCGCCGCCGCCTGGTCCGCGAGGCGGCAGGGACGGGCACTGTCATCGTGGTGGACGAGACGCTGCGGGAGCTAAACCTCGACGCCGTCAGCACCTCGCCGCTCGCGGCGTTCAGTCCGGCGGTGGTGACTATCGGTTCGCTCAGCAAGTCCCATTGGGCGGGGCTCCGGACCGGGTGGATCCGTGCTGAAGAGGACCTGATCAGCCGCTTCGTGCAGACCCGGACGACGATGGACCTGGGCGGGCCCGTCGTCGAGCAATTGGCGGCGGCTCGGCTGCTCCGGGCCTTCACCGAACCGCTGGACGCCAGGCTTGCCGAGCTGCGGCGGAACCGGGAAGCGCTCCTCGGACTACTGGCCGAGCACCTGCCTGATTGGCACGTGGAACGGCCGCGCGGCGGGCTGACTGCTTGGTGCAGGTTGCCCACGCCGTCGAGTACCGCGCTCACCGTCGTCGCCCCGGACTTCGGCGTGCGATTGGCGGCAGGCCCTCGCTTCGGCGTCGGCGGAGCTTTTGAGCACTTCATGCGCGTCCCGTACACGCTAGCGCCGGCCCAGCTCGAGACGGCGGTGCTGGCACTGCGAGATGCCCAAGCCCGGATCGACGCATCGCCGCAACTCAGGAGGACCTTGAAAGCGCCCAAGGAGCCAGCCGCGGTCGCCTAAGTCCCGCCGTCGCCGTCGCCCCTCCCCCACCCAACTGGCTCGCATTTGTTGTCGTTTCGAGCCCTCAGAACGACAACAAATGCGAGTCAGTTGGGTTGCCCGGCACCCATGCGCTGCTTGGCAGTGTTGGTGCCCGGACCGACCGGGACATGCGAGGTTGCTTTGGCCAGGCCAAACTGCGGCATGCCGTTGTAGACCGCCTCAATTCCCGACGCCGGCACCTGATAGGTTTCGTGCCACACGCCAATGTCACCGCTTCCCGAGACTTCTTTCATGAAACGTCGCCACGGCCCCAAATGCGGCGAGTCCCTGTCCGCCGCAAATCGCCTCAGATGCTCGGGGCTCTCCCAATAGCTGAGGAGCATGGTGGTACGCCCGAACCACTGTTCGCAGCCGAGCATTCCGGACTCGGGATGTGCTGCGAGATGGCGAAGCATGGTGGGCATTGCCGATGCCACGCGCGCCACTTTGCCGATCTTCCACCAACGGTTGGCCCGCATTCCGATGAGGAAAACGGTCACCGACTCGCGCCCAGTGTCCGCCGTGAAGCGTCCCGGGAAGATTTCCTGTGCCATGTGAATCCTTCGGTCTGGGAACGGTAGCTCAAGTTCCGCTCATTGAGTTTAATAACGTTGTTACGAAACAATGTTATGAAACACTTGGAGGCATGGCAAGACCCATCGTTCATGACCAGCTCGTCCGGCAGCGGCTTCTTCAGGTGACGGCCGAACTCGTTGACCGGGATGGCCCCGCGCGGGTCACTCTCCGCGACGTTGCCGCGGCCGCCCAGACCTCAACCACGGCGGTCTACTCACTTTTCGGCGGCAAGGCGCAATTGCTGACGGCCGCCGTCGACGACGGATTCCGCTCGTTCGGCGACTCGCAACGGCTCGCCGAAAGCGGTGGGCTCCGAGGCTTGGGGCTCGCCTACCGTTCCTGGGCACTGGAACACCCGGCCTTGTACCGGCTCATGTTTGGTGGCGCACTTGCCAGCTATGTGGACTGCAGCCCGACGCCGGCAGTCGCCTCGGAAGCCATGCTTCCCCTCATGGAGGCGGTGACCGCCGCGCAGAAAGCGGGGACCGTCCGCGCCGCCGAGGCCACGATGATCGCCATGTCCATCTGGGGACAGGTCCACGGACTGGTCAGCCTGGAGTTGGCGAACATGGAAGAACCCGGAACCGATTGG
This sequence comes from Arthrobacter sp. 05L417, assembly GCF_056397865.1. Lineage (NCBI taxonomy): Bacteria > Bacillati > Actinomycetota > Actinomycetes > Micrococcales > Micrococcaceae > Arthrobacter > Arthrobacter sp. 05L417. Next base: position 24,521 of record NZ_JBFTOG010000036.1, read on the forward strand.
GAAGGGATCTACGACGCGGCGTTGGGTGCCGTGGCGCGAGGCTGGCAATGACGCCCGAATTGCCGTGCGACGCGCAGACGGCCTGAGGACTCCGGAATTCCGTAGTCGTCAGACCATCTGCGTGTCGGCCAGCTTTTTGCGAGTCGCAGTTCTAGGCGTACACCTTCTCCAGGAACCCACCCCAGGCCTTCGCGGTCAATTCGGAATCGCTGCTGCCGCTGAAATCGTGCACCGTCATGCCCACGGGTGCTCCGAAGGAGTTGCGGCCGAAGAAGCGGTAGAGCGTGTCGGCCGTCCGTAGGCCCAGGAAGTGCTGGTTGGAGAAGTCGAGCTCTCCGCTCAGCCGGCCCACGCCGTCGACGTCCACCTCAACCGTCGAACCCTGCGCAACGCCGTCCACGCCGAGGGCCTTCTTCAGTTGCACGAAACCGTCGGGTGTCTGCGAGGCCGCAGGGCCCTGGATATCCGTGAAGACCACGGGCTTGCCGTCAAAGTACTGAAGGTACTGGCCCAGGGTGTGCAGGTAGAACTCGGTGTGCTTGCTGGCGCCGTCGTACTGCCCCTCCCAGTTGTCCGCGAAGATGCCGCTGTGGACATAGTGCAGCTTGGCCCGGCCGCCGTCGAGCGGTTCGAGCACGTGCTCCAGCTGGTTGAACCAGCCGTCCGGCCCGTCCATCCGGGTCACAAGGTGGCTGGGGTACTCGTCCACGGTTTTCACGGCCGGCCACTGATCCGTGGGAAACATCCACGCCGAGGTGTCCTGGGTGACAGCCTGCCAGACCCGTTCAGGAGTGCCGGGCAGTTCGGTGTCGGCCACGATTTCGAATTCACGGTTGTCAGTCATTATCCTGTTCCTTTTCTGGAAAGTGCTGCGTGTTTGTCTTGAGTGCGGGATGGAGTACGACGACGAGCCGGTGGTTGCGTGCGCCGCTCGCTGTTTCGGTCGAAGCACCGGTTCCGCCGTCGTGGTATTTGTCCACAAGCCGCGTCACCGCGACGCCGAGCTCCTCGGCAAAAGCGGCGCGGTCCGACGCCGATCGGAAGGTGATTTCGCCGTCGATCGCGAAGCTCGCAAGCTTTTTCTTGGCCGCGGCCGCGCCCCCTATCAGTTTGCCCATCTCCTGGACCGTCCGGGCCGCGAGGGCCAGGAGCCAGAAGGCGGAAAAGCGGTCCGAGAAGCGTCGGGGATCCGGCGCCACGGACGCAAGTGCCACCGGCGAGATCAGGTACGACGCCGCCGTCGCGCGCAAAACGCGTTCGGTGACGTTGCCCTTCTTCCGTTCCTCCACGAGCTCGACGAGTCCATGCCGTTCGAGGGCCTTGAGGTGGTAGTTGACCTTCTGACGTGGCAGGCCCACCTTAACGGCCAGCTGCGTGGCGGAACCGGGCTCGGCCAGTTCCTGCAGGATGCGGGTGCGGATCGGGTCCAGCGACGCTTCCGCCGCGGCGGGATCCTCGATCACTTCGATGTCCAACATGCCTCTATTCTGCCTACCGACAACTTTTATTGTCAATAACTTTTTTCTCGTCGGAAAGTTGCTGGCGCCGTCTTGCGGGACGCCGTACCGGCCTGTACCGCAGCGGTCAACCAAGGAGTACCCTGCGGGTATCACTGTCCGCGAGGTGCAAGATGACGTTCAACAGTCCGCCCGCTGAGTCCGGAGCCGATCGGCCACTCAGGCGTCGCAAAGGGCGTATCCGGGCTTGGGCGTTGCGGCGTCCGGCCCTCGCTGCCTTGTCCGTCGTCGCGGTCATCGCACTTGTGGGCGCTACCGTCTTTTTCGGCGCCTTTTGGTCCCGGACGTTGGTGGCGGCCGGCACTGGGGCCGGCGGTGGGGCCGGCGCCGCGGCAGGGGCTCGCGCCGGCGCCGGCGCCGCTGCAGCCTCGGCTGGGGCCGGCACGTCCGCGGTGGATACAGGGATTTCGAAGATCCAAGATGTCATCGTCATCATGCAGGAGAACCGCTCGTTCGACAGCTACTTTGGCACCTTCCCCGGAGCGGACGGCATACCTGTGCAGAACGGTGCCCCCGCGGTGTGCGTTCCCGATCCGGCCAGCGGATCCTGCGTGAAACCGTACTACGACCCCTCCGACCGGAACTCCGGTGGCCCGCACAGCCAGAGCAATGCCACGGCGGACATCGACGGCGGGAAAATGGACGGCTTCATCGCCCAGGCCGAGAAAGCCTCGAACAACTGCGCACCGAACGCCCCAGCCTGCGCGGGCGGCAACCAAAGCGACGTGATGGGCTACCACGACGCGCGTGATCTGCCCAACTACTGGGCGTATGCCAGGGACTTCACCTTGCAGGACCACATGTTCGAACCCAACGCCTCCTGGAGCCTGCCCGAGCACCTATACATGGTCTCGGAATGGTCGGCCAAATGCAGCCGCGCGGGCGATCCACAATCCTGCGTAAACGCCCTCCAGAATCCGGGCAGTCCGCCGGACTTTACCACCTCGATCCAGTCCACCCTCATCGGCAAATGCCGGGCCGGCCTGCAGAACAAGGCCTGCCAGGATGCACTCGCTGCTGCCGGGATCACACCGGACATTGCCATGCAACTGCACACACTCATCACGCAAAACTGTGCCGGCTCCGATTCCTACACGACTTGCCAGGCCGCGATCGACAAAGCAACCTTCCCCGAAGCGCTCAAGCAAAAGCTGCTGGCCGCCGCCAATCTGCTTGCTCCGCCTGACTACGCTTGGACCGATCTGACCTACCTGTTGCACAAACAGAACGTGCCCTGGGCGTACTACGTCTTCAACGGCACCGAGCCCGACTGCCAAGATGACGCGGCCATATCCTGCGCTCCCGTAGCCCAGAACGCGAAGACACCGGGCATTTGGAATCCGCTACCGTACTTCGACACCGTGAAGCAGGACGGCCAGCTAGGCAACGTCCAGTCCCTCACCAACTTCTATACCGCCGCCAAGAAGGGCACGCTGCCTGCCGTGAGCTGGATCGACCCCACCGGATCCGTGAGCGAGCACCCCCCGGCGTTGATCAGCACCGGGCAGGCCTACGTCACGGGCCTCATCAATGCCGTCATGTCGGGCCCGGACTGGAATAGCACCGCCATTTTCCTCTCGTGGGATGACTGGGGCGGTTTCTACGACCACGTCACCCCGCCCACCGTGGACCAAAACGGCTACGGACTCCGTGTCCCTGGAATCGTCATCAGCCCCTACGCCAAACAGGGCAACATCGACCACCAGATCCTCAGCCACGACGCATACGCCAAGTTCATCGAAGACGACTTCCTCCACGGCCAACGCCTCGACCCGGCCACCGACGGGCGGCCAGATTCCCGGCCGGATGTCCGGGAGAACAACCCCCAACTTGGCAACTTGGTGAACGACTTCAACTTCAACCAACAGCCCATCAAGCCCGTCATTTTGCCAGGCGGCACAACGTACTGAGCGTGCGGGTGTGCCACCTACAGGCGATGGGGCGCCAGACACGACGGGCCTTGAGGCAGCCCCGGTAGAATGGACCGGTGATGCAATCCCCCCTTCCCGTGCGCGACGGCGTCAACGCCACCCGTCTGCGCCTTCCGGACGAGGGGCCGTGGGATACCGCGATGGACTACATGATGCACCGCTGGGGCCATATCGACCCCCAGGGCATCGAGGACAGGTTCGACGCCGGTGAAATCGTCGGCGAGGGCGGGGCGCCCCTTGACCGCCGCACCCCCCTCGAAGAACACACCTTCATTTGGTACTACCGCACCCTCCCACCTGAGACCCGGCTGCCGGTGGAGATCAAAATCCTTCACCAGGACGAGCACCTCCTGGTCGTCGACAAGCCCCACTTCCTGCCCACCACTCCGGGCGGAACCTACATCCAGGAATCCGCGCTCGTCCGGCTCCGGAACCAGCTGGACCTGCCGGACCTCATCCCGATGCACCGGCTCGACCGAATGACCGCCGGCGTATTGCTGCTCTCCACCAACCCCGAGACCCGCGGCAAGTACCAGGTGCTTTTCGAAAAACGGCAGGTGCAAAAGGAGTACGAGTGCGTCTCCGCGGCGGCACCCGCCGCAGGCTTTCCCGCCGTCGAATTCCCCGCCGTCGTGCGCAATCGCATGACAAAATCCCGCAGCTACCTCCTCGCCGAGGTGATCGACGGCGAACCCAACGCAGAAACCCGCATTGAGCTGCTGAGAACGTTCGACGGCGGCGCTCACGACGGCGGCGCTCACGACGGCGGCGCCGCCCGCCGAGCGCTGTACCGGCTTGAGCCCCACACCGGCAAGACCCACCAGCTTCGCGTGCACATGGCTTCGCTCGGGCTGGGAATCGTGAACGACGCGTTCTACCCCGAACTCCTGGACAAGGCCCCGGACGACTACTCCAAGCCGCTGCAATTGCTCGCTCGCGGCATCCGCTTCGTTGACCCCATCAGCAAACAGTCCGTGGAATACCGGAGCCGCCTTGAGCTAAGCGAAGCCCACCCCGCCTGACGCCCCCTCCAAACCCTCGCTCACCTGTGGCGCCCTTTCCCGGGACGCTCGCTCACCAATGGCGCCCTTTCCCGAAACCCTCGCTCACCAGTGGCGCCCTTTCCCCAAACCCTCGCTCACCAAAATGAGGAACATGTTCAGCTTGGGGTCACATCTGAGCGAGCGCCCGGCCAAAAACCCACATATCTGAGCGAGCGTCGGTATCCAGCGCGGGGCGGGGAAACAGCGGCTCGGTTCCACGTTGCCCGCCGGATCGGGCGTATATGCTCAGTCTTGCCGGCCCGATGACCGCGGGCGGAGTTCGGTCTCGCGAAAAGGAACCACATGGCCCACGCTGAAAACGAAGTCTCGATCAACCGCCCCGCAAACGACGTCTACGCCTTCTTGGCGAACGGGTTGAACAATACGCTGTGGCGTCCGACAGTTAAAACCGTCGCCCTCGCAAGCGGGGAAGCAGGCAACCAGGGGGCCGTGTACTCCCAGACGATGGCAGGCCCCGGTGGCCGCACGATCGCCGGCGACTACGAGATCACCGCGGCCCAGCCGGGCAAGCGACTCGATTTCCAGGTCATTGCCGGCCCGGCCCGCCCAACAGGATCCTTCACGCTGAACGACAACGACGGCGGCACAACCGTACGCTTTACCTTGGATCTCCAACCCAAGGGCTTCATGAAGCTCATGGGGTCGATGATCACCAAGACCATGGAGGTGGAAGTCGGACAGCTCGGACAGCTGAAGTCCGTGCTTGAGGCGCAGTCCGCCTAACCCCGCGGGCGAAAGTGCGCGCCACTGTTCCTAAGCCCCGAACACGCTCCGGAACACGTCCGTCGTCTCCGCACTGAACAGAACAAATTCGACGAGTTCCAGACCACTGGAGTGTTCGGCGTCGAACCCGCTGACGACGTCGAGCGCTACTGTGGCGACCTCGCGCGCGTCCCAGCCGTAGACCCCCGCACTGATTGCGGGGAACGCAACAGAACGCGCCCCGAGGGAAGCGGCCACCTTCAAGCTCTGGCGGAAACACGAAGCCAGCAGTTCCGGATCGTTCTGGCCTGCGTGCCGGTTGGGGCCAACGGTGTGGATCACCCATCGGGCAGGCAATTTGAAGCCGGGGGTGGCCACGGCTTGGCCCACCGGCAGTCCGTGCGGGTATCGCTCTCGCACCTCCATGCACGCGTTCAGGAGCTCCCGGCCGGCCGCGCGGTGGATCGCGCCGTCCACTCCGCCGCCGCCCATCAAAGACGAGTTGGCAGCGTTGACGATCGCGTCGACGTCGCGCGTGGTGATGTCACCCTGCAGGATTTCGAGCCGCATGGCGCCAGTCTTGCACGACACTCCGTCGGATGCACCAAAGTGGGGTAATTTGTGCCCATGGACATCACCACCGCCGATGGTTGGGGAGCCGCGATCTACGCCTGGATCATCCCCATGGTGGTCGGCGACGCGATCTTCCCGCCCATCCCGTCCGAGATGCTGGTGATCACGGGTGGCGCGCTGGCCGCTGAGGGTCGGGTCAACCTGTTGCTGGTGGGTCTGTTGGCCGCCGGCGGGTCGTGGTTGGGCGACATGATAGTTTTCCAGCTCTTCAAGCGCCGCTTGGGCCACGTCCTTGACCGCTGGGCCTGGGGCCGCAAAGTCCATCAGGGCATCCACCGGGCCATCGCCAGGGCCGGGCGCTCCTCCACCTACGGCGCGATTATCGGTGCCCGGTTCATCCCTGGTGGGCGGCTTGCTGCGTCGGCCGCTTCCGGGATCGCCGAGGTTTCCTCCCGCGGCTTCAGTCTCTGCGCCGGCTTGGGCGGCCTGTTGTGGGCCACGTGGCAAGCCGGGTTGGGTTACTTTGCGGGCTCGACGACGAAGCTTCCGTTCTGGGCGAGCTCACTGATCGGCGTCGGCGTGGGGTTGGTGATCGGCGTCGTGGTGGGCGTGATCGTCACGCGTCGCCGGGGCGACCGTTCGCCGGTGGACGAGCCGGGCGAGCCGCCGCACCTTTAGGCGCGTCCCGGCGTCGGGCTCAAACCGGCGACCATTTCCCCCGTTTGCGGCGCAGCACGTAAAGGTTCCCTGTGAGCGCTACGCGTTCGACGGCGTCGCGCATCATGGCTGCCGACGCGCGGGCCTCGTTGTTCTCGCCCGGGTAGTCGCGCGGCTCCACCAGGAAGCGGAGGCTGATTTGGGCGACGCCACCAACAATGTCGAGCTGATTGGATTCGACATGATGACGCGTTTCCAGGGCCTCAAGGGCTGCGGCCATAACCGACTCCGGCGGATTGCCCGGCTTGAGCCCGGTGATCTTCAACTTGGTCTGGAACGACGGCATCCCTCCACCCTAAACGCTCGCTCACCTGTGGCGCTCCCCCCGGAAACGCCGGCTCACATGATGTGAGCGAGCGTCGGGAAAAAGACCCATATAGGTGAGCGAGGGTCGGAGGGGCCCAACGCTCGCTCACAAACAAGCCCTCCCGGCCGCACGCTCGCTCACATGATGTGAGCGAGCGTGCGCCAAAAGACCCACATAAGTGAGCGAGGGTCGGAGGGAAGGGAAGTGCGAGCTATCCAGTGTTGCGGAGGCCTGCGGCCACGCCATTGACCGTGATCAGCATGGCCCTCTGAAGGCGTTCGTCGATCTCGGCACCGGAAATGGAAGCTTCACGGACGCGGCGCAACAACTCCACCTGCAGGTAGCTGATGGGGTCGAGGTACTGGTCGCGGATTTCGAGGGAACGCTTGAGCGTCGGCTGGGCTTCCAGGAGCTCGGTTTCCCCGCTCAGGAGTTCCACTTCGGCAACCGTGAGGTCGTACTCAGCCCGGATTGCCTTGAACAAGTGATGCAACTCTTCAGGAACCAAGGAGGACACATAATGCCCTGCGATGTCCATGTCCGTCTTGGCCAAGGTCATCTCCACGTTGGAAATCACGGACTGGAAGAAGTGCCAGCGCTTCATCATCTCTGCAAGCTCGGCGGTGTTGCCTGCCTCGCGAGCTGCCTTCAGCCCTGAGCCCACGCCGAACCACCCCGGAACGATCTGCCGCGACTGCGTCCAACCAAAGACCCACGGAATGGCTCGCAACCCACCCAGTCCGGCACCGGAGTCCGGGCGTTTGGAGGGCCGCGAGCCGATGTTCAGGGATCCGAGTTGCTCCACAGGCGTCGAGGCAAGGAAGTACGCCGGCAGGTCCGGATCGTCGATCAGTGAACGGTACTGGGCAAACGCGGCGTCGGAAATGATCTCCATGACGTGTCCGTAGCGCTCACGCTCGTCGTCGGAGGTGCGCGGGGTGCGGTGCAGCGCGGACCCCTGCATCACGGCGGCCAGGGACAGCTCAAGGTTTTCGCGGGCGAGTTCCGGCAGGGAGTACTTGTCCGAGATGACTTCGCCCTGTTCGGTGAACTTGATCGCGCCTTCAAGCACGCCGTTCGGCTGGGCCATGATGGCGTCGTAGGTGGGCCCGCCACCACGGCCCACGGAACCGCCGCGGCCATGGAACAGCCGGACGTTCACGCCGTGCTTGGCGGCGACGTCGCGCAGCTTGCGCTGGGTCTTGTGGATCTCCCATTGGCTGGTCATGACGCCGGATTCCTTGTTGGAGTCCGAGTAGCCCAGCATGATCTCCTGGACATCGCCACGCAGCCGTACGAGCTCGCGGTAGGAGGGATCGGAGAGCAGCAAGTCAACGATTTCGGCCGAGGCCCGCAGCTCTTCGACGGTCTCCAGGAGCGGGGCGAAACCGATCTTGGCATACGGAGCCGCGCCGAACAGCTCGATCAGCCCTGCTTCGCGGGCCAGCACCGCGGCAGCCAGGACATCGTCCGCGCCGCGCGTCATGGAGATGATGTAGGTCTCGACGACGTCGGGCCCGTATGTCTGGAGGGCGTGGCGGATGCTGCGGAAGACGTCGTAGGTGCGGTCGCCGTCGCCGTCGAGCTTGATGGGGTGGCCGGACAGCGGGCGGCGCGAAGCCAGCTCCGCGCTCAGCCGCTCGAAGCGTTCGGCGCGGCTCAACTCGCCGTAGGGGGTCCCGACGCCGATCCGGTCCACCAACTGCCCGACGGCGTCGTGGTGGTAGTCGGCATGCTCGCGAATGTCGAGGGTCGCCAAGTGCAGCCCGAAGGAAGCGATCGCGCGGCGGACCCGGGCCAGGGCGCCGTCGGCCACGAGCACAGCCGAGTGCTTCCGCAGCGAGGCTTCCAGCAGTTCCAGTTCAGCCAACAACTCCGAGGTGGAGGCGTAGTCGCGGCCGGGTTCGTGGTATGTGGACGCAGCCACGCGGCGGCCCGTGTTGATGAGCTTGGCCTTGATACACGTCAGTTTGAGGCGATACGGCTCCTGAGCGTTCAGCTCAAGGATGCGCTTGTCCAGGCCGGGTAGGTTCTTGAGGTCGACGGCGATCGAGTCCAGGAGGTCCTCTTCCGCGTCCACCAGGGCCGTGGAGTTGGAGAGGACCGAAATCAGTTCGTCGATCATCGAGATGCTGATCCGCACGGCATGCTGGTTCTGAAGCTGCAGGATTTCGCGGGTGACGGAGGCGGTGACGTTCGGGTTGCCGTCGCGGTCTCCGCCGATCCAGGAACCGAAGCGGATGGGGGCGTTCTGCGCGGGCAGGACAACACCGTGCTCCCCCAGCAGTTCGGTAAGGTCCGTGAGCATTTCCGGCATGGCGTCGGTCAGGATGCTGCTCAGGTAGTAGATGGCATTACGGGCCTCGTCCACCGGAGTGGGGCGGACTTGGCGCAATTCATCCGTCTGCCACATCTGGTCGATGATCTCCGCGAGCTGGCGATCCTGGCGACGGCGGGCGGCCGTGCCCTCAACGGTGGATTCGGCCAGGACGTCCGAGAGCTTGCGGATCTTGTCCAGAACTGAACGGCGCGAAGCCTCGGTGGGGTGCGCAGTGAAAATCGGGCGAACGTCCAGCTCGTTGACGACGTCCTGCAGGGCCTGGGTTCCGGCCTCATCGGCGATCTCTGCCACTGCTTTGGCCAACCAGCCGTCCTTTTCCTGGCGGGTGCGCAGTCCGCGGACGCGGTGCACTTGCTCGGCGGCGTTGGCGAGGTGGAAATAGAAGGCGAAGGCGCGGACTAGCTCGGTGGCTTCCTCAAGGGGCAATGAGGCGAGCAACTCACGGACCTGGGCGACGACGTCGTGCGCGCTCCACGGGCCTGTGGCGTCGGCGCCGCCGCGGGCGGCTTCCTTGGATTCCTTGGTGAGCAGGCGCACCTGCTCGACGAGCTGAAGCAGTTCGGGGCCATGCTGGCGGACCAACGACTCTCCGAGAAGCGTGGAGACGCGGCGGACATCGGCCCGCAGTTCCGCGGCAAGGTCGGTGCTGAGATGTGCAGTGTCAACCATGAAAAATACCTTCTGGCGTTGGGTGTGGCCCGTACACTGCGCTGGATACTGTGAGCCGGATTACTAATATTTCCAAAGGAATCCTACCCGCAGCCCTTACACGGGTGGCAATCCGTCTCAAATGTTGTCGCAGGTTCCGCCTGCGCGCCCTGGCCGCCTCGGGCCGCCCAACTGACTAGCAGTTGTTGTCGTTATGAGCCGTCAAGACGACATCTACTGCTAGTTAGTTGGGTTCCGGGAATGGTGGCGACGGGTGCATGGTTAAGCCAACGAACACCGCCCAAGCCGCTGGAGGAACCATGAGCGCAACAGCCCCCGCAAGCAACGCCCAGCTGGAACGTTGGCAGCGTTTCCGCACCGGCCGCAACACAGCGCTCGCGGCGGACCACGGCTGGCTGAGCCTCACCTCCTTCCAGTGGCTCGAATCCGAACCTGCCGCCGTCGAGCTCGTCCCCGGGCTTTGGTCTACGGACGGCACGACGGCGACACTCACCGCGAGCGCGGCGGACGGACTCACGCTCGTGGAGACGGGAGCTCCCGTGGACGGCACGATTTCGGCCACCCTCCAGGACGAGGAATCGCTCATGTGGGTGCAGTTCGGCGGCGCGGATGGCACGGAGGTTGTGGTGGAACTGGCCATGCGCGCGGACAAGTACGCCATCCGCACGAGGGACAACTCCTCGCCGGTGTTGACGGAGTTCGACGCCGTTCCCACCTTTGAATACAACCCGGACTGGGTGCTTGAAGGCCGCTTCGAGGCGTACCCCGAGCCCGTGGATGTGCCGATCGGGACAGCCAATCCTTTGGTGGATGGGGTGCACCGATCGGTAGGCGAGGTGGTTTTCCGGGCGCCCGGACTTCCCCACGAGATCCGCCTGCACGCCGAGGCCGAGAAGCTCGGAGCCCTCACCGTGACCTTCCACGACGAGACGAACGGCAACACCACGGACGAATGGCGCAAGCTGGCCGTCTCGCGCCCCCGGCCCGACGGTTCCGTGGTCCTCGACTTCAACCGCGCCATCAACTACCCGAGCGCTTTCACCCCATATGGCACATGCCCCATGCCCGTGGCGGGAAATTCGATCGACGTCGCGGTCGAGGCCGGGGAGAAACTGCCGGCCGGCCGGATCGTCTAAACGCAGGGCGTTACATCTCCCCCCGGCCCAAGGTACACTCTTCTTGGAAAGCGCTTACCAAGCGCCTTTGAACCGACACCGACGTCAGCTACCCCGCCTTCCGGGGACAGATGAGGAGAGCCATGGGCACCCTGTCCACGCCCGTCCCGGCAGAATACAAACAGCCCGGCCATGAGCCCAGTAGGGTGGCCCTTATTGGCGTCCACGGCTTCGGCGCGCACCACCTGCAGAACCTCGAAAGGCTTCAGGCCAACGGCGTCGTCCGCCTTGTTGCCGTCGCGGATCCGAATCCGCCTGCCCCCGGCGCCCTCCCGCCCGGAACCGAGGTATTCAGCACCTTGGACGAACTCCTGGCGGGAACCTCCGCGCTGGACCTGGTCATTGTGGCCACCCCTATCCAGACGCACGCGCAACTCGCCCTCACGACGCTCCCCCACGCCGATTTGTACCTTGAGAAGCCTCCAGTGGCTTCCCTCGCCGACTTCAATCAGCTGCAGGAAGCCGCCACCGCGGCCGGCAGAAGCGTCCAGGTCGGCTTCCAAAGCCTCGGATCCCGGGCCCTCCCGGCCATTGAGGAACTGCTTGCGGCGGGAGAGATCGGCACGCTCCTGGGCATCTCGGCCACCGGGCGTTGGGTGCGTGACCGTGCCTATTACAAACGCTCGCGCTGGGCGGGCAGACGCAGCCTGGACGGCATCGACGTCGTGGACGGAGTGGCAACCAACCCCTTGGCACACGCCATCGCCACCGCCCTGAGGATCGCCGGGGCGCGGACGGTGGACGATCTTGCCTCCGTGGAAACCGACTTGTACAGAGCCAACGACATCGAATCCGACGACACCTCGGTGATCCGGATCCGCACCGCCGCGGGCCTGCCCATCACGTGTGCGCTCACTCTCTGCGCCGCCGAGTCCGTGGAACCGTACATCACCCTGCAGGGCAGCGAAGGCACGGCGGTGTTCCACTACACCGAAGACCGCCTCACGGTCAGCTCTGCCGCCGGGGAGCGCGAAACGGTATACGGCCGGGTAGACCTCACTGAAGACCTGCTGGAACATGGTCACCAGCAGCGCTCGACGCCGGGCCCCGCGGCGCCGCTGATCAGTCCCCTCGCGGACAGCGGCGCCTTCATGCAGGTCCTCGAGGCGATCCGCACCGCAGAGTCTCCGGCGCTGATCCCTGGGCGATACGTCACTTGGGAGGGCGACGGTGACGCCGCCCGTGCCGTGATCGACGGAATCGAAGACGCCCTGGAACGCGCGACGGCGGCGCACGCCACCTTCAGCGAACTCGGCTTGCCTTGGGCGCGGCCGGCCGTCGACGCAGGAAACACGGTTTTGAGCATGCCCGATGAAACCGGGCCGGGTGGCGCCGTCGTCTTGGCAACCCTGCAGAGCGGCACCGGTCTGGCCGCGAGGCTCTCCCCGCGGCCCTATCTGCACCCGGTCCGCACACTCGCCGGAGTCACCGTCACCGATCACCTCCCGGCGGACCATCCCTGGCACCTTGGCGCGGGATTCGCCTTGCAAGATGTGAACGGGACCAATTTCTGGGGCGGCAAAACGTACGTCCGAGCTGCCGGCCGTTACGAAGAACGCCAAGACCATGGGCGCATCGTTGAAGTCTCCGCAACTCACGCGCCCAGCTTGCTGGAGCAGGAATTGAGCTGGCAGGCACCGGACGGCGCCGAACTTCTCCGCGAACGCCGCACCACCCGCTCCCGGCAGCTCGACCACCGCACATGGCAACTGGAGCTAAGAACCGAACTGACCGCCGTCGTCGACTCCTCACTGGGCGGCCCCGGCTCAAACGGCGCCCTCGGAAGCGGCTACGGCGGTTTCTTCTGGCGCTTGCCTGCGTGCGCCGGGGCAGAAGTCTTCACAGCGGAAAGTCGTGGGGAGCCCGAAGTCCACGGCTCGGCGTCACCGTGGCTGGCCTGGGCAGCGGACTTTCCTGATGGCCCTGCCACCCTGGTGTTCGCAGCTCCGGCTGCGGCGCAGGATCCCTGGTTCGTCCGGATGGCGGATTACCCCGCAGTGGGTTCGGCCCTCGCCTGGGACCGGTCAGTGGAGCTTGCAGCAGGCGACTCCCTGGTCCGCACCTTCACGGTGTGGATCGTCGACGGCAGGCTGTCTCCGGGCGAGGTTGCAAAACTGGTGGCCGGGCGGGTCTCCGCCACGGGATAGGCACACTGAAAGGGCGGGGCACGCAATGTGCCCCGCCCTTCAGACCGCCGCCGTGCCGTTAGGCGTACGGCAGCACGAGTTCCGCGTAGCGCTGCTTCATGGTTTCCAGGACCGAATCGCCGTCGGCGTCCCAGATGTCCCGGTTGAAGATCTCCACTTCGATGTCGCCCGTGTAGCCGGCGTCGCGCACCCAGGCGCCGATCGTCGCGAAGTCGATCACGCCGTCGCCCATCATGCCGCGCGAGAGCAGCGCGTCGGCGGCGATGGGGACGTTGAAATCGCACACCTGGTAGGAAGCGATCCGGTTTTCCCGGCCGGCCCGCTGGATCTGCTTCTTCAGCTCCGGATCCCACCACACATGGAAGGTGTCGACGGCGACGCCGACCGCCCTCGTGTCGTAGGGTGCGGCGAGGTCGAGCGCCTGGCCGAGGGTCGAGATGAGAGCCCGGTCCGCTGCGTACATCGGGTGCAGGGGTTCGAGCACGAGCCGGACCCCGTGTTCGACGGCGAAGGGCACCAGGTCCTCAAGGCGGTCGGCCACGCGCTGGCGGGCCGCGACGACGTCCTTCTCTCCCGGGGCGAGTCCGCCGACCACCAGGAACAGCTCCTGCGTATCCAGCGCGACGGCTTCGAGGACGGCTGCACGGTTATCCGCCAAAGCGGCTGCCTGCCCTTCGGCGTCGGCCGCTGTGAGGAAGCCGCCGCGGCAGAGGGACGAGACACGAAGTCCGGCGTCCTTGATCAGCTTGGCCGCTTTGTCCAGACCAGTGTCGGCGACGATGTCCCGCCACGGCCCGATCGCCGGGATCCCGGCACGGACGCAACCGTCCACAGCCTCGGTGAGCGTCCATTTCTTGGTGGTGGCGCTGTTCAGTGACAATCTGGAAAAGTCGGACAATCGCAAAAAGTCGCTCATGCGCCCACTCCATTGATGCGGAGGTAGTCGGACATGCGGAAGGCGGCCAGCGCCGGATCGCTCAGGAGCCCGGCTTGGTCGGCGAGTTCGAAGGTGCGTGCAAGGTGGACCACGGAGCGGCCGGAATGCAGCCCCCCGACCATCTGGAAGCCGGGCTGCTTGCCGTTGAGCCAGGACATGAACGCGATCCCGGTCTTGTAGTAGAACGTGGGGGCGCTGAAGATGTGCTTGCCCAGTTCGCGGGTGGAGTCCAGGATGGCACGCGCGTGCGCGGCGTCGCCGGCGTCGTACTTCTGCAGCGCGACCGAAGCGGCAGGATAGATCGCGGCGAAGATGCCCAACAACGCGTCCGAGTGGTGGGCGCCGTCGCCGTCGATAAGTTCCGGGTAGTTGAAATCGTCGCCGGTGTACAGGCGGACACCCTCCGGAAGGGCTGCGCGCAGGGCAACTTCATGCGAAGCGTCGAGCAGCGAGACCTTCACTCCGTCCACTTTGTCCGCGTGGTCCCGGATCAGGCCAAGGAAGGTTTCCGTTGCTTCGGCGACGTCGTCCGATCCCCAATAGCCGGCCAGGGCGGGGTCGAACATGGTCCCGAGCCAGTGCAGGATGACGGGCTGGTCCACCTCGCTGAGAAGCGTGGAGTAGACCCGCAGATAGTCCTCAGGGCTTACTGCCACCTTGGCCAGCGCCCGGGACGCCATGATGATGACCTTCGGTCCGGCTTCGCCAACGACGGCGATCTGCTCGCGGTACGCGTCCAGCACGGCCTTGATTCCGGCGGGCCCCTCGGGGACGGAGTCCAGGTCCAGCTGGTCGGTTCCGGCACCGCAGGAGACGAGGTCCCTGACGGTCTTCCCGGCGGTAGCCACGTTGCCGGACGCCACCACGGAAGCCGCTTCGACGCCGGTTCGCTTGATGAGCTGCTGGGTGGCGGCCCAGTCCAGGCCCATGCCGCGCTGTGCCGTGTCCATGGCGTCGGCAACACCCAGGCCGTAGGACCACAGCTCGTGCCGGTACGCCATCGTGGCGTCCCAGTCCAAGCGCGCGGGGGCACCAGGGGTGTTGTCGGCCGTCGCTTCGGGGATCACGTGCGCCGCGGCGTAGGCGCGCCGGGACGTCAAAGCCGCCGTCGGCCTGGCCCACGACGTGGCCGGCTGCACCTTGTAGAGGCGGGTCCCGCCGTCGTGGTTTGGAAGAAGAAGAGTGGTCATCAGAGCACGATCTCCGGGATGTCGATGGTGCGGCGCTCGTCCGAGGACTGCAGGCCGAGTTCGGCGAGCTGCACGCCGCGGGCGGCGGAAAGCAGCCCGAAGCGGTGTTCCCGGCCGGCGACGACGTCGCGCAGGAATTCTTCCCACTGCAACTTGAAGCCGTTGTCCAGATCGGCGTTCGCGGGAACTTCCTGCCACTGGCTGCGGAAGGACTCCGTGACGGGCAGGTCCGGGTTCCAGACGGGCTTGGGCGTGTGGGCGCGCTGCTGCGCGACGCACTTGTTCAAGCCCGCGACGGCGGAGCCATGCGTGCCGTCGATCTGGAACTCCACGAGTTCGTCGCGGTAGACGCGGACCGCCCAGGAGGAGTTGATCTGCCCGACCACGTCGTCCCCGCCCGGGGTCTCGAGCTCGAAGATGCCGTAGGAAGCGTCGTCGGCCGTGGCCTTGTATTCCTTGCCCTGCTCGTCCCAGCGGGTCGGGATGTGGGTGGCGGTCTTGGCGTTGACGCTCTTGACCTTGCCGATGATGCCTTCAAGGACATAGTTCCAGTGGCAGAACATGTCCGTTGTCATTCCGCCGCCGTCCTCCTTGCGGTAGTTCCAGGACGGGCGCTGCGCTGCCTGGACGTCGCCTTCGAACACCCAATAGCCGAATTCTCCGCGGATCGAGAGGATGCGGCCGAAGAAGCCTTCGTCCACGAGGCGGCGCAGCTTGACCAGGCCGGGCAGGTACAGCTTGTCGTGCACCACGCCGGCCGTGACGCCGGATTCCTTGCCGATGCGGGCCAGCTCGATGGCTTCCTCGAGTGTCTCCGCCGTCGGCTTTTCGGTGAAGATGTGCTTTCCGGCGCGCATGGCCTTCTTCAGCGTCGCCGCGCGGAGGCTCGTCATCGACGCATCGAAAACGACGTCGACGGTGGGGTCGTTGATGACGGCGTCCAGGTCGGTGGACCACTCGGAAACCTTGTGGAGTTCGGCGAGTTCGCGGATCTTGGCCTCGTTGCGGCCGACCAGGATCGGTTCGACCTGGACGCGGGTCCCGTCTGCCAAGGTGAAGCCCCCGGCGTCGCGGATGGGGAGGATGGAACGCAGCAAGTGCTGGCGGTAACCCATCCGCCCGGTGATGCCGTTCATGGCGATTCGGATCGTCTTTGTTTCGTAGCCCATGAGTCCTTCTTCAGGTGGAAAGTAATGAGGTGGGAAAGCGCATTCCCAATGCATTCATGATGACACGCCACCACGGGCCTGGCAATCGCTTTCCCAAGGCCAGTTAGGACTGCAATAATCGGATGTCGCTGGAAGTGCCCGAGACTGAGGCTTTGAAGAGGAGTTGTCCGTGACTGCAAGCACGCTGTCCGAAGTGGCCAAACTGGCCGGCGTCTCCCCCGCCACCGCCTCCCGGGTGCTCAATGGTTCCGCGAGGACGCCCGCCCCGGAAATCGCCGAGCGCGTCCGGCAGGCGGCCGACACCCTGGGCTACATCGCGAACGCCCAGGCCCAGGCGTTGGCGAAATCCAGCACGGGGCTCATTGGCCTGATCGTCCATGACATCGCGGACCCATATTTTTCCGCCATAGCGCAAGGCGTCCAGGCCGCAGCAAGGCAGGAGCGCCGCATGGTGCTGCTCGCCACCACCAACGGCACACCCGCCGAGGAGAAGGACGCCGTCGCCGCCTTCGCTGCACGGCGGGCAGAGTCGATCGTCATCGCAGGATCGCGATCAACACGCTCCGAAGACGCCCGCGCGAACACCGAGCTAGCCGCCGAACTGGACCGCTACTGCCGCAACGGCGGGCGCGTGGGCGTCGTAGGGCAAGCGATTTTGGGCGTGGCCGAAACGGACAGCTACCGCACGATCGCCGTCCCGAACGAACAACTTGCGCGGGATCTGGCGCGGGATCTGGCGCGCACCCACAAAGGGCCGTTCGTCATTGTGGCCGGTCCAGAGGGGCTGACCACTTCGGATGAGCGCGTCACGGGATTCCAACGAGGCTTGTCCGACGCCGGGCAGCCAGCCGCGGATGTTGTGCACGTCCCGTTCAACCGGAACGGCGGCTTCGACGCCGGTATTGAGCTTGCCTGGCGGATCAAGGCCTCCGGCCAGCCGGTACCGGAACAGCGCTTGTGCATTTTCGCGACCAACGATGTCATGGCCATCGGGGTGGCAGCCGCGTTGAGGGACCAGGGGCTCAGGATCCCCCACAACGCGAGCCTCGCAGGATTCGACGACATCCAATGGCTCCGGGACTTCCGGCCGGCGCTCTCCACCGTGAGCCTGCCGCTGGAGGAAATCGGACGGCTGGCAACCATTGCGACCCTTTCCGACGACGGCGGTCCGGCGGCCGTCGCGGGCAGCGTCACCCTCCGCAGGAGCACGGGTTCGACCTAGTTCCTGGGGTTCGCGGCGGCCGCTGCGATCCTACGTAGGAAACAGGTTCGCGGCGGCTCCACGGATGGCACGATCGCGCCGGGCCGAGAGTCCCCCGCCATTGTGACCTGCACAACAACTTAACCTTGACAGCGGGGCCGCGCGGGTGTCTTATGGAAAGCGCTTACCAGATGGGAAAGCGCATACCAAGCGGAAGTTCAGTCCGATCCTTGCGATGGCGCCGCCCTCCTACTGGAAACCACACCCAAAGACGGGAAGGCCCTTCCAGTGGCCCCAACGACTTGTCCAAAGGAGGACAATATGAAGATCGACGCGAGTAGGCAGCGAAGTTCAATCGAACCGCGACAGTCCAGCACCACGAGGAAAGCGGCAGCCAGCGGCTGGATCGGCAGCGCCCTCGAGTACTACGACTGGTTCATCTATGCACAGGCCGCTGCATTGGTCTTTCCCGGCGTTTTCTTCCCCGCCGGAAATCCGACCGTGGCGCTGATCGCTTCGCTTGGCACGTACGCCGTGGGCTACGTTGCCCGCCCGATTGGTGCATTCGTCCTCGGACAGTGGGGCGACAAGCATGGCCGGAAGAACGTTTTGGTCCTGGCCATGCTGATGATGGGCGCGTCGACCTTCGCCGTCGCACTGTTGCCCACTTACGGTCAGGTCGGCCTTCTGGCACCCGTCTTGCTGGTTGCCGTCCGGCTCATCCAGGGCTTTGCCGTGGCGGGCGAACTGAGCGGCGCCAGCGCCATGATCGTGGAGCATGCGCCTTTCGGCCGTCGGGGGTTCTACGCAAGCTTCGCGCTCCAGGGCACCCAGGCCGGACAGATTATCGCCGCCGCGGTCTTTCTTCCGCTCTCTGCCATGCTCTCCAGTGAATCGTTCAAATCCTGGGGCTGGCGCATTCCGTTCCTCCTCAGCGCCCTCGTGGTGTTCGCCGGGTACATAATCCGCCGCCGGGTTGAAGAAACCCCCATCTTCACCGAAGAAAAGGCGCACCAAGAGATCCCGAAGATGCCGATCGTCCGCGTGCTGCGGGAAAGCGGTCTCGACGTGCTGCGCGCAGTCTGCATGACCCTGGTCAACGTCGTCGGAGTCACCGTGGCAGTCTTCGGTGCGGCATACGCTACCCAGCCGGGATACGGCGTCGGCATGAGCACCACCGTCTACCTCTGGATCCCGGTCCTGGCCAACGTCGTCGCACTGGCCCTCATCCCGTTGTTCGGAGATCTGTCGGACCGGTTCGGCCGCCGGCCATTGATGATCTTCGGCTCGTTGAGCTCCGGCGTGCTGGCTTACGCGTACCTGTACGCAGTCAGCCAGAACAATGTACTGCTCACGATCATCCTCTCGATCCTCATGTGGGGCACGCTCTATCAGGTCTGGAATGCAACGTTCGCCAGCTATTTCCAGGAGCTCTTCCCCGCCCGCACCCGCGTCACGGGATTCGCCATCTCGCAGAACATCGGCCTCGTCATCACCGCGTTCCTTCCGAGTATCTTCACGGCGATCGCCCCACCGGGGTCCGCGAATGTACCGCTCATCATCGGGTCCATCTGCTTCGGAATCTGTATCATCGGCGCTGTGGCCGCCTGGTCGGCGCGGGAAACGTACCGCATCCCCCTCAATCAGCTGGGCACGCCGGACGCGACGCCGGTTCCCCGCGAGGAATACCGCCAGCTCCGGGCCGGCACCCGGTAAGCCGCGCGATTTGCAACGACCTTGCGCTCATCGAATGAAACGATTCATGAAAATAGGAGAATCCACATGCGCGTCTGTTTCCGTTCCTCGGTCAAACCCAGCCGGATTCCCGAGTACCGGCGCCGCCATGCGGCTGTGTGGCCGGAGATGCTCCGTGAACTCAAGGCAGCCGGCTGGAACAACTATTCGTTGTTCCTGGCCGACGACGGGCTGCTGGTGGGCTACGTGGAATGCGACGATTTCGATGCGGCGCGGGCCCGTATGGCGCTGACTGATGTGAATGCCCGCTGGCAGGCGGAAATGGCACTGCTATTCGAAGACGACGCACGGGCACCCGACCAAGGATTCGTCCAGCTCACGGAAATCTTCAATCTCGAGGACCAATTGTCCGGGGGTTGAGGCCCCAGGCTCAGACCGGGGCTTGTTTCCCATCGCCGCGCTTCAAGCTCCGGTACGGGAAACAAGCTCCGGTATGGCTCGCTCGGCAGCGCGCCCGGCCCGGACCGGCGCCGCGGTCCCGGTCTCAGCGAGGTCCCGCGCGCCCCTCAAACGATCGCGGAAACCCCTGTCACGGCCCGGCCCACGATGAGCGAGTTGATCTCGAACGATCCTTCGTAGGTGTAGATCGCCTCGGCATCGGCAAAGATCTTGGCCATCCGGTAATCGGTCACGATGCCGTTCCCGCCCAGGATGGACCGGCCCATGGCCACCGTTTCGCGCATCCGGGCGCTGCAGTAAGCCTTGGCCAGGGCCACCTGGGACATTTGGGCTCCGCCGTGCCGCACTCCCTTGCTGTCCGTGTAGATGTCCTCCTGCAGCTGTGCGATGCGCACCATCATGCCCATGCTGGCCACGGCATTTCCGAGCATGTCCACCAATTGCTGCTGGATGAGCTGGAACTTTGCGAGCGGGCGGCCGAACTGCTGCCGTTCGAGCGCGTACTTCCGGGCGACGTCGAACGCCGCCAACTGCTGCCCTACGGCCTGCCAAGCGACCATGAGCCTCGATCCACGCAGCAGGTGGTTGGTGTCGGCGAAGCTGTTGATTCCGGAAAAACGATCCGCCTCCGCGATCCGGACGTCCTTGAGGACAATGTCGGCGTTTTGCACGGTGCGGAGGGCGATCTTGTTCTCGATCTTGGTGCGGGTCACCCCGGGCAGCGTGCCGTCCACAATGAAGCCGCGAATAGCGCCGTCGACTTCGTCCCGCGCCCAGACCAGTACATGGTCGCAAAACGTCCCGTTGCCGATCCAACGCTTGGCGCCGTTCAGCACCCAGTAGTCGCCGCCGTCGTCGACTCCTCCGGTGACCCGGCGGGCCACCGTCTGCAGGCCACCGGCCACGTCGGAACCGTGATCCGGTTCCGTGAGCGCAAAAGCTCCGGTGGTCCGCAGATTGGAGGCGTCGTCCAGGTAGCGGTCCTGCTGGTCCTTGGAGCCGAACTCGTAAAGCGCCTCGATGAAAAGGTCGTGGTGGACCATGAAGAACGTCGCAATGGAGGTGTCCACGCGGGTCATTTCCGCGATCACGAGCCCTGCGAACAGGTTGCTGTAACCGCGGTGCGTGGGGGTGCTCAAGCGAAGGGCCGCAAGCTTGGGCAGGATGTGCGCAGGGAACTCGGCCTTGTCCCACCAGTCCTTGGCATATGGGGCAATTTCCGTGGCCAGGAATTCCCGGAGTTCGTTGAGCTTACGCTGTTCCTGGACGCTGAGGAGAGATTCGAAGTCGAAAAAGTCCGCCCCAGGCAAGTCGGGCAGAGAACCGGCCGAATGTTCGAAGGCGGCCGCCAGCTTGTGCGTCTGGCTCACTTGGGTGCCATCCGGATAGCGCCGTCGAGGCGGATGGTTTCGCCGTTGAGCATGGCGTTTTCCACAATGTGCGCCACAAGGTTGGCGTACTCGGCGGGACGGCCAAGTCGGGCGGGGTGCGGTACCTGCTGGCCCAGGGAAAGCTGGGCGTCCTCGGGCAAGCCGGCCAACATGGGGGTTTCGAAGATGCCCGGCGCGATGGCCATGACACGTACTAGCGAGCGCGCAAATTCACGGGCCAAGGGCAACGTCATCGCGGCCACAGCACCCTTGGATGCGGCATACGCAGGCTGCCCGATCTGCCCATCGAAAGCCGCCACGGAGGCCGTGTTGATGATGACGCCGCGTTCCTCGCCACCAAGCTCTGTAGACGCAGGCTCGTTCCGGGCCATTGCGGCCGCAGACAGGCGGATCACGTTGAAGGTGCCCACGAGGTTGATCTGGATGACCCTGTTGAAGTTCTCCAGCGGCAGCACGCCGTCCTTGCCGAGCACTTTGCCCGGGGTTGCTACGCCGGCGCAGTTGACCAGGATCCGGAAGGGACCCAGCGCGACGGCGGCGTCGACGGCGGCCTGCACTTGTTCTTCGTTCGTGACGTCGGCGGGGACGAACACGGCCCTTCCGTCGGCTCCCGAGGCATTGAGCTCGGCAACGAGGGACTCGCCGAGAGAGGAGTGGAGGTCAAGCAGCACTACCGACGCTCCGGCGTCGAGCAATCGCCTTGCGGTTGCGGCCCCCAAACCCGAAGCCCCGCCGGTTATCAACGCAACTGCGCCCTTGATGTCCATCCATCCTCCTCGATGCAGAACCAAAATCCGTTAATGCATGTTAACTGAATCACTTTGATTGTGCACTGCCGGAGGGCCTGCGGCCAAGCGGGCCCGCGTTAGGCTGTCACCATGTCCGCCCCCGATGCCCAGCCCGGCACCTCCGGAACTCCGGACTGGGCCGCACGAGCCGACCACGCCGCGCGTTCGGTCACCCGGCATTTCGGACGGCGCCTCCTCTTCCTCCCCGGAACGCACCTCGCGGCGTCGGTCCGGCCGTCCAACCATTCTCCGTTTCAGCCGTGGAACTACTGGTGGCAGGCGCACTACGTCGATTGCCTCGTTGACGCGGGGTTGCGCGAGCTGGGCTCGGGATCAAGGTTCGACGGCGGTGATCGCCCGAGCGCCGGCGAGCTCGCTTCACGCGTGGTCGCCAGCATCCGGCTGCGCAACTTCCTGCGCTACGTCAACAGCTACTACGACGACATGGCGTGGCTCGCCCTCGCCGTCCTGCGCTTGGATTCCTTGGCCGGGCGGGCGCAGAAGCCTGGCCGACGACGCAACGCCCGGATGCAGAAAAGCCTCTCTCCGCAGTTCGAATCGGCCTCCACGGACGACATGGGCGGCGGCACCTTCTGGAGCACGAAGCGTGATTTCAAGAACGCCCCGGCCACTGCGCCGGTGGCCTTGTATTTCGCCCGGACCGGGAAGCGGGAGCGGGCCCAAGGGCTCCTGGACTGGCTCGACGCCACACTCTTCGAATCCACCCGCGGCCTATACCTCGATGGCGCCTGGATCAAGGAAGGCAAGCTCGTCCTCGCTGAACAGGTCTACACCTACAACCAAGGCCCGGTGCTCGGCGCCTTGTTGGAGTTGGGTGGAGAAGCGAACCTGGCACCCGCGGCCGCGTTGGTGGGCTCGGTGGCTGAGCATCTGACCGTCCGTGAGCCTGACACTCAGGGGAGGCTCGTTCTTCGCGGCGAGGGCGCCGGCGACGGCGGACTCTTTGCCGGGATCCTCGTCCGCTACCTCGCCCTCGCCGCCGGAGACGTGCGGCTGCCCGCGGCCACCCGCGCCACCGCCCGCCAGATGGTGCTCGATACCGCGGGCGCGCTGTGGGCGGGGCGGATGGTGCGTACACACGCTGCCAAAGGGACTTCCGGAAAGTACGACGACGACGGCTGGCTCGTCTTCTCGACGGAACCGCAGCGTCCGGCGGCCGAGACGTATCCGGTGGGCACCGCCGTCGAACTCTCCACCCAACTGCAGGCATGGATGGTGCTGGAAGCCGCCGCGCGCGTCCAGTAATTGTCAGTGCCGGGGCCTAGTCTGGAGCTGTGAACCCGATCCCGAGTCCGATACCCGTCACTGTGGTCGGTGGGCCGCCGGAATGGTGGCAGATCGTTGGCGCGCTCAGCCCGCTCGCTGTCCTTGTAGCGGCGATCGTTGCCGCGATCGTGGGCCTCCTGTCCCTGCGGCAGAAGGCGCGGGCGGATGACAGGTCCGAGTGGTGGCGCCGCGCTCAATGGGCCCTCGACGCGTCCCTGTCCCGTAGCCGCTCCGAGGCCGAAATGGGCCAAAAGGCCATCGAAATTCTGGGCCACAGCGAACTCGCGTCGCGGGAGGAACTCGCGCTCCTCAAAGTAGGCACCGACGACGCGCTCATGGCAGCCGCCACGGCGTCCGAAACCCGCGCTGTCGTCCCCTCGCAGCGTCCCGCCTCGGTGAGTGCCGAGGACCGCAAGGTGCAGATCGCCGCTGCCAAGGCCAGGGTCTTGCTCGACAAGCGGCTCGGTGAGGACACTCCAGGCTGGATCGTCGCTCTGTCCGCCGAGAAGCCTGAATAGGTCCTACTCTGCTACCGCGGGCTTTTTCTTCTGCGGATACGGCGTCTCCTGCCGCGCCAACATCTCAACAAAGCCAGCGATCTTCCTGGCCCGCGTTTCCGCCTTCTTCACCGAGTTGGTGCGGTAGATCAGGGAATAGCGATTGACCGCGGTCAGCACATCGAACATCGCTTGGGCCTCGGGAACGGCGGCGATGGCGGCAGCGAGGTCCTCCGGGACTTCCGCGTCCGCTTGGCCCACATAGGCAGCTTCCCAACGCCCGTCCGCCTTGGCGCCGTCGACGGCGGCCCATCCGGCCGGAGTCATCTTGCCCTCGGCTTCCAAACGGGCAATGTGCCCCACGTTCCGCTTGGACCATGGGCTTTTGGGGCCGCGGCGGGTCATGCGTTGGAAGACGCTCTCGTCGTCGCGCCTTCTGCCTTGGCCGTCGATCCAGCCGAAACAAAGCGCCTCATCCAGGGCAGCGGCGTAATCGAGTTCCGTCACGTTGCCGCCCTTCTTGTGCAGCACGAGCCACACGCCAGGGCTATCGGCGCCGTTCTTTTCGAGCCAGGACCGCCACTCGGCAGCATCTTTGACGATCAGTTCTTCAAGTTCAACAGCCATGGCCCCATTCTGGTGCCAGCTAGGCTGTGGCGAAAGCCCACCGACTACATGCCCAACCCTCGCTCACCTATATGGGCCCTTACCCCGACGCTCGCTCACCTATATCGGCCTTACCCCGACGCTCGCTCACATATATCGGCCTTTCCGGAAACGCTCGCTCAGATCATCTGAGCGAGGGATGCCGATTTTGCCCATATAGGTGAGCGAGCGTCGCCCGATTGGACACCAGAATTGAGCGAGCGTTCCCGGTTTGGGCTCGACGCAATCCTGGCTGTCTGATTCGTACGGCATGGAACGGCATGGGATGGGGTAGAACTTAACCATGAGTGTTCGTACCCCTGACCCGTACTCCGGCTGGCTTTCCGATGAAGACCTCTTCGAAGCCCGCGGCCGCCTCCCCATGGTTTACGTGGAGGCGGTTCCCGTGCGTCTCGATCCGCTCGGATTCGTCAACGAGGTAGGTACCCTTCTGCAGGGCGACGCCGACGGCACCATGGTCCGTTCCTTCGTGTCCGGCCGCGTCCTGTACCGCGAAACGATCCGGGCCGCGCTCTTGCGGCACATGGAAAAGGACCTCGGGCCGCTGGCCTTCCCGCAGTTGCCCGTCAGTCCCGTGCCGTTCACCGTGGCCGAATACTTCCCGGCGCCGTCGCAGACCGGCTTCACGGACGACCGCCAACACGCCGTGTCCCTCGTTTACGTCATCCCAGTCACAGGCGAGTGCGAACCTCGCCAGGACGCCCTCGAGCTGACGTGGATGACTCCTCAGGAGATCCTCAGCGACGACGTGCAGCAGGAATTCAGCGGTGGCCGCGGCAATCTGGTGCGCCAGGCTCTGGCTTTCGCAGGCGTCGGACAGTAGCAGCAGCGCTGACAGAAGCGGCGGGTAGTAGCCACCTCCCCGATTTGCCCGGTGGGGTTTTATAGACTGTTGGGCGGACCCCAAGAGAACCAAAGGACTTCCGATGACTCACAGCCCGGCCGACCAGCAGTACCGTGAAAAGCAGGCTGGGTCCCTGCAAATCGGGGACTACCTCTTCCTCCCTGGGGATGGTCCCGCGGAGCAAATCACGCACATCGGGCTCGAACGCGACGATTTCGGCGTGCCCGCGCTCATCCTCGTGACCACGCTCGACGGCGGGAGCGTGCGGATCGCTATCGGATCCAGCGTCCCGGTGGGCGAAGCGGCCGCCATCCCGGACGACGTCGACACGCCGCTCGCCGAAGGTCCGGCCCCGCTGACGGAGCCGGACACGAGTGACGCGCCCGACGCCGGTATCCCCGACGCCGGTGACGCGCCCGACGTCGTGACCTCCGACGGCGGTGACGTGCCCGAGGAGGGGGCTCCCGCCGTCGTCGTACCTCCTTTGCCCGCGGTGGCACCCACCGTGAGCGGACCGAGCGCGCCGGGTCCCCCGCAGCTCGCGCTGATCCCGGAAGCGACGGACTCTCCCGAGAACATCGTGGCTGCCGCCGCCGAAACGCACCCTGGCAGGAATGGGGTCGCGGTGCTGAGCGAACGCCTAGTGAAGGGCATCAACACGAAGTCGGGAAGCTGCCTTCGGGATCTGAGCGATCTGGCCCACGATCTTTTCATCGAGCTGCGCGATCCCGACCACGCCCTCGCGGTGGCCGATATCCTCAACGTGCTCCCCTACGACGGAAACCGGGACCGGTGGATGTCGGTTGAACGTTCCCTCGCGCTTTCCAGCTTCATTTGCCGTGAGCTCGGCCAAACGAAACGCGCCGAAGTCTACGATCAGCTCCTTCAGGCGCCGGACACTGTGGAGACAGACCCGTTCAAGGCCCGGATCGCCGCCAAAGTCCGGCAGCGCGGGCTCAACGAACCGAACCTGTACGACAAGGAAATCTTCCGCTCCATCGACAACGGCAACCGCGACGCCGAGCGCGAATGGCGGCTGCTTCGGCTCGAAGCCCTGCTGTTCCTGCGCGCGCACGGCGGTTCAAACACCATCGGCCTCGGGGAACTCGATCACCGGATCGCGAACGAACTCGAGGCAGTGCGGGCTTAGGCGCTCTCCGAGGATTCCGCAAGACCTGTCGCGTTCGCTCCAACGGCGGTAGATTCGGGCCATGACGAACAATCTGAGCGTTGTTGTAAATGCCGACGCGCAGCAAGTTTGGACTTCGCTGCGCGAACCGTCGCTCGTGGCTCAGTGGCACGGCTGGGAGGCCGATGAGCTTGGCGACGAAATCAACCAGATCTACTTCACCACCAACGTGGTCGAGGGCCCCGACCACACCAGCCTCACCGTGAACGGCGGGGACGTCTTCGAGCTCACCCCGGTCAGCGGAGGCACCGAGGTACGCGTGACGCGGGCAGCCTTGGACCACGATTCCGAATGGGCCGCGTGGGACGAGGACATCACCCAAGGCTGGCTGACGTTCCTGCACCAACTCCGCTTCGCCCTCGAACATCATCCACACGGGCACCGGCGCACGCATTTCGTTTCCCTGCCGGGCGGCCGCGGCTCAGGCATCCAGAAACTCGGCCTGGCCGAGGTCCCGGCTCCCGGGCAGGAATACTCGCTGACGCTGCCCACGGGCGAGGCCCTCTCCGGCAAGGTCTGGTTCCGGAGCAACCATCAGGTGGGCCTCACCGTGCACAGTTATGCGGAGCATGGTGATGGGCTGCTGATTGTGGCTGACCAGCCGGTGATTCCGGAGAAAAGGCCCGACGGCGGCACTATCGTCATCGCTTCTACCTACGACCTAGGGGCGGCCAGCCTGGACTCGATTCGCTCCCACTGGGACGGCTGGAAGGCTGAGAACTACCCCACAGAGGTGCATTCGCACTGACGATTCATGCTCCGGGGCTGGCAGACTGTAACGGTGCCAGCCGATTCCTCCGTGCCTCAATCCGGGTCTAGCCCCGAGTCCGATCCGTCCACGCTCGCAACTGCCCAGCAGTCCGCGTTTTCCTTCGAGGTGGGTGCGCGGCTCAGCGAAACGCGCCGGCCGTCGTCGGGCTTTTTGAACGCCGACGGCGGCAGCCGTCACGGCGTCGGCGAGCGGGGCGAGTTCCTGGGCAGAACCGGCACTATCACCACGCCGCACGGCCAGATCCAGACGCCTGCATTCATCGCTGTCGGGACGAAAGCCACTGTTAAAGCCGTGCTGCCCGAATCCATGAAGGCGCTCGGCGCGCAGGCTTTGCTGGCCAACGCGTACCACCTGTACCTGCAGCCGGGACCGGAGATCCTGGACGCGGCGGGAGGGCTCGGCGCGTTCATGAACTGGGACGGGCCCACGTTCACCGACTCGGGCGGATTCCAGGTCATGAGCCTCGGCTCGGGGTTCAAGAAGGTCATCGACATGACCTCCGTGGACACGTCCGGTCCGGACGACGCCGTGGCCCCGGGCAAGGAGCGGCTGGCCCATGTGGACGAGGACGGCGTCTGGTTCAAGTCGCACTTGAACGGGGACCGGCACCGCTTCTCGCCCGAAATCTCGATGCGGGTGCAGCACCAGATCGGCGCCGACATCATGTTCGCTTTCGACGAGCTGACCACCCTGCAGAACTCCCGTGGCTACCAAGAGGAATCCCTGGAGCGGACGCGTCGCTGGGCCGAGCGTTGCGTGGTGGAGCATGAGCGGCTGACAGCCTCCCGGGCGGGCAAGCCGTACCAAGCCCTGTTCGGCGTCATCCAGGGGGCGCAGTACGAGGATCTTCGCCGCAAGGCCTGCCGGGACCTTGGCGGGATGCCGTTTGACGGTTTCGGCATCGGCGGCGCCTTGGAGAAGGAGAACCTCGGCACCATTGTGCGTTGGTGCAACGAGGAACTTCCCGAGAACAAGCCCCGGCACCTCCTTGGCATCTCCGAGCCGGACGACATCTTCACGGCCATCGAAAACGGCGCCGACACCTTCGACTGCGTCTCCCCCACCCGGGTGGCCCGCAACTCGGCCTTTTACACTCCGTCCGGCCGGTACAACCTGTCCGGAGCGCGCTACAAGGCGGATTTCGGGCCGCTGCAGGATGGTTGCGACTGCTATACCTGCGCCAACTATTCCCGGGCGTACATCCACCACCTGTACAAGGCCCACGAGATGGTCTCGGCCACGCTCATCTCCATCCACAACGAGCGCTTCGTGGTGAAGATGGTGGACGATGCCCGCTTAGCCATCGAATCCGGGGACTTCTTCGAGTTCAAGGCCGAGACGCTGGGACGGTACTACTCGTAGGGTCTCGTCGGTCCCCGCCTCCCGCCGAGCTCGCGCCAAGGGGCGCCTCAGGGACGGTCCGCGGTCGTCACGCCGATCACCAGGAGCACCACGTTGAGCACGACGGCGGGCGTCACCAGGACTTCCGGGGCGTTGAAGAGCATGCCCAAGGCCAAGGGCACCAGGGCGAAGAGGCACAGCACGTAGCCCCGGATCCTGGTTCCGAGCATGGCGGGTCCACTCCGACCGAGCTGCATGAGGTACACCAGCTTGGTCAGGTCTTCCTGCTGGCGGAATGCGCGTCGAAGCATCCCCGCGCCCAAACCGCCTCCCGCCGCCGCACCCAGGACGAGGAGTTCCACCCGGAATCCGCCTGCCAGCACGAAGAATCCGGCAGCCGCCGTCGTCCATAACCCCATCAGCACCACCGGAAGTGCGACGTGGACCCAGCGCGAAGCTGTCCTGGAAATCGGAAGGAGGGCGTCGAGACTCGGGGCCATGCGCAATTGCCAAAGCGGCCCGGCCGCCGCAGTGGAGGAGAATATCGCAGCGGCAAGCAGCACCGGAAGCAGGATGACGGGCGAATCGAACGTCCGGACCAGCCCAGTCAAGGGAACGACGGCGAGACCCAGGCCCCAGCGCCACAGCCGCCCGGGCTGCCGGGCGAGCACGGTAGCCTCCGCATGGAAGAGCGCGCCCGCGGCGGTGCTGGGCGTCCCCGGGAGCTTGACCCGGCTGCGTTTGCCGCCGCTGGACAGCGAGGCGCTGAGCTCCCCCGTGTCCATCAGCGTCAGCGCAGCCTGGACATGTCCCCTCGCGGACCCGGCCTTGAGCAGCGAAGTCGTGCGGACGCTGGACAGCTTGTTGCGCATGCCGAGCGCCGCGGCAACCAAAGCGACAGCAGGGGCGACCGCGAAGATCCAGTTCCCCTGCAGTGTCCCGAACAGCATCGCGCCGAGGGCCGCCGAGGCGATCGCCAGCAGCCAGTTTATCGGTCTGCCTTGCCCGGCCGATGCCCGTGAACGCGTCTGGGCGAACGCGGCCAACGCGAGAATAGCCGTACCGGTCAGCGCCCCTGCCAAGACGCGCCCGGCAAACACCATTGCGGTCGAGCCGCTGATGACTGCTATCGGAATGGTGGTGAGGGCTCCGACGACGGCGGCAGCCCAGACTGCGCGGCGCAATCCTCGGGCTAGAAGCGGCTCGCGGTCGATAGCCAGTGAGTACCACCAGTGCCGCTGATTCGCCGTGATCGCCAGTGGCCCGAGCCTGCCCGCCACCCAATAGGCCGCGAGAGCCAAGAGCCCGAACCCAACAAGCAGACCGTACTCAACAGGGACGACGCCGTAACTGGCCGAAATCAGATGGCCGCCGAAGCCATGCTCTGCTGCGGCAGTGAGCCCGTTGAGGAGGCCTGTCGCGTAGATCAGGCCGACGCCGAACGTCAGGAACTGGATGTACAGTTCGTTGAGCCTGGAAAGCAAGGACTGGCCGCGCGGGCGGATGACCTTTCGCGTGGCACTCTCGGGGTCGAAGTCCACGAACTCCGGCTGCGCTACGGCAGCAGTGGACATGCTCACCGGCGAATCCTCGCCACAGCCTCGTCCGTACTTACCACGCGCGCACCGCCGTCGTCGACTATTACCGCCCGGGTACACGCCGCTTGGGCGACATCCGCATCGTGCGTGACCATGACGACGGCGGCACTCTTCTTGGCAGTCTTCGCGATCCGCTGCGCCAGGAGGCCGCGCATGCGGGTATCGAGCCGCTGCTCGGGTTCGTCGAGGACCAGCAGCTCGACGGGGCGGATGAATGCCGAGGCCAGGAGGAGCTTCCGGCGCTGTCCCGAGGAAAGCTGATCGGGGAATGCATCGGCCACGGTTTGAAGCTCGAAAAAGCCAATCTCTTCCTCCACAGCCGCATCGGGGTTGGTGAGGCCATGCCCACGGGCCACCAAGGAAAGGTGCTCGCGAACGGTGAGTGAATCGAAGTAGGCATCCTCATCCAGCAGCACCGAGACCTTGCTGCGAAAGAGGGCCGAGCGGTCGTCCGGCATCAAGCCAAGCACGTGCGCATCGCCCTCTATGGCGGCCTGCGCGCCAATCATGGTGCGCAGCAGGGTGGACTTGCCGGCACCGTTTTCGCCCACCATCCCGAGCACCTGCCCGGGGAAAACCTCGACGTCGAGCGGTCCGCACACTGCATGCTCGCCATAGCCTGCAACAAGATTCTCGGCCGTCAGCACGGCTTTTCCCAGCTTCATCCTCTGAAACTACCGGACTTCCCTGCGGTTCCCCTGAGCCGACGGACGACGCTCGCTCACATATACCGCATCCCGGCCCGACGCTCGCTCACATAAATGCCCTCCCGACCCGACGCGCGCTCACATATGCGGCCCGCCTCCCGGATTACCTGCTCAGGCCCAGTAGCTAGGCTCGCGCTTCTTGATCCAGCCAATGACCAAGGACGTCACGGGCACGAGGATGTATTGGACACCGACCTTGTACACGAAGCCAACCAGCACGTAATTGACGAAGCTTCCGAAGTCCGTAATGCCAATGACCGAGGCCGCGATGCTGCAGAAGATGAGCGTGTCCACGAATTCGCCCACCCCGGATGAACCCATGAGCCGGGCCCAGAGGGTTCTCTCACCCGAACGGGCCTTCATCTTGACCAGGATCAAGGAGTTGATCGTTTGGCCGGCCAGGAACGCGAGAAGTGAAGCAAGGACGATCTGGGGAACCGGTCCCAGTGCGCCTTCGATGGCAGCCTGCTTGGCATTGCCGTAATCGTCATTGAAACCGGGGAGCGCGATGATGATCCAGTAGCAGAGCGACGCGAATGCTGACAGTGCGAACGAGGTGATGATTGCTTTACGGGCAACCTTGAATCCATAAATCTCGCTCATCACATCGCCAAGAATGTAGGCAAGCGGAAAGAGGAAGAATCCGCCATCGGTGATGATCGGACCGAAGACGACGCCTTTGGCAGCGCCAATGTTGGACAGGATCAGGACGACAGCCATGCATGCCAGCATGATGCCAAAGTATGGAGAGCCAATTGACGCGAAACGAGGCGCGGGTTTACTCAGGGTCTGGGATTCTGATGCTGACGTCATCGCTTGTCCGTTCGTAGTGGTTCGCGCAGGCGGCCGGAGTTAGCACGGCGCCCCGCTGTATTAGCACTGGTGGTGGACCCGCCTGCAAAACCGCGGTGCCTCCCCCATTCTCGCATCGAGGAATCGCGAATGGTCGGGCAAACTCGCCACCGTCCATAACGTTCCATCAGATCAAGTGAGCGAGCGTCCGGCCAAAACCCCATATATGTGAGCGAGCGTCCGGCCAAAACCCGACATATGTGAGCGAGGGTCGGAGTCGGCCCGAACCTCGCTTCGATGCCCTCTGGCAGGGGCGATGCGCGCTGGGGCAAGCTGGGTCCAAGACCCGCTGAACGGCGGGGCACGGAGCGGAGCGAAGGAAGCGCATGGCAGAGCACTTTGACACGGTGGACGACTACATCGCGGCGCAGCCCGGCGACGTGCAAACCATCCTTCACGAGATCCGACGGCGGGCCCTGGCAGCAGTGCCCGGAGCCGCGGACCGGATCAGTTACGGTATCCCCACCATCACGCTCGACGGGCACTACGTGGTGTATTTCGCGGCGTGGAAGCACCACGTCTCCGTCTATCCAGTGCCCGACGGCGGCGAGGACTTCGAGCGCGAAATCGCCCTTTTCCGGTCGGCCAAGGGGACGTTGAAATTCCCTCTGGGGAAGCCTATTCCGTACGAGCTCATCGAAAAGGTGGCGACGCTGCTGGCTGAGCGCGAGCGGCAGCGGGGGTACTGACAATCGACCTGAGCAGGGGTACGGTACAGCCATGCGCCGCGATGAGCTCGAGCACGCCATCCGGGCCGCTACGGATATCATCCACGGCGACCGGGTGATCGTGATCGGTAGCCAGTCAATTCTGGGATCCTTCACGGAGGACCAACTACCTGGGGCCATCACCATGTCCGATGCCGTCGACATTGCCCCGTTTTCCGATGACGACGCCGGGACGCTTGCGGACAGCATCGATTCCGCGCTCGGTGAGTGGTCGCCTTTCCACAAGGAGTTCGGGTTCTACGTCCAGGCTGTCGAGAGGGAGACTGCGGTGCTACCGGCCGACTGGGAGTACCGGCTCGTTGGCGTGCGCAACGAGGCGACCCGGAACAGCACCGGGCTTTGCCTGGATCCCTACGATCTGTGCGCGGCCAAGCTCATCGCAGCGCGGCCCAAGGATCATGCGTTCGTTCTGGCGCTCATCGAAACGTCCCTCATCGACCGTGTCCGGCTCGTCGACAGAATCAGGCTGATAGACCCATCCGAGCCTCGCCGCGATGCGGCTTTGTCCTGGGCCATGTCCGTCTGAGCTGAAGGAGCAAGGTAAATGACCAAGGTAGTCGCACTCATGTCGATGTCCCTCGATGGCTACGTGGCCGATCTTGAGGACGGCGTCGAGGAGGTCTTCGACTGGTACTTCGCAGGTGACGTCGACGTCCCGACCCACAATCCAGGCTTCACGTTCCACGTCTCGCCAGCGAGCGCGGAACATCTGCGGGCTTTGATGGGCGAGGTGGGGGCGATGCTCACCGGGCGGCGCACCTCGGACCGCGCCGAGGCCTGGGGCGGGCAGCACCCGTTCGGCGTGCCTGCATTCGTGGTGACGCACCAGATGCCCGAGGGGTGGCCCCGTTCCGACTCCGCGGTGCATTTCGTCACCGACGGACTGGAAAGCGCCGTCGCCAAGGCAAAGGCCGCGGCTGGAGACAAGATCGTCGGCATGCATGGGCCAGACACCATTCGGCAGTGCCTCGACGCCGGCCTGCTTGACGAGATCCGCGTCGACTTGGTTCCACTGCTGCTCGGATCCGGTATCCGGATGTTCGATCGCGTTGGGAACGCGCCACTCACCTTGGGTAACCCGACCGTCGTCGAGGGCGTGGGGGTCACCCACTTGAGCTATCCGGTCCTAAAGTAGTCCGCGTCACGCCGCCACAAAACTACCCCGAGTGCGCCTCGAGGAACGCGTACACCTCAGTCTCGTCGACGCCGGGGAACGCACCCGGCGGCATGGCGGCCAGGAGGTGCGAGTGGGCGCGGGCGGAGGGCCAAGCGTTGCCTGCCCAGGAAGAAGCCAACGACGCCGGCGGGCGCTTGCAGCAGTTCGGGTCCGGACACGTCGAAGTAGCCCGCGCCGTTGTCTCCCTCCCGCGGAACCACTTCACGTGCTGGTACGGCACGCCGATGCTGAGCGAGAACTCGCCCGCGGCCGAGCGTTCGGTGCGCGCCGTGCACCAATAGGTGCCGGAGACGGTGTCGGTGTACTGGCTGTAGGCGCTGAACTTGTCCGGAACGTCGAACACGGCACGCGAGGTCCATGCCTTGCACGCCGGTTGGCCCTCAATGGCGCCGGTATGGTCTTGGGGGAAGGCCACGCCGTCGTTCTCGTAGGCCTTGTAGATGATTCCGCTCTGGTGGGTCTTCTGGAAGTGCGTGGTGATGCCCAGGTGCTTCGTCGCGAGGTTGGTGAAGCGGTGTGCCGCGGTTTCGTAGGAGACGGCGAAGGCGTCCCGGATGTCTTCGACCGCGATCTCCTTGGCGGCTTTCGCCTTTTGGAGGAACTCCAGGGTTGCGTTCTCGGGCAGGAGGAGAGCCGCGGCGAAGTAGTTCGTCGCGACCCGCTGCGCCAGGAAGTCGCCGTAGTTCTTGGGCGTCTCGTGGCCCAGGACGTAGTGGCCCAGGGCCTGCAGGAGCACCGAACGGGGATCATGGTCCTGCCGCTGGGTCTGCGTGAGATAAATTCGGTGATTCTTTAGATCGGTCACTGAACGGGTGGAATGGGGCAGGTCGCCCACGTGGTGGAGCGTGAATCCGAGGTGGTCCGCGATGTCCGCAATGACGTGCTGGCTCAAGGGACCGGTAGTGTATCCAACGCCTTTGAGGACCTTCTGCGCCTCGGCCTCGTACTCCGGAAAATAGTTGCCGCGCTCGCGCATCATGGAACGCAGTTCGCCGTTCGCGCGGCGAGCCTCTTCCGGCGTCGCGACCTGCTCGTTGAGCTTGCGTTCAAGCTCCTGCAGGAGGCCCACTTGCGACTCGAGAACATCGAGCGGAAGCCGCGAGCTGACGCGGATTCTAGGCAGGTTCAGCGACTCGTACAGGGGCCCGCGCTGGTACCGTTCGAGCTCGATTTCCAAGGCCGCGCGGCGGCTGGGCGGTTCCGCGCCGAGCAGCTGGTCGATGCCGACATTCAGTGCCGCCGCGAGCTGCTTCAGCAGCCCCAGTTTGGGCTCGCGCTTGCCGTTCTCGATGAGGCTCAGCTGACTGGGGGCGGTCCCGACGGCGGTACTCACGTCGTCGAGGGTCAGCCCGGCCTGCTTGCGCAGATATCGCACGCGGCGGCCCAGGCTGATGACGTCCAGTTCGGCGGTGGAAGCGGACGACGACGGCGGCGGTACTTCGCGGTTCCAGCTCACAGGTGACATTTCTTGAGGATACGCGAAGAAGTGCATTTCTTTCCATGGTTTTTATCTAGAAAGCCTCTTGAAAGTGCTGAAAAGTAATAACCACGAAGTCCCGGTCGATCTGAACTGCAACGGCGCAGCGAAGGTCGGCCGGGGCGACATACACAGAAACACGCCACAGTAGCGTCAAAGGAGACAGAACAATGACCGCAGCATTTGAACCAGGGCAGCCCACCTCCGCTCAGCAGCAGGCCGCCGCACTGGAGCTCGAATGGGCTGCCAACCCGCGTTGGGAAGGCGTCACCCGCGATTACTCGGCCACCGACGTCGTCCGCCTCCGCGGCCGCGTCTCCGAAGAACACACCCTGGCCAAGCGCGGCTCCGAGAAGCTGTGGAAGCAACTCACGGAAGAGGCTAAGACCGGCGGTTACACCAACGCCCTCGGCGCGCTGACCGGCAACCAGGCGGTGCAGCAGGTCAAGGCCGGGCTGCGGGCCATCTACCTTTCCGGCTGGCAAGTCGCCGCCGACGCCAACAACTCCGGCCACACCTACCCGGACCAATCGCTCTACCCGGCCAACTCGGTCCCCACCGTGGTCCGCCGCATCAACAACGCCCTGCTCCGCGCCGACCAGATCGAATTCTCCGAAGGCATCCAGACCGTCGAAGACTGGCTGGTCCCGATCGTCGCCGACGCCGAAGCCGGTTTCGGCGGCCCGCTGAACGCCTACGAACTCATGAAATCCATGATCCAGGCCGGCGCCTCGGGCGTGCACTGGGAAGACCAGCTCGCCTCCGAGAAGAAGTGCGGCCACCTCGGCGGCAAGGTGCTCATCCCCACCCAGCAGCACGTCCGGACCCTGAACGCCGCCCGCCTCGCGGCCGACGTCGCGGGCACCCCGTCGGTGATCATCGCCCGTACCGACGCCGAGGCAGCCACCCTGATCACCTCCGACGTGGACGAGCGCGACCAGGAATTCATCACCGGTGAACGGACCGCTGAGGGCTTCTACAAGGTCCGCAACGGCATCGAGCCCTGC
Source organism: Arthrobacter sp. 05L417 (assembly GCF_056397865.1). Taxonomy (NCBI): domain Bacteria; kingdom Bacillati; phylum Actinomycetota; class Actinomycetes; order Micrococcales; family Micrococcaceae; genus Arthrobacter; species Arthrobacter sp. 05L417. Next base: position 60,636 of record NZ_JBFTOG010000036.1, read on the forward strand.
ATCGCCCGCGCCAAGGCCTACGCCCCCTATTCTGACCTCATCTGGATGGAAACGGGCACCCCGGACCTCGAGCTGGCCCGCAAGTTCGCCGAGTCCGTCAAGTCCGAGTTCCCGGACCAGATGCTCTCCTACAACTGCTCCCCGTCGTTCAACTGGCGCAAGCACCTGGACGACGCCACCATCGCGAAGTTCCAGCGTGAACTCGGCGCGATGGGCTTCACGTTCCAGTTCATCACCCTGGCCGGCTTCCACGCCCTGAACTACTCGATGTTCGACCTTGCCCACGGCTACGCCCGCGAAGGCATGAGCGCCTACGTCGAACTCCAGGAAAAGGAATTCGCCTCCGAGTCCCGCGGCTACACCGCAACCAAGCACCAGCGCGAAGTCGGCACCGGCTACTTCGACGACATCGCAACTGCGCTCAACCCGAACGCATCCACCCTGGCCCTGGTGGGATCCACCGAAGAAGG